>DEJW01000031.1 GCA_002353585.1 Prevotellaceae bacterium UBA2738 | reverse complement strand
ACTGCAAGGGACATGGACTTAGGTGCTTGCACATAAAGGCCATGTTACTTGAAGGGCTGCGAGAGTCTGAAAGACTTATGACCTTGACAGGGGTTTTTAATGTTTTTGTTAATCAAGAAAAGGTGACAAAGGACAACATAATTTTATCATTTTCTTTGCGAAACAGTTGGAACTTTGTTGGAAAAAGTGTAACTTTGCAAAGATATGAAGAGAATGATTACCATACTGGGACCTACGGCGAGCGGAAAGACGGCGATAGCGACACACCTGGCGGAACGCATAGGGGGCGAGATAATATCGGCGGACTCAAGGCAGGTGTATCGCAGGATGGACATTGGTACGGGAAAGGACCTGAGCGACTACGTGAACCCTGAGACGGGCAGGCACATACCCTACCACCTGATAGACATTGCGGAGCCTGGAACAAAGTATAACCTGTTCCGCTATCAGGAGGACTTCATGAAGGCTTATAACGACATTCAGCAGCGTGGCGCCACGCCCATACTGTGTGGAGGAACGGGACTGTACATAGAGTCGGTGTTGAAGGGCTATAACCTGTCGCCTGTGCCACAGAACCCTGAACTGCGCGAGAGGCTGAAGGGGAAATCGCTGGAGGAACTGACCGCGATGCTGACGGAACTGAAGAAGATGACGGGCTCAGCGATGCACAACAAGACGGATGTGGACTCATGCCAGAGGGCTATCAGGGCGATAGAGATAGAGCAATATAACATGGAGCACCCCACCCCACTGCGCGAGGCGCCTGCCATTGACTCGCTGATAATTGGTGTGGATGTGGACAGAGAGGTGCGCAGGGAGAGAATAACGAGAAGGCTGCATGCCCGACTGGAGGAGGGTATGGTGGACGAGATAAGGGGACTGCTCAGTGAGGGCATAAAACCTGAGGACCTGATATACTACGGACTGGAGTATAAATTCATAACGAAATACGTAATAGGCGAACTGACATACGACGAAATGGTAAGGGGACTGGAGATAGCTATTCACCAGTTTGCCAAAAGGCAGATGACATGGTTTCGTGGTATGGAGCGCAGAGGATTTAAGATAAACTGGATAAAGGATGAACAAGCTCTGTATAATATACTGTCCTAATCACCGTCCGTTTACCAGCGTGAGGAAACGCTGGGAGAAGATTGAGGCTCTGCTGGTGAAGCACCACGTGGAATATGACATGGTGCAGAGCGAAGACCAGCAGAGCGTGGAGCGACTGGTGACGATGATGATTAGCAACGGCTATAAGGATATAATCATAGCTGGTGGCGACTCTGCACTGAACGATACGGTGAACTGCCTGATGGCGGTAGAGAAATCCGTAAGAGACCAGATAAGCATAGGAGTAATCCCTAACGGCGTGATGAACGACTTTGCACGTTTCTGGGGCTTTACCTACCAGAACACGGAGGAGAGCGTGAAGGCTATAGCACAGCACAGGGTGAGGAAGGTGGATGTGGGATGCATTCGCTACACCAACAAGTTACAGGAAAAGAAACAGAGATATTTTCTGAACAGCGTGAACATAGGTCTGCTGGCTGGCATACAGAAGACTCGTTTGCAGATGAGAAGGAAGTTCTGGTCAAGGAAACTGTCGTTTGCCCTGTCGCTGGTGATGATGCTGTTTGAGAAGGTGTTCTATCGCATGACCTACACCATAGACTACGTGACGGAGAGCCACAACATAGTGACCATGTGTGTGGGCAACGCATGGGGATATGGACAGACGCCTAACGCTGTGCCATACAACGGACTGCTGGACATAACGATGGTGCGCCACTCTGCCCTGCACCACATGGTGGAGGCGCTGTACCTCTTCATTCGCGGCAAGATACTGAACCACAAGCGCATAATACCCTATCGCGCCAAGGCTATAGAGATAGAGACACAGAAGAACTGTCCGATAAGCATTGACGGCCACCCTGCTGAATCTCCCGTGGGGAAATATACCATCGATGTGAAACAGGAAGAGGTAAACTTTATAATAGAAAGAATTAGGTAACGATACGTGGCTATGCCACTACGATACGCCATGAGGGCTACGATACGCTTCGCTACGATACGCCCTAAAGGGCTACGATAACGTAAACTGTAAACTGTGAACTATGAACTATGAACTATGAACTGTGAACTATGAACTATCTCGAGCTCCTTTCACCAGCCAAGAACCTGCAATGCGGTATTAGCGCCATAGACCATGGGGCTGATGCTGTGTATATAGGTGCAGCAAGATATGGGGCGAGGGCTGCAGCTGGCAACAGCATAGAGGACATAGAACAGTTGTGCCGTTATGCCCACCAGTATGATGCGAAGGTGTATGTGACGGTGAACACCATAATATATGACGAGGAAATGGACGACACCCTGCAGATGGTGAAACGCCTGAACGAGATAGGGGTGGATGCCATACTGGTGCAGGACTTAGGGCTCCTGAAGAGGATGGTTCAAGAGGGTTCAAACGCTTCGCTGGTTCAAGAAGGTTCAAACGCTTCGCTGGTTCAAGAAGGTTCAAACGCTTCGCTGGTTCAAAATGGTTTAAGAATGGCACTACATGCTTCGACGCAGACGGATAACCGTACGGCGGAGAAGGTGAGGTGGCTGCATTCTTTGGGTTTCAAGCGTGTGGTGTTGGCAAGGGAACTGTCGATAAACGAGATAAGACAGATACACGAAGAGGTGCCTGAGGTGGAGCTGGAGGTGTTTGTGCATGGTGCGCTTTGCGTGAGCTACAGCGGACAGTGTTATGCCTCGCAATACTGTTTCGGAAGAAGTGCCAACAGGGGCGAGTGTGCACAGTTTTGCCGTATGCAGTTTGACCTGAAGGATGCTGACGGCAACACGTTGGAAATGCAGAAACACCTGCTGTCGCTGAAGGATATGGCACAGATAGACAACCTGGAGAGGCTGGCCGATGCAGGGGCTGTATCATTCAAGATAGAGGGCAGACTGAAGGATGTGGATTATGTGAAGAACATTACGGCTGCATACAGCGAGAGGCTGAACGAGATATGCAAGAGGCACCCTGAGAAATACTGCAGAGCATCGATGGGCAGGTGCACATACACCTTTGAGCCAAACATACAGAAGTCGTTTAACCGTAGCTTCACAACCTACTTTGCCAACGGACGGAAACAGGGTATGGCGAATTTTGACACACCAAAGGCTATAGGCGAACCAGTGGGCAGGGTGAAGGAGATAAGACAGGGACGAGGCAACGCGACAGGATCATTCAATGTGGCAACAGCGATGGCATTCAGCAATGGCGACGGACTGTGCTTCTTCAACGATAATAAGGAGATTGTGGGATTTCGCATAAACCGTGCTGAGGGCAACAGACTGTTTCCGCTGCACATGCCTGAAGACCTGAAGCCAGGCACTATGCTGTATCGCAACCACGACCAGGCATTCGAAACGCTGCTGGGCAAACCCTCTGCAGAACGCAAGATAGAGGTGAGGATGACGCTGAGGGTGAGCAACGACAGACTGATGCTGAGAATGACTGACGAACACCAGAACAGGTATGAGGCTGAGGCAGAATACGAATATCAGCAGGCGCAGAAGCCACAGGAGGAGAACATAAAGCGACAGCTGACAAAACTGGGTGACACACCGTTTGTGTGCAGCGATTTCGAAATAGACAGCGAGGTGGAGATGCCCTTCATACCCAACAGTCAGTTGGGCGAGCTGAGAAAGAAACTGAGGAAGGTGGCAACAGCGAAGAAGGAGCAGACCACCCCACTCCACGAGCCTCAGACCGAACCTAAGGCACCAAGCACCACACATGCCTACCTGCTGAATGCGAGCAACAAGAAGGCTATCGATTTTTACAAGGAGAGAGGCATAGAGGCCACATCATACGAAAAGGGCGAGGGAGGCGAACTGCTGATGCAGTGCCGATACTGCCTGAAGCACGAATTGGGCTACTGCTCAAAATATACCAAGACGACTCCATGGAAGGAACCGCTGAGCATAAGAATGAGCGACGGCAGAGAATTCCAACTGAGGTTTAACTGCGCGAAATGCCAGATGGAAGTATTGAACGGGAACGGGAACGTTAACGTTAACGACAACAAGGACAACCCCTTGAACTCCTTGAACCAGCGCAAAGCGCGACTTGAACTATTAAACCATTGAAACGACTGTTATACATATTATATATATTAGGCATAATGTCAGTGGCATCATGCTATAGGGAGAAGTCTGCTGAGGTGGAGCATCACGCCTATGCCGGGCAGGACAGTGCGATGGTGGCTGACTCCATATCGTTTGCCACGAAGCACCACTACAGCGTGGGCTATAACTTCATAGTGCATAACGACTCGATAGAACTGATAGCCCAACTGCCTGAGGAACACGTGAGCCAACTGGAGACTGACACACTGGCGATACCACACAACCAGCAGTTGGCAGTGATGGACATACACATGGTGCCACAAGACAGTGTGGACTCCGTGTGGGTGAAACTGATAAGCGAAGACGGTTCGACGGGATGGATACACGAGAGTGAACTGCTGCCTAAAGTGGTGCCTACCGACCCCATATCGCAGTTTATTATGTTATTCAGCGACAGCCACATAATGATAGCACTGATAATAGTGGGACTGCTGGTGGTGGTGTATGTGATGAGAACAGCCCAGAAGAGGAATGCACCAATAGTGCACTTTCGCGACATACCATCGTTCTACCCCACCCTGCTATGCATAATAGTGGCTTGCTCGGCTACGTTCTACGCCTCGCTGCAGATGTTTGGGGCTGACACATGGCAACACTTCTACTATCACCCATCGCTCAACCCCTTCATACTGCCACCGATACTGGCGATATTCGTAGCATCGGTATGGGCTATGCTGGTGGTGGGTGTGGCAACGGTGGAGGATGTGAGGCACCACCTGAGGTTTGAGGATACCGTGATATACCTGGCAGGACTGGTGGGTGTGTGTGGAGTGCTCTACATAATATTCTCTATCAGCACCCTATACTACATAGGCTACCCTCTGCTCATAGCGTATGTGTGGTTTGCCATAAAGAAATACAAACCCTTCCACACCAACCACTACATATGTGGCAACTGTGGCAAACGTATATATAAAAAAGGTGAATGCCCACACTGCGGAGCTTATAATGAATAGACCCTCTAAATCTCCCTTAAAGGGAGACTTTTGAACAATTGAACTAATGAAGAATAATAAATACATATTATACTTGCTGTTGTCACTGCTGGTGATGACAGGCTGTAGCAAGGATGACGGCACTGCTGAAGATGCTCGCACCAGAAGAACCATAATGGTGTATTTCAATGCCGAGAACAATCTGTATGCAGCGGCTGCTGCAGACCTGCTGGAGATGGTGGATGGTTCGAAGTACCTTGCATCAGACTGCAACCTGCTGGTGTATTTTGATTTTATAGATGAGAAAAACAACCCTAACATTCCGACTATATACAGCCTGAAGAACGGAAATATGGTGAAGGTGAAGGAGTATAGCAGTCAGGACTCATCAGACCCCGATGTGATGCTACAGGTGTTTAGGGATATGATGTCTATCAGTCCAGCCAACGAGTATGCCACCGTGTTCTGGGGACATGGCGACGGACCTATCATAGCCAATAGCAGCAACGGACTTGATGTGTCGTTTGAGGAGAATGAGCCCGACTCGTATGGTGCGGACTATAACAGCAACAATCTAAATGTCAGGTCTAAGGTAACCTGGATAGACATCCCTGTATTGGCAAAGGTGATGAAGGCGTTGCCAAAGCAAAAGTTCATATTCTTTGATGCCTGCTGTATGCAGAGCATAGAGGTGGCATACGAATTGCGCAAGTGTGCCGACTATATAATCGGTGCCACATGTGAGACACCATCCTTTGGTGCACCATACGAAACCACCACAAAATACTTAGGCTATGCTGATGCAGAGGCTGCCAGTAAGGCTATAGTAAACGATTATCAGAGCAACAACAACCTATGGGAAAATTGGAGAACAAACTATAAAATAAACAACGTATGTATGTCTGTCATAAAGACTGCTGACATAGAGAATCTGATGACAATCACGAAAGAGGCACTGAAGACAATATCATACAGCCAAGCCTTAGAAGTAGCTACCACTTTTACAAAAGACGAACACGATGCTACATCATGCATATATTATTTTAAGACTGGTAGCAGCAGATATGGCAGACCGATTCTTTATGACATGAATGATGTGATGCTGCATAACCTGTCGGAAACGGAATACAGCAAATGGAGAACAGCATTTGACAAAGTGGTGATTCATCACCCCAACACAGGAGACATTCGCGAGACAGGGTACTGCGACTGGTTTGGTGGAGACCTTCAATCAGACATGATTATGTCAACACAAAACTTTAGGAGTTTCTACCTGTCAGATAAAACCTTTGGAGGAGTGTCTATGTTCTTTCCTATGAAAATATACACCTACTACAACTACACTAATATGAACACCAGAATGTATGATTACGAATGGTGCAGAGAGGTGGGTTGGCAAGATTTAGGCTGGTAAAACTGACAGAAATGTCACAGCAACAGGCATAGTGTGCCACGTTTGTCAGCAATGACAGCGTTGGCACATTATTAGTATAAGGAGGGACGGACAAAACAAAACAAAACAAACCAAACTTAAAAACATAAAAGACAATGAAAATTCAACCATTAGCAGACCGCGTGCTTATCAAACCAGCGGAGGCAGAAGAGAAAATCGGTGGTATCATAATTCCTGATACAGCAAAGGAGAAACCACTGAAGGGCGAAATCATTGCCACAGGCAATGGAACGAAGGACGAAGAGATGATTCTCAAAGTGGGCGACCATGTGCTCTACGGCAAATATGCTGGACAGGAACTGGAGTTTAACGGCGAGAAATATATGGTGATGCGCCAGTCTGACGTTATCGCTATCATCAAGTAAAAGACCCTCTAAATCTCCCTTAAAGGGAGACTTTGTAATAACATTTCGACAAAAAATAAAAACAACAGAAAAATGGCTAAGGAAATAAAATTCAATACAGATGCCCGTGAGGCACTCAAGAAAGGCGTTGACCAGCTGGCTGATGCCGTAAAGGTTACACTCGGTCCTAAGGGACGTAACGTAGTGATAGAGAAGAAGTTTGGTGCACCACAGATAACAAAGGATGGTGTTACCGTTGCTAAGGAAGTAGAGCTCGAGGACAAGTTTGAGAACACTGGCGCACAGCTGGTGAAGAGCGTTGCCTCAAAGACTGGTGACGATGCTGGTGACGGTACCACAACTGCTACCATCCTCACTCAGGCTATAGTAAACGAGGGTCTGAAGAATGTTACCGCTGGTGCCAACCCAATGGACCTGAAGCGTGGTATAGACAAGGCTGTGAGCGCAGTGGTAGATTATATCAAGCAGAACGCTGAGCAGGTAGGCGACAACTATGACAAGATAGAGCAGGTTGCAACAGTATCAGCTAATAACGACCCTGAAATTGGTAAACTGCTGGCTGACGCTATGCGCAAGGTGAGCAAGGATGGTGTTATCACCATTGAAGAGAGCAAGTCTCGCGACACCTCTATCGGAATAGTTGAGGGTATGCAGTTTGACCGTGGTTACCTCTCAGGCTACTTCGTTACTGACACAGAGAAACTGGAGTGTGTGATGGAGAACCCATACATCCTTATATATGACAAGAAGATTAGCAACCTCAAGGAACTGTTGCCAGTGCTTCAGCCAGCAGCAGAGAGCGGACGCGGATTGCTCATCATAGCTGAGGATGTGGACTCTGAGGCTCTCACAACTCTCGTAGTAAACCGTCTGCGTGGCGGACTGAAGATATGTGCTGTTAAGGCTCCTGGCTTTGGCGACCGTCGTAAGGCTATGCTTGAAGATATCGCAATACTGACTGGTGGTACAGTAATATCAGAGGAGAAGGGCTTGAAGCTGGAGCAGGCAACACTCGACATGTGTGGTTCTGCTGATAAGGTTACTATCTCTAAGGATAACACCATCATAGCTGGCGGTGCTGGTTCTAAGGACACCATTGCCGACCGTATTATCGCTATCAAGAAAGAGATTGAGAACACCACTTCAAACTACGATAAGGAGAAGTTGCAGGAGCGTCTTGCAAAACTCGCTGGTGGCGTAGCTGTGCTCTATATCGGTGCTAACTCTGAGGTAGAGATGAAGGAGAAGAAGGATCGTGTGGACGATGCTCTCTGCGCTACTCGTGCAGCTATTGAGGAAGGTGTTGTAGCTGGTGGTGGCACAACATACATCCGTGCTCTCTCTGCCCTCGAAGGTCTGAAGGGCGACAATGCCGACGAGCAGACTGGTATCAACATCATCAAGAGCGCTATCGAGGCTCCACTCCGTCAGATATGCTATAACGCAGGCGTAGAGGGTGCTGTAGTAGTAAACAAGGTGAGCGAAGGCAAGGGCGACTTCGGCTATAACGCTCGCACAGAAGTTTACGAGGACATGAAGAAGGCTGGTATCATAGACCCTGCAAAGGTGGCTCGTGTAGCACTGGAGAATGCTGCTTCAGTAGCAGGACTGTTCCTCACCACAGAGTCTGTAATCTGTGACAAACCAGCTCCAGAACCAGCTATGCCAATGGGTGGAGCACCAGGTATGGGTGGTATGATGTAATCAATAACCCCACCCCACCATAAAAGGGGTAAGATTACTTGATAAAACAATTCGACAAAACAATTCGATAAAAAAAGCTCAGGGTTTCTAAAATGGAAACTCTGAGTTTTTTGTATATTTGTGGTTGTCTTGTTGTCTCTTATAAATTTACCGACAAATTTACAAATTATTTTACAAAACGACAAATAAAACGAAAAAAAAATACACAAAATCAGGCAAAAAAAAACACCATACACTATAAACGTGCATGGTGTTCTTATTATATTGTACTATTTTACCGAATTATTTGTTCAGAGCCAATGCTACATTTACAGCACATGCCACAGTACAACCTACCATAGGATTGTTACCAATACCAAGGAAGCCCATCATCTCAACGTGAGCAGGAACTGATGAAGAACCAGCAAACTGAGCGTCAGAGTGCATACGACCAAGAGTATCAGTCATACCATAAGAAGCAGGACCAGCAGCCATATTGTCTGGGTGAAGAGTACGACCAGTACCACCACCAGATGCTACTGAGAAGTATGGCTTACCAGCAAGGATGCGCTCCTTCTTGTAAGTACCAGCTGTTGGATGCTGGAAACGTGTTGGGTTGGTTGAGTTACCTGTGATAGAAACGTCAACATTCTCACGCCACATGATAGCTACACCCTCACGAACGTCATCAGCACCATAACAGTTAACCTTAGCACGTGGACCATTAGAGTAAGCCTTGGTCTTAACAACCTTGAGCTCGCCAGTGAAATAGTCAAACTGTGTCTGTACGTATGTGAAACCATTGATACGAGAGATAATCATAGCAGCATCCTTACCCAGACCGTTAAGGATAACACGGAGAGGCTTCTTACGAACCTTGTTTGCCATCTCAGCAATCTTGATAGCACCCTCAGCAGCTGCGAAAGACTCGTGACCAGCAAGGAATGCGAAACACTCTGTCTCTTCACGGAGCAGACGTGCTGCAAGGTTTCCGTGACCAATACCAACCTTACGGTCGTCGGCTACTGAACCAGGAATACAGAATGACTGCAGACCAATGCCGATAGCCTCAGCAGCTTCAGCAGCCGTCTTACAACCCTTCTTGAGAGCTATAGCAGAACCTACAACGTAAGCCCACTTAGCATTCTCAAAACAAATCATCTGAGTCTCTTCACAAGTCTTATAAGGATCAAGACCTGCCTTCTCACATATCTCGTTTGCCTCTTCAATAGAAGAAATACCGTTCTCGTTCAGGGCTGCGAGCACCTGCTTCATACGACGGTCCTGTGATTCGAATTTTACTTCACGTATTGCCATTGTATATTCCTCCTATTAGTTTTTACGTGGATCAATAAATTTAACTGCGCCCTGCTCTGGGGTTGTACGGCCGTATGTGCCTGTTACCTGCTTGAGAGCCTCGTTAGCATCAACACCATTCTTGACTGCATCCATGAACTTGCCCATGTGAACAAATTCATAACCGCAAACCTCGTTATCCTCATCAAGATACTGCTTGGTGATATAACCCTCAGTGAGCTGGAGATAACGTGTGCCCTTAGCCTTTGTGCCATAGAGTGTGCCACACTGTGAAACGAGTCCCTTGCCGAGGTCTTCAAGACCAGCGCCGATAGCGAGACCGCCCTCAGAGAAAGCTGACTGAGTACGTCCATAGACAATCTGAAGGAAAAGCTCACGCATAGCTGTGTTGATAGCATCACAAACGAGGTCGGTATTAAGAGCCTCGAGAATTGTCTTACCTGGCAGAATCTCTGAAGCCATAGCAGCAGAGTGAGTCATACCAGAACAACCGATAGTCTCAACGAGAGCCTCCTCGATGATACCATCCTTAACGTTGAGTGAAAGCTTACAGCAACCCTGCTGTGGAGCACACCAACCAATACCGTGGGTCATACCAGAGATATCCTTTATCTCCTTAGCCTGAATCCACTTACCCTCCTCTGGAATAGGAGCAGGACCGTGGTTAGGACCTTTAGCAACGACGCACATGTCGTTGATTTCTTTAGTGTAAATCATATTAAGTGTTTTGTTAATAAATAAAGTTCGAATAAAATTCCCTACAAAGTTACAAAAAAAGTTCAAGAGTTCAAAAGCTGATGAGTTCAAAAGGCAAAAGATAAGCCCAAGTATGTTGCTTTTTATTTTTTTTTAACTAGTCAATACTCTAACTGATTTTTATAAAGTCCGTCAGATGGTTATCAACATACTCTGCTACCTGATTAGTCCATTGCTCCTCGTTGGTAACAAATTCATCATCAAAATCTTCAAACGCTGGCAACTGTTCGTAAAGCGCCATAAACTCCTCATCGGTCATAGGATGTTCTATCTCCTCCCTGTAGCGGATGTACTGTTTTTTTACCTTACGTATCAGGCGACAAAGGTCAACCAATCCCCAGTTACGCACTGCTGCATCAAAGGGATTACGGAAGAAGAACGGGGCATAACCATTATATATAAGTTGGATAAAACCTCCATCCATCACTTCATCTCTCAAGATAGCATAACCCACGAGCGTTATCTGGTCGCTTGACATCTGCGCCATATTTTCAGCAGTCAGTTCACCACCTATCGCCTTTCGTGTCTCGTCAATAACAAGGTTAAGGAAAGCTTCTGAGCCTTCTGATGCTGCCTTTCGCAGTTCTGTATCGGGTATGGTAATGTTATAGTTCATAATTCATAGTTCATAGTTCATAATTCATAGTTCATAGTTCATAGTTCATAGTTCATAATTCACAGTTAGTTATTCATTGGTGTTCTGTTAAGTATGGAGCGACCCAGTGTCACCTCATCTGTATATTGCAGTTCATCACCAACGCTGATGCCACGAGCTATTACTGAAAGTTTAAGCTCAGGAAAAGCTTGTAGCCTGCGTGATATATAGAAATTGGTAGTGTCTCCCTCCATAGTGCTTGACAGAGCAAAGATAACCTCTTTGACCTCGTTGCCTGAAATTCTATCTACGAGTTCGTTAATCTTTATATCGTTAGGTCCTATTCCGTCCATTGGCGATATCACTCCACCTAACACATGATATAGTCCATTATACTGCTGGGTCTGTTCAATAGCCAAGACATCCTGTATGTTTTCCACTACACATATAGTAGTAGCATCACGACGTTTATCTGAGCAAATGGGACAGACATCCGTATCTGAAATGTTATAGCATATCTTGCAATATTTTACATCTCGACGCAGAATAGTCAAGGCATCAGCAAGGGCTGTAACATCCTCCTGGTCCTGACGAAGCATGTGGAGCACCAGACGCAAGGCTGTCTTGCGTCCTATCCCAGGCAGTCGGGATATCTGGTTTACTGCATTGTCGAGAAGTGTTGGCACAGGAGTTTTGCTTATTAATAGTGCTTGATAGCACGATCCATCTCTCTCTTGTCTTGCTTGAGTTTTAACGTCTCACGCTTATCATATTCCTTCTTACCTTTACACAAGGCTATATCGAGTTTTGCCCTACCCTTGTCGTCTATGAATAGCAGGATGGGCACTATGGTATAGCCTACGGCCTTAGTATCTTCGGTAAGATGGTGAATCTCGCGTTTGTTAAGCAGAAGTTTACGGTCTCTGCGAGCCTCGTGATTATTATATGAACCATAAAAATAAGGACTTATGTTCATGCCCTTAACCCATATCTCGCCATTATGAATATAACAGAACGTATCAACAAGCGACGCCTTGCCCATACGGATACTCTTTATCTCTGTACCCGTGAGCACTATGCCTGCCGTATATGTATCAACAAAGAAATAGTCGAATGCAGCTTTCTTATTCTTGATCTGCACTGGACTCTTCTTGCGAAGCAATTCCTGTTCCTTGTTCATTCTGTTTGTTTATATTATTGTTGAGATGAAGTAACTTAATCCTACTCAGCACTACAAGTCTGAATGGCATAGCACCTTCCTGTGAAGATGTGTTCGGCGAAAGAATGAAGAAGCCGTTAATCTTGCTTATTTTCCTCTGGTCAGACTTTCCGCTGACTGTCAGCACACCTCTGCCGTTACTGGTGATATGAGTTGTCTGAGTCACTATGCTATCCCCATAAAACACATTCATGCAAGCCACCACGTCACATGAGCCGTCCTGCACTATAGTCTGGGCGTCATACTGCAAGTTGATGCGATCATCATTCCTGAATGTAGAGTCAGGCGACACTGAGAATGACATCTTGTTGTAAGGTGTATTATCCATCAGTATTATGTATGGCACCTGGTTCCACACATTTGCCGAATCAGCCTCTTCTGTTTCTATTCCCTGAATCTTACCGCCAGCAGCTAATACGTTATCTCTTATCCTGTCTGAAAGGTCATTATATATTTCTTGCAGGTATTCTGCATTACTGCAATAGAAAAGGTAAGAGCGTTCATATTCCTCTGGAGTGACATCATATTTCTTGAGTATGGCAGAGCGTAATGCCACCACATCCTTCCCATCTTTCAGTCCCTCATGAGTTTCAGCCATTGCCTGAGCTATATGGATATCGTATAATATATCCACCATATCGCCCTCAGACAATACATCCGACGGAATGCCTGGACGACATGCTACAAGGGCATATACTATGAAGAGTATGCTACTGAGCCTTTTCATTCAGTTGTTTATTAAGCAACAACAACTCTTTTCTGCAAAACAGTATTATAGCAATCACGCTTACTGAGATGCAAGCATCAGCGAAGTTGAATACTGGAGAGAAGAAGATATAGGGTTGACCGCCATAGAATGGGAACCAGTCAGGATACGTTGTCACGATGAGGGGGAAATAGAACATATCCACTACCCTTCCCTCAAGAAACGGTGCATAGCCAGTTCCGAACGGCACGAAGAAAGATGTGTAATAGGATGATGAACCTGAGAACATCAAGCCATAGAACATACAATCTATCAAATTACCAGCCGCACCTGCAAGCACAAGTGACAACAGGACGAGCCACATAGTACGCGCCCCTGCCTTTATCTCCTTACGTATATACCACACAAGGAAACAGCAGGCAACAAAGCGGAATGATGTAAGCAATGGTTTGGGAATAAACGACATGCCATAAGCCATGCCGTTATTCTCAATAAATGATATGTAAAACCAGTCGGTAACCCTAATGCTCTCATGCAGACACATACTCGTCTTAACCTGAATTTTAATTATCTGGTCAATAACGAGTAGTGCCAATACCATAAGACTCAACAGAGCCCCTTTTTTACAACTTTCCGTCTTTGTCAATATTTCAACCTTTGCTTAGTGGTTCTTCTTCATCTTTGACTCTACAGAGAGAGTTGCGTGAGGAACAGCACGAAGGCGCTCCTTTGGTATCAACTCACCTGTCATACGGTCTATGCCGTAGGTCTTATTCTGAATACGGATGAGAGCCTGTTCCAGTCCCTTGATAAACTTCTGCTGACGCTCTGCCAACACAAGTATCTCGGCACGGTTCTGTGTTGTAGAACCCTCCTCCAGCACCTTGTATGTAGGCGATGTGTCAGCCACATCATTTCCTTCATCGTTGCGGAGCTGCTTCATCATGTCAGAATAGTCCTTACGGGCACGTTCCAACTTCTCATCAATGATCTGCTTGAATTCTGCAAGATCCTCGTCACTGTAGCGCTTTTTAATTTCTGCCATAGTAATGTTTTTTTAGTTTGATATATAATTTTGATTTAGTTCTTGGTTATAAGCACCTTAGCCGTCAGCTCGCCAAACTCCTGCTCAGAGCCCTTAGAAGCATCACCAAAGGTTAGGCTGTTAGCCAATACCTGTGAAGATATATGGTTGCCAAATGCCTTTACAGCTTCCTCCAGTTCTGGTTTGCTTTCCAAAACTACGTTGATGCGATCGGTTATCTCGAAGCCAGAATCCTTTCTGAGCGACTGTATGCGCTTGATGATTAGTCGTGCCATACCTTCGTTCTTCAGTTCTGGTGTTATCTCTATGTCAAGAGCCACTGTTATAGTGCCTTCCTGTGCTATGGTCCATCCTGGGATGTCCTCAGATATTATCTCTACGTCAGCAGCCTCAACTGTTACTTCCTGACCTGCAGCTGTGAGGTTGATGCTGCCATTAGCCTCGAGTGATGCTATCTGTTCCTGGCTCATGGCAAGAACGGCGTTATTCACGTCCTTCATGAGTTTGCCAAACTTCTTACCCATCACTCGGAAGTTACACTTCACCTTCTTGACGAGCTGCATGCCTGAGCCCTCTTCTATGAATGAGAGTTCCTTGACGTTGGTCTCGGCAAGTATCACGTTACTCATACGCTCTATACGACTGCGCAGGAGTGCATCACCAGCAGGTATAGAGATTGTCTGCAGAGCCTGTATTACAGGTATCTTCACTTTCTTACGCAGAGAGAGTACCATAGAAGTAACCTGCATAGCCACCTGCATAGCCTGCTCCAGTTCTGTGTCTATATATGACACATTTGCCTCTGGGAACTTGGCGAGGTGTACGCTGATAGACTCATCTCGTTTTGTCACTTCGTTAAGGTCCTTGAACAACTGGTCTGCATAGAATGGAGAGATAGGAGCTATCAGTCGTGCTACGGTCTCTATACATGTATATAGAGTCTGGTATGCTGACAGTTTGTCCTCAGTCATTCCTCCACCCCAGAAACGTTTCTTGTTAAGACGTATGTACCAGTTAGACAGTTTGTCAATAACGAAGTTCTGTATCAGACGTCCTGCTGGTGTCACGTCATAATCAGCAAGATACTTGTCCACATCCTTCACCAGTGTGTTGAGTTCTGACAACAGCCAACGGTCAAAGTCAGGACGCTTGCTGTATTCTATATCAGCCTCCTTATACTCAAAGCCGTCAACATTAGCATAGAGGGTGAAGAAAGAGTATGCCTGATAGAGTTTGATGAAGAAACTTGATGTCACTTCCTTCACTCCGTCTGGGTCGAACGAGAGGTTATCCCACGGACTTGAGTTTGTAACCATGTACCAACGTACGGCATCTGTTCCGTAAGTACCGATACACGCAAACGGATCTATCACGTTGCCCAGACGCTTTGACATCTTTATGCCGTTCTTGTCGAGCACCAGTCCGTTAGATATCACGTTCTTGAATGCAACACTGTCAAACGCCATAGTACCAATAGCATGAAGCGTAAAGAACCATCCACGTGTCTGATCCACACCCTCTGCTATGAAGTCTGCTGGGAAGGCGATATTATTATCTATCAGTTCCTTATTCTCAAATGGATAGTGAACCTGAGCATAAGGCATAGCACCTGAATCGAACCAAACGTCGATAAGGTCCAGTTCACGTGTCAGCACACTACCGTCCTTACCCACGAGTTTGATATAGTCAACGTATGGACGGTGGATATCTATGCGGTCATAATTCTCCTGACTCATGTCGCCTGGCACAAAACCCTTATCTTTCAACGGATTAGTCTCCATCACGCCAGCCTTTACAGCCTTCTCTATCTCGTTATAGAGTTCTTCCAGACTGCCTATACATATCTCTTCCTTAGTATCGCGGTTACGCCAGATAGGTAATGGTGTACCCCAATAGCGTGAACGTGAGAGGTTCCAGTCGTTCAGGTTTTCAAGCCACTTACCGAAACGTCCTGAGCCTGTTGACTCCGGGTGCCAGTTGATGGTCTTGTTGAGTTCAAACATACGGTCTTTCTTTGCCGTAGAACGGATGAACCAAGAGTCCAAAGGATAATAGAGCACAGGTTTGTCTGTACGCCAGCAGTGTGGGTAGTTGTGCACGTGCTTCTCTATCTTGAATGCTGTACCCTCTTCTTTCATCTCAAGACAGATGACGACGTTGAGGTCCATATCCTTGTTGGCAGCCTTCTCGTCATATTTTCCGTCAACATTATATTTAGGGTCGTAAGCATTCTTTACGTAATCGCCTGAATGCTTCCAGTAACTTTCGTTTACACAAAGACTGAGGAACTCAGGGTCTATATCGTCCTTCACGAAATACTTTCCCTGGAAGTCAACCATAGGACGAGTATCGCCTGCCTTATCGAGAATGAAGAGTGAAGGTATGCCTGCATCCTTAGCCACCTTGGCATCATCGGCACCAAATGTAGGAGCGATGTGCACGATACCTGTACCGTCTTCAGTCGTTACGTAGTCACCAGGAATTACGCGGAAAGCGTCCTGTTCCTTCACTACTATCTTATCGCCCTCAAGTGCTGAAGGCTTAACCCAAGGCATCAACTGCTGGTAATGCAGACCTACGAGGTCTTTACCCATACCGCGCCACAGGATTTCTATTTCTTTCGTTACATTTCCTTCCTCATCTTTCTCTGGTTGGAAATATGCGCTCAGTCTTGATTCTGCTATGATGTATATAGCCTCCTCGTTAGTGTATGGATTGTTACCCTTTACGGCAACATACTCTATCTTCGGACCTACACAAAGAGCTGTATTTGAAGGCAGAGTCCAAGGGGTTGTGGTCCACGCAAGCACGTAGAGAGATAAGCCGTTTGCAGCAATACCGAGTGCTGATTCGTCCGTCACCTTAAACTGTGCCGTAACGGTAGTATCCTTCACGTCACGATAACAGCCAGGCTGGTTCAACTCGTGCGAAGACAGTCCTGTTCCTGCTGCAGGCGAATAAGGCTGTATGGTGTAGCCCTTATACAGCAGGTCCTTATTATAGAGCTGCTTCAACAGATACCACAGACTCTCTATATATTTGTTGTCGTATGTTATATAAGGATGTTCAAGGTCCACCCAGTAACCCATCTTGTTTGTCAGCTGTGTCCACTCGTTGGTGTACATCATGACATTCTTACGGCAAGCGTCATTATAGTCGTCAACGCTTATCTTCTTACCTATATCCTCTTTGGTTATTCCGAGTGATTTCTCTACTGACAGTTCCACAGGCAGTCCATGGGTGTCCCATCCTGCCTTACGCTTCACCTGATAACCCTTCATGGTCTTGTAGCGCAGGAATGTATCTTTAATGGTACGACCCATCACGTGGTGAATACCTGGGTGACCGTTAGCTGAAGGAGGTCCCTCGAAGAAGATAAACTGCGGACAGCCTTCCTTCTCGGTTATACTTTTATGGAAGACGTCATTCTTCTCCCATTCTGCAAGTACTGCATTATTGGTCTCAACAAGATTCAGACCTTTATGTTCAGTAAATTTCTTTCCCATTTATATTTAATGTACCTTATATATTATTATATACGTCGAACGCCTATTTGCGTTTTTATTCTATTCTTATCACCTGTGCAGGATTCACCTTTGATGCGAATAAACTTGGCAATACCAGTGATGCCACACATATCAGCAAGGTTGCCACATTGAGCAACAGTATCATGCCCCAGTTTATCTCTATTGGCACTTCTGCCACGTAGTAAGTCTCAGCATCAAGTTTCACTAAACCGGTATATTGTTGCAGCAGGCACAATCCAATTCCGAGCACGTTGCCTATCAGCATTCCTTTTACCACTATGAATACAGCCAGCCACCTGAATGTCTTTCTCACCAGAGCGTTTCGTGCGCCGAGTGCTTTCAGCAGTCCTATCACCGAGGTGCGTTCCAGTATTATTATCAGCAGTCCGCTAATCATGGTGAACACAGCCACGCAGACCATTAGTGCCAGTATTATCCACACATTCAGGTCGAGCAGGTCGAGCCATGAGAATATCTGCGGATTTATATCCTTTATGGTGAGCGACGACAGGGTATTTCCCTCGCTGTCCAGCGTTTTGTTCACGTTGTCGATGATTCTGTCTTCCACCACGTCGAGGCTGTCAAAGTCGTTTATCAGCAACTCACACCCCGTTACCTCCATCAGTCCTTCCTCTGGCGAACATGTCCACCCGTTCAGTTTGCTTATGGTATAGAGGTCGGCGAAGCAGTATATATCGTCATACTTTGTGAGGTTGGTCTGGTATATTCCTGCCACCTCAAAGACTCTCGTTTTCACGTCTTCATCGCCAAGGAAGTAGGCATACACCTTATTTCCCGTATGCAGATGAAGTTTGTTGGCTATGGACTTCGATACCACGAGTTGCCTCGTGCTCTTCGTACCACTCATCCTCGGCATTCTGCCCTCTACTATATTCTTGGCTATGAAGGAGGTATCATATCCCTCGTCCACGCCCTTGAACATCACTCCAAGGAAATCCTTATCAGTCTTCAGCACGCCCTGTTTTTGCGAGTATCGCTCAGCATGTCTTACACCCTTTATTCCGCGCAGCACCTTCACCACCGAGTCCGAGGCGTTGATAGGTTGTGTCTGGTCTGCCGTCTGCAGGGTCATGTAGTTTGACACTACTATATGACTGCCGAATCCTACCACCTTGTCTCTTATGGAGTGCTTGAAACCCATCACCACCGATACCGATACTATCATCACGGCGATGCCTATGGCGATGCCCAGCATGGCGATGCGTATGGCAGGTTTGCTGACCTTCTCCGAGTTGTCGCCCTCCTTATACAGATGTCGCGCTATGTAGAATGGAAGGTTCAAGAGTTCAGAGGGTTAGGATTTTATCGTTTTGCCAGGATATGCCTCGAGTGCCTTTCTCAGCACCACTAAGGCTCTCTCCAGGTCAGGCTTTTTCAGCACGTAGGCTATACGCACCTGATTCTTGCCTGCGCCAGGGGTGGTGTAGAAACCTGCTCCAGGAGCCATCATCACCGTTTCGCCTTCATACTCAAACTTCTCCAGACACCAACGGCAGAATTTCTCTGCATCGTCCACTGGCAACTGCGCCATAGTGTAGAAAGCACCCATTGGTATTGGCGAATAAACGCCTGGTATGCGATTCAGTCCGTCAATGAGCACCTTTCTGCGCTCCACATATTCGTCATATACGTCACGATAGTACTCCTCAGGAGCGTCAAGCGAAGCCTCAGCCACTATCTGACCTATCAGCGGTGGTGACAGACGAGCCTGACAGAATTTCATCACTGCCTGTCTTATCTCCTTGTTCTTTGTTATAAGACAACCGATACGTATGCCACATTCGCTGTAGCGCTTTGACACAGAGTCTATCAGTACCGTGTTATTCTCTATACCCTCAAGGTGACAAACTGAGATATACGGACTGCCTGTATAGATGTATTCGCGATAAACCTCGTCAGAGAACAGGTACAGGTCATATTTCTTCACCAGGTCACGTATCTGGTTCATCTCTCTGCGAGTGTATAGATAGCCTGTAGGATTGTTAGGGTTGCAAATCATTATAGCACGAGTGCGACTGTTAATCAGTTCCTCAAACTTCTCTACCTTAGGCAGAGAGAAACCTTCGTCTATAGTCGTGGCAATAGTCCTGATTTTGGCACCAGCACTGATGGCAAACGCCATATAGTTAGCGTATGCTGGTTCTGGCACGATTATCTCGTCGCCAGGATTCAGACAGGCCATAAAGGCAAACAGAATAGCCTCCGAACCCCCACTGGTTACGATTATGTCGTCAGCAGTTACGTTGATGTTGTACTTAGCGTAGTATCCCACCAGCTTCTCCCTATATGACTGGTAGCCCTGTGAAGGAGAATACTCCAGGATGTTACGGTCTATATTCTTCAAAGCATCCAGTCCCACCTGAGGTGTAGGCAGGTCTGGCTGACCTATGTTCAGGTGATACACCTTTGTGCCGCGCTTCTTAGCCTCAACAGCAAGAGGTGCTAATTTTCTGATAGGAGATTCTGGCATCTCCACGCCACGAACTGAAATTACAGGCATTTTATCTCTATTTCGTTGTATTTTTTATTAGTGTGCAAAGGTAATAAAAAAAAATGGAATACGGAAGAAATACTTTAATTATTTAATTAAAAACTCTAAAAAGCCGCTATTAGTCATTTTTAACTATCTCTTTTACCATTTTTCAAAGAAAAGAATTACTTTTGCCCAAAAGAGACTAAACAACATATTTTCTACTACTTAAAGCATTATGAAGAAATTCATTCTTATTCCGCTGATTCTAATGCATTTATGCGCATCAGCCAGCGACTCACAAATACTTCGCGACTCTATTCTTTCCGTTATCAGTGGAGCTCCGTCTCAGCGTCATGCTGTCAGTTCACAACGCAAGGCTGTCATCACATCATTTGGTGCTAAAGGCGACGGCAAAACAAACTGCAAACCCGCCTTCGATAAGGCTATCAGGAAGGCTCGCTCATACATGCAGGGACTCCACATCGTGGTGCCTGCTGGCAAGTGGTTTGTCAAAGGTCCTATACACCTCGCCAGCAACGTGACCATCGAACTCCAACGTGGTGCTACCCTACTCTTCTCGCCTGACCCAAGCGACTATCTGCCTGTTGTAAAAACCTCTTGGGAGGGTTCTTTCTGCTATAACTACAGCCCGTTTATCTATGGCTATCAGCTCGAGAATGTGGCGATTATAGGTGAAGGAACTATTGACGGCAACTGCATGGATACTTTCCCCACCTGGAAGGCGAAACAGAAGGCTGACCAGCAGCATCTGCGCAAGCAGGATCATGACGAGACGGACGTGAGTCAACGCCAATATGGTGCAGGAAGTTTTCTCCGCCCCCAACTGATGCAATTCTACGATTGTAAGGACATTACCCTTAGTGGTGTATTCATCACCAACAGTCCTTTCTGGTGTGTTCACCTGCTTTGCTGTGAGAATGTCATCTGTCGTGGCTTGCGCTATGATGCCAAACTGATTAATAACGACGGCATAGACCCTGAGATGACTCGTAATCTGCTTATTGAGAATATCGACTTCAATAATGGCGACGATAATGTGGCTATCAAGGCTGGTCGCGACAACGACGGATGGCTTGCCGCCCGTCCTTCTGAGAATATAATAATAAGGAATTGTCACTTCAAGGGACTTCATGGTGTGGTGATAGGTTCTGAGATGAGTGCAGGAGTGCGTAACGTGTTTGTGGAGGATTGCGATTATGCTGGCTACGTAAAACGTGGACTCTACATCAAGACCAACCCTAATCGTGGCGGTTTCGTAAACAATATCTACTTCAACCGTTGCAAGTTTGGCGACGTGGAAGACCTCTTTTATATTACATCCATGTACGCAGGCGAGGGAGCTGATGACAATCACTTCACAGACGTTCACGACATTCACGTTCAGGATGTAACCTGCAACAGCGCCAGCGCAGCTGCTATAGTGTTGCAGGGCACAGAGGCGAAACCCCTTCACGATATCTCCTTCCGTAATGTCAACGTGGGCAAGGCTAAAACTGGTTATGCCTCTATGAACACTCTCGACATCATCCTGCAAAACTGCAACCTCGGCGGCTCCGTAACTGGTGCCCCGTCTCAAGCGCAATAGTCGAGTCTTTTCCTAATTCTTCGAGCAAAGCTCGGAGCCTAATTCCTAATTCCTAATTCCTAATTAAAAAAAAAGAACCCACTCTCGTGAGTTCTTTTTTCATTCCGTGCGCCTGACAGGCACAATAATACGGAAATCCATATTTTTCCATTTTAAACGAATTTGATTGAAATTCAACAAATTACACGCAAATCGTTCTAAGCATACGCATTCTAAATATTTCTTAAAATTCAATATTGTCGCCAAAAAAATACTTTTTGGCGACACTTATTTTTAGTATCTTTGCAACAAAATACAAAACTATGGCTAAAATAGATTTCAACCTTTCCAAAAAAACCAATGATGCACAACTAAGCGAAGTGCTTATTCGTTTCGTTCCCTGTAGGGGACTTAATCTCCGCGCCAAAAGCGGTGTATGGATTTCACCTAAGCACTTTCGCTATTTCGTGGATAGAGAAGCAACTAAGAAAGCTGGTATATCTATTCCCGACAAAGTAACATCTGTTACTGTTGAGGAAGCTAAAGAGCATGGTTACATTCTACGCACTTCTGGCGAAATAGTATTCCTGGAGCGTTTTATGACACCTCAACTGCTTGGAGAAATGAAGGAGGCAGCTAAATTAGAACAGCTAAAAATTGCAATAGCGCAAGCCTACACTGAAACTGACAAAGCAGAAATAGACTCGCAGTGGCTCACTCGCGTTATAAAAAAATTCCACAATCCAAACATTTTCATAGAAAAGACTAATTGGAAAGAGAAAAGTATATATGAGCTTATAGAAGAATATATTGAAAGGAAGAACTTCTCCGACTTTCATGCGAAAGCTATACGTGTTCTGTCTCGTGATTTAGCACGATTCGAGGCATTCAAGAACAAAGTCCTGAGACAGGACTTTAAGTGGAAGGTATGGGAAATCCACAAAGAAGATATAGAAGAATTTGAGAGTTTCCTTCGCAATGAGGCTTTGATTGCAAAAGACTACCCAATGCAATATGCGCCTATTCTCTGCAACTACCCACCAGAAATAGGAGGAAAGCATGTAAAACTGAAGTTAGAAGTTAGAGGCGAGAACACTATTATCAAACTAAAGAAGAAACTCAAAGCATTCTTTCAATGGTTGCATGAGACTGGACGAATAGAGAACCAACCTTTCAAGGGCATCAAAATCGGCTCTGAGAAGTATGGCACTCCTTTTTACCTTACTAAGGAAGAGAGAAATGCCATAGCAGAGGCTAACTTGCAAAGCCTATGGCTTCAACATGATGAAGAATTTAGAAAGAGATTACCTGTGACAGACTTCAAAGCTCTTTCTATCCAAAGAGACATCTTCGTATTTCAGTGTCTTGTTGGATGCCGTGTTGGAGATTACTATAGGCTGACAAAAAACAACATAAGTAATGGCATTCTGGAGTACGTACCGCACAAGACCGAGGATGAGGATGCACCAGTTAAGCCACGCATACCACTCAATGAACATGCTTTAAAACTTGTTGAGAAATATAAGGGAAAAGACCCTAAAGGAAGACTTTTCCCCTTTATTTCTTCACAAAAATACAACATTGCTATAAAGAAAATCTGCGAGATTTGCGATATCACTCGTATTGTGCAGGTCAGAAATCCCAAGACGGGAGAAACTGAGAGCAGGAGAATATGCGATCTGGCAAGTTCACACATGGCACGCAGAACATTCGTTGGTGCGGCTTATAAAGCGGTCAAAGACCCCAATATCGTTGGTAAGATGAGCGGACATGTTGAAGGTAGCCGCGCATTTGCAAGGTATAGAGAAATCGATGACGAAATTCTCAAAGAGACCATCTCAAAGATATAGGTTGCGCGCAGTTTTACTCATATTACGAAAATTCTACTACATTTTTCACTTTTCTCTACAATTTGCACGCAATTTTGCACGTAGTTTTGCACGTAGTTTTGCACGTATATTTTTTTGGTTTTCAGCAACTTACACATATTCGTTAAATATGTTTAAAACTTTTGCTGGATTCAAAAAAAAATGATTAACTTTGCATCATCAATTTTAATCAAAAGCGAAAAATAATATGAACAATTTAAGTGATTTTATGTCAAGGCATACTGAGCGACCTGTTCAATATGTTATTGGTGCAAGAGACCTCAAAGAGGTTATTCTGGAGGTTATCAGTGAGAGAGAAGAACAACTGAAGGCGCAAGTAACTCCCAAAGAAGAATATCTTGAACCTTCAGAAGTCGCTAAACAGTTCCACATAACCAAGACTACATTGTGGCAATGGGGAAAGAAGGGCATCCTGCACCCAAGAAAGTTAGGCAGAAAAGTTTTTTACGCAAAAAGCGAACTGGCTAACATTATGCAGGCCTAAAAAAATAGCCTCAAAGCATATATCTCTGAGACTATTAGTGATTAGAAGAATTTTACATTCTTTCATCTTTAGCGAGTGCAAAGTTAGGTAAAATTCTTCTGAATCACAAGTTTTTTATTCATTTATCTAAAAAAAGATTTCAAAAAACTATGAATTTTACAGATTTTACAAAGGAACAATTAGAGAATCTGGCTAAGCCAGAAGATTATCGAAAAGGCTTATTTATAGAGGTCGGCGGCCAAATCAGGAAGTTGTCCTCTGTGACTAAGGCAGACGGAGAAAAAGAAGAAATTTATATACCATGGCCGAAAGATAGCCTATATAGAGCTTATGGCAAAGACTTTGTGAATGAAACCATTTTTAAAGAAATGCCCAAATTAGATGGTGAAACATTGAGGCCTGACCACCTCAATTATAATCTGGTTGTTGACCGTTACCTTAATACTTATCACCCTCTCAAATACAAGCCTATGCCAGGACCTGATTGGAGACATATTGACGAGTTATTTCACCATATATTTGAAAACCAGTATGAACTGGGGCTTGATTATGTTCAAATTCTTTACACTAAGCCCATGCAGAAGCTACCCCTTCTTCTCCTTCTTAGCCGAGAGAACAACACTGGAAAATCAACTTTTTGCAACTTTTTGAAGAAAGTTTTCGGTGATAATGCAACAGGTATGAACAGCGAAGGGCTTCGTAGCAGGTTCACCTCCACTTGGGTGAACAAACTACTCGTATTTGTGGAAGAAAAACTTCTTGATAAAGATAGCGACTGCGACATGATAAAAAACCTCGTTACAGGTTTTTCAACCCAAAGCGAAGCAAAAGGCAAAGATAGAAAAGAGGTGCCTCTCTTCGCAAAACTCATTATGACATCAAACAACATATATACTCCTATCGTGATCCATGAAGATGACACTCGTACATGGATTAGGGATGTTCCAACGCTGCCAAAGAAAGTGCCAGGTTCTCCTGACTTCCTTACCGAATGTGAGAAGGAAATACCTTATTTCCTTGATTTTCTTCTTCATAGACAACTAAGCACCCAGTGCGAAGACAGATTGTGGTTTTCCCCAGAACGGCTAAGAACTACTGCTTGGCAAAGGATAGTGAATGCGTGCCGTTCCAATATGGAGAAGCAATTAACCGAAATACTACTTGATATTATGGATACTTTCAATATAGACGTTCTTCGTTATTCGGTCGTCAATATCGTAGAGATGTTAGCTATCGATAAAACAAAAACCGATCGAGTAGCTGTAAAACAACTTCTCAAAGATAGGTGGAACCTACCAATGACGGATAAAGAAAAAGAACGATATGACCTCTACATGCCTAATTTGGGCGGTGTGCAAAAGTATAGTCGCACATCTACTACTGGAAAATGGTATGAGTTCCGAAAGGAATTTTTACAGTCGTTAACAGTGTAGCCATTTTTTTGCAGGAAACCATTTCACAAATTTCACAGATTTCACAAACCTCATAAATACTGGTGATAGCAGTGTGAAATTCTTGTGAAAAGTGTGAAGTCTATAGGTCTTTTTTTTATATATGATGGTTAATCTTGTGAAAAGACCTAAGACTTCACAATGAAATTCACAAATTATATTATTAACATACAACATGTTACGCTATAATTAGATATTTGTGAAGATATTGGAAGGTTCGATAAAAATAACAAGCACTAATCGTGTAAATATGTTAAAAAAGTTAAGACGGAGGAAAAGGAAGCATGAGTACATCTGAAATAAAAGAACGATATACCTGTTTCGACCTGTTGGGCGAGGCAGCAAAGAAGGTTGCTGGTGGTTACCTCTATAGGTGTCCTTGGCGTGAGGATGCACACCCCTCACTGTCTGTCTCTAACGATGGTAGAGGTTGGCATGACTTCGCCACAGGGGAACATGGAAGTGTTATTGACCTGGCATTGAAGGTATGGAATACCTCCAGTGTGAGTGAAGTGTGCTCACGCTTCGGGGAAAAGACGCTTTCTTTTCCTCAGCCCTCCTTGCCAGTAAATAATAGGACAAAGGAAAGGAGAGGTCAGCACAATGCTTTTGCTGTATTCGATACGGTTAGCCTACAATCTATGCAACTGCTTGATTACCTTCATAATCGAGGAATAAATGTAGAATATGCCAAGCAGTTCTGCCGAGAAGCTCACTACTCATTTCGCAAAGATGGCAGTGCCTACCTCACAGCCATTGCTTTCCAAAATGACAATGGCGGTTTCGAGCTTCGCAGTGCACCGTACACGGGCAACGCTAACGGCTTCAAAGGTGCGAATGCGCCCAAAGGTATATCTACTATCTTTCGCTTCAATAATACTCCAGTGGTAGTGTTTGAAGGCTTTATGGATATGTTGTCATTCGCTACTCTTTGCGGTGATGTAAAACATAACTATTTAGTCCTAAATAGCGTTGCGCTCGTTGACCGAGCTGTTAAAGCATTGAAAAATTATAAAAATACAATTTTTCTTTCCCTCGACAACGACAAAGGTGGTGACGATGCAACAAAAAAACTCCTTACTGCCCTACCCTCTGCCATAGATATTCGTTCTCGTTTCTCCATATTTAAGGACACCAAATGTAAAGACGTAAATGAATACCTGCAGGCAAAAAGAAAATACCATTTATTGCTTTAAGCATTTTCAAAAAATATTTAGATAGTTATAACGAATTTATAAACCAAAACAAAGCGGTGTTAGCAAGAAGTGTACGTGTCCGTACATGTACGTACAATACAGACGTACATTGTGTGTACAAAATGTACGTACATGTACGTCTTGCATAGCTCGCAGGCTCACAAACAAAATAGTATGGAAGATATATTTTCAATTATAGGTAAAGACTTTAGAAATGACAGAATTGATATCCGAGTTAGCGAAGAAGAAAAATTAAAGATACAAAAAAGAGCTGATAAAAAAGGATTAACAGTGTCACAATACTATCGTCAGTCTGCACTGAATTACAAACCTTCAAAAGTATTATCTGATGAAGAATTAAAGACTCTGAAGGAGTTGAAAACAGCCGAAGAAAAGATTTTGAGTTTTAATGAAGCTATACAGTTCTATTCAAAGAACATGCCAAAGGAGCAAAGACTAAAATTCATACTTGATGTAAGAACTCTTACAGAATGGGCTACCGTTATCGAAGAGGCATGGAAGGTTTTTGTGGATGTAAAAAAGAAATTGTAAAATGTTTCTTATATAATCCTTTTTTTGTATCTTTGTACCCAAAATAGAAGCAAATCTAATATGAAAACAGATAAGCAAATAGCGTTAGCTGCTGCTGAGTTTGCTGAACGCTGGCAAGGAAAAGGATATGAAAAAGGCGAGTCTCAACTATTCTGGGCAGACTTGCTCACTACTGTATTTGGGGTTGAGAACCTTCCTTCTTTTATCCGTTATGAAGAACAGGTGCACAGCATGGTGGCCACCGCGCAGGGCACATACATATGTACAATGGTTCACAATGGGTGTCCGACTTTTTTGAACCAAACAACAATGGGCCTGGCAGAGATTACAGAAAGTATAACAACTATAAAATATATCGAAAATGATAAAAAAAACTACTCTTATTAAAATGTTGCTTTGTGCAGTGACTGTATTAGCATCTTTATCCTGTTATGCAGAAAACTACAATGAAGCAAAATGTAATCAACTAAAACATTTTTACATTAAATACCAAGAAATCTGGAGCGATGATTCATGCCTTATCTGGTGGCAGAATTCTGCATATCGCAATTATGTAAGCAGTCATTGTACACCAGAGTTCTTTTCGCTCATGGAGAACGAGTTAACAAATGGAGTTGGAATGGATTTCCTAACTTGCGATTATGGAGATACAATGATAATGTCAACAATGAACATCACAGTATCTGACAGTTGCTACATCATGACATTTCAGGCTGATTGGCCAATGGCTAATGGTGAAAGTGTTATAAAAGATGTTACGCTATACATATACACAGAGAATGGACTCATAAGCGACGTTACAGAGAGTCCGAAATAAAAAAATACAGCAAACAACACCTCGCATTGTGCAGGGTGTTGTTGCGATATAACAAGGGAGGCCTTTTCCTTAAAAGAAGTGGATAAACACATGGATAAAGGTGAAGTTGTCTTCGGAATAATAGATACAGATTCGGGAGCACACATGGTAACCATAGTTGCCTCTGACACGGACTATTATTATTGTGCCTCAGGATTTGAAGAAGCACAGCGAATTCCAAAAGATGATTTTCAGAATCATGATATATTTATTTATAACGGTAAAAAAACACCATACAAATGAAAAAGATTATAATAATTTCCTATACTATTATGTTAGCAACGCTATGCAATGCCCAACAATACATAAGTTCCTCTTCTTTGATAGGAACAAAGTGGCTTCATGTTAATCAGGTAAGTGAAAACAAAGCATTTAAGTTTTACTATACCTTTACAAAACGCAATATGACTATGCAAAAGGTTGGGCGTCCAAGGGGGATTCGTTACACATATTATCTTGCTGACAAAATTCCGCAATCGTACGACAAATCAAAAGTCGGGAAACCATCAAAAGGCTGTTACTTGGTAGAGTACAATGAAATAGCAGAAGAGATGACTTATTATACTATAAAGTTGTTCAATGGAAAAACAGGAAGATTGATTTTGTATAGGGATTATGACCCAAAACGCATAGGTAGTTCCGCTTGTGATATAGAACTTACAAGGGTAAAGAAATAGCATTATCTCGTCATTATAGTGTAAGCCTGCGAGCAATTCAAAAAGATTTTGTGGAGTGTCCGACTTGTCGGACAAGTCGGACAAGTCAGGCAAGTCCGACGAATCCACACGTTTTTGTCCGACAAAAACACTTCTTGCTAAGAACTTAGAGTGTCGGACTTGTCGGACGAGATATAAATAAAGACATTCCACAAAAATTTTGTGTATCACACGTAATTCACGTCTTTATGAAATGCTCACAAGCACACAGTTTTAAAAAAATATAAATAGACACTTTTTACTCTTCCACCACCAAAAGTGTCGCCAAAATGTTACCAAAAATAAAAATAGAAAATCCAATTATCTGAAAAACAGATAGTTAGATTTTCTACTTGTGCGCCTGACAGGACTCGAACCTGCACATCGCAAGACACTAGATCCTAAGTCTAGCGCGTCTACCAATTTCGCCACAGGCGCTAAAATCTGTTGACAAACGTGTTCGCACGAAGCAAAAAACGAGTGTCTGCACAGCAGGCTCGTGTAAGCTCTGCTTTTTTGCGAGTGCAAAGGTACAAAATAATTCATAATTCACAGTTCACAGTTCACAGTTTTTTCGTTTATCTTGTTAAAAAATGCAAAACAAACCATAATTCTTCATTCTTCATTCTTCATTCTTCATTTATTTTATTACCTTTGCACCCGCTAAATCGCTAATAGGGCTATCCACTGGGATAAAAAACAACTATGGTGTGTTGGATGAGCGGTTTAGTCTCCGGTCTGCAAAACCGGCCAGGGCGGTTCGACTCCGCCACGCACCTCTAAAAAAGACTCACTTTCGTGGGTCTTTTTTATTTTTTTTTCTATTTTTCTTCTCGTTTGTCAATATTTCTTCGTAACTTTGCAAAAAATACAGAGACATTAACTATAATAGCTTTATCAAAAAGATGATTACAAAGAAACTACTAACCTTGCTGTCATTCATGCTTATGACAGTATCTATCAACGCTCAAGAGTGGACTTCCATCGACGTTGACAGACAGATTACACACCCTCAGCCTATGACGGGTTTAGTATTGTGGCCTGACCTGGCTGCAGACCTTCACAGCACCTATGGCGGTTCTATCTCACTGGAGTTCTCCTATTGTCTGCCTTGCATGGTGGTGAAAGGATGCAACCAGGACGGTAGCATCATCTACGACTGGACTTGGTTTGACAACAAGCTCGCTGATGTGGCAAGCCGAGGTCACCAGCTCGTAGCACGTTTCCGCTATGAATATCCCAGCGGCGACGATATCAAGGGCGCTGTGAAGGGTGCTACAGCCGTACCTCAGTATATAAAGGATCGTAGCGACTACCACGAGACTTACGCCTCTAACCCTGGCGGCGACGGTCCTACATACTATGCCGACTGGAGCAACGAGGAGCTGAAGCGCTTTACCAAGCAGTTCTATACCGACTTTGCCAAGCGTTATGCTAACGACAAGCGTCTTGCATTCCTCGAGGTGGGCTTCGGCCACTGGTCTGAGTACCACATCTATGGCACGAACATCAATTTTGGTGTCAACTTCCCTACCAAGGCTTACCAGAAGGAGTTTTTCCAACATCTCAGCAGCGTGATGACAAGCATTCCTTGGCTCATCTCTATCGATGCTGCCGATGATGAATATACTCCATTCGTGGACGATAACGATTTAATGGGACTCACCTTCGGACTCTTCGACGACTCTTTCATGCACCAGAAGCATGAGATAGGTTCTGGCGACGGTTATAACGAGGAGTGCTGGAATGCCATCGGCGAAAAAAAACGTTGGAAGACTGGCGTCTGCGGAGGCGAGGTAAGCTATTACAAGAGTAGCGACCAGAAGAATTTCCTCAACCCTGCTGGCATGTATGGTCACACATGGGAGGAGCAGTCAGCCAAATATCATATCACATTCATGATAGCCAACGATGCTCCTGGTGGCACTTACGGCACAGCAGCCCGCTTTAAGGAGGCAACTATGGAGTCAGGCTATCGCATCAAACTGACCAAGTGTGAGGTAAACGGAACCTCTACCCGTCTCACCGTTACCAACGAGGGTATTGCCCCACTCTATCGTGATGCTTATTTTGCTATCGGCGAGACTCGTTGCGAGACATCACTCAAGGGTCTGCTGCCTGGCGAGGAAAAGGTTATGGAGATTGCAGCCAACCTCAGCAATACTGCCGACCTCAAAATCGTGAGCGACTTCATACTCGACACTCAGGAGATTCAGTTCCAAGGCACTACAGAGGCTCCAGCACCTACCCCAACCCCTACTCCAGAACCTGTTGATGATGCAACTATCTGCTATTTTAGTGGTACACACCCATCAACCAATCAAGTAGTGTTCGTTTCAGGCAATTCATCTACCAGCAAGGGTTCAGTAACCTACGGAGACAAAACCTACAGCACATGTATCAAGATGGAGAATACTACATCGCTCAACATCACTCCTACCTATAGCGGCGACGTAACCCTCATCTTCGGAGGAAGCACATCACCTGCCAACCAGACCATCCAGATTAACGACGCTGTGGTAACTACTGATGCCAACGGACGATACACCTTCACTGCCACAGCAGGTCAGACCTACAACCTAAAGAAGGGAACCAACCAAATATTCCTTTTCCTCATACTGCTGCCAGAAGAACCAACCGCAGTTGAGCAGGTATCTGCACCAGCAGCATCGCCTAAGAGCAGCCAGCGTTACAACCTCAGCGGACAGCCCGTTGATGCCAACTACAAGGGCGCAGTGATTGTTGACGGCAAACTGCAAATCGTGCAATAAATCATTCACCAAAATTATCTTTTACAGAAGCATTGCCTCTTCGTGCAGAGGCAATGCTTTTGCATCTAAAAGCATTACTTCTATCTCTAAAAGCATTACTTTTAGCGCTAAAAGCATAGCTTTTACCAAAAGAGAAAAGAAAATTCTAATTTCTAATTTTTCAATTTCTAATTTCACGAAAAACGTGAAGTTTTTCGTAAATAACCTCCTAACCTCACTTACGCCCCTCCCAGCCCAGTGTTTATGCGGATTCCCGATAGTGACCTCTTTTCGAGAGAGGTCACTTAAAGGTCACTTAAAGGTCACTTCAATCTAAATTTCAACTTAATTACTAATTCTTGCGCTCCGTAGGTGCTCAGGCGAGCGAAGCTCGGAGCCTAATTAATAATTCCTAAAATTAAGGTGAGGTCTCAAGTGACCTCTATAGTGAGGTATAGCAAAACATAGGTCACTATCCTCAGCCCAGTGTTTATGCGCTTTCCCAGCGCATAAGTGACCTATGTGAGGTTATTTTAAGAAATTCTATATTTCTTGCATTTCCCTCTCTTTGCTTAGCACCCAGATGCAGTTGCTAAGCAAGGGCACGCGGATACTTAGCACCCGCACCTGGTAGCTAAGCATCCGCAAACATGAAAATGTGAAGGTCTTTCCACGATTTTCTCCTGAGAAATGTGCAAAAACAGTTTTCTCCCCCTTTTATTTGGCGAAAACGAAACTTTTTCTTAATTTTGCAACTGACATTATAAACTATATGCCATCATGAACAAGCAAACCATAGTAAATAAAGCAAAGGAATACTTCAAGACGCAACCAGTCTTGAAGGCTTGGTTGTTTGGTTCTTATGCAAGAGGAGAACAGGATGAAAACTCAGATGTTGACATTCTTGTGCTTTTAGATACAAGCAAGCCTGTTGGCTTGAGGTTCTTTGGCATGTTTGAAGACCTTAGGGAATTGCTCGGACATAATGTAGACCTTGTAACGGAACGTTCCCTGGCTCCTTATGCTCGTTCTTCAGTTGACCGTGATAAAATCTTGATTTATGAGAGAACCGCTTAGATACCAGTCATTGAGAGGTAA
>DEJW01000019.1 GCA_002353585.1 Prevotellaceae bacterium UBA2738 | reverse complement strand
ATAACAAACTAAGTTAGTTTGTTGAACAAAGTAGGTTAGTTTGTTAAACAAAGTAAGTTAGTTTGATAAACAAAGTAAGTTAGTTTGTTTTTTAAACTAAGTTAGTTTGATAGATAAATGCTTAGCTACCAGCCATAAAACCTATACCTCCAAACACAGAAGCTTGCTATCACCAGAAAAAAAGCAAAAAACTTACACCTTATTATACTTATATTTGGCAGTAAAAAAAAATTGTTGTAACTTTGCAAGTTGAAGGGAGCTCTGATAGCTGAATACTATCTATCGCTCGAAAACATAGAAAGTAAGCAAGCTCACTTTGCTCTGTCTTTCTCGCTCTGATAGTTCAATGGATAGAACAACTCTCTCCTAAAGAGTAGATTCGGGTTCGATTCCCGATCGGAGTACTAAAACTTTATATTACATTCATTTTTTATTATTGACCTAAAAACTTTTCCCTTTATGGAAGGGAATTAGATAACTATTAAAAAAAGTCCGCTGAGCTTAAAGGCTTAGCGGATTTTTTTTATGCTAATATTTTATCATATATATGATTATCAAACTTTTGATAATTATTAAAAAAGTAGTACCTTTGCAAGCAGTTATGAAATTAGAGAACGTAATACTGGCATACGGCAATAAGGTGGTGGCAAAGGATATAAATGCTGAACTGCTGCCTGGCGAACTGGTGTGCCTCGTAGGAAGAAATGGTGCTGGTAAATCTACCCTCATCAGGCATATACTAAAAGAGAATCCTGACCCAAAGTTTATCAGTGTGGTGCTGACTGACAGGATAGATATAGAACGTATGACGGTAAGGGATATAGTAGCAATGGGCAGAATGCCCTATACAGGCTTTTTTGGCAAACTTACAGAGGAGGATGAGAGAATAGTCACTGAGGCTATAGAAACGCTCTCTCTGGAAGAATTTAGCGACAGACAGATAAACACCCTGAGCGATGGCGAGCGACAGAAGGCTATAATAGCTAAGGCTCTGGCTCAACAGACTCCCTACATACTGCTTGACGAACCTACAGCCTTCCTGGACTACCCATCGAAGGTGAGCACTATGCAGATGCTCAAGAAACTGTGCAAGGAGAACAACAAGGCTATACTTATATCTACTCACGACCTGGACATAGCCCTGAGATATTGCGACAAAGTATGGCACATGACTGATGGCACACTGAAAGAAAAGGTGGGAGAGGTTATTAAAATAATTGACAATTTATAATTGACAATTTTTTAGGAGTTAAAGAAGTTAAAGAAGTTAACGTGGCTTGCAGCCACTTAGAAGTTAAAAGACATTAGCTTTAACTTACAGAGTTTATTAGAGTGAGGCTCTCGAGTATTGTCTTTAACTCCTTAGCGAGCCTTGCGAGCGATAACTACTTAACTCCTTAACTTCTCTAAACTTGAGCTTGCGAAAGTTGAATGATAAGTTATGAACAGCTCTTTATTATTTTTATTTTATAATTTATAGTTTAGAAAGAAAATAATAAGAATAATAAGGGGATGTGGAAAGGTGGATAACCTTATTTTTAGATGGCTAAAGTATTGAAATATAGCACTTAAAAAGAATGATGAAATTGTGGATAAAATTATAAAACACTTTATATGAAAGTAAGAGCTTATCCACAAAAGAAAGTTATAGCAAATGTGAGTATTGATAACTTATGAGTTTATGAAGAATTATCAAGGGGTTTTCCACAGAATTATCAACAAGTGAATTAAAAAGAGACTTTGCAGGTTATAGGGAGATGATCACTAAGGTTGATATTGTCTAACACCTTACAATTATAAGGGGTAAAGTCTCGCGTACATATTATATTATCTATACGCGCGCGCATACCATAGTGACTGAAGGTGTAGCCAGGACCAAAACCAGAGGCTGCATAACAGTCAGTCATATCACCACAAATCTTATCATGAACATAAGACTGTGGAATATCATTAAAGTCGCCCATAATGATAATAGGAGTATCAGAATGACTCTTTATAAACTCATTTATTGTATCAGCCTGATGAGCTCGTATCTTAGTAGCAGAGTATATTTTGCCAAAGATGGTGTGAGAGGTAGAACGGATAGAGTCTTTCTCCTTCTGGTTGCCATGAACCATCTCTCTAAACTGAGCTCGCTCATTAAGTGTGAAGTGCATAGTCTCAAGATGAACATTGATTACTATCATCTCCCTACCATTTACGTCGAGCCAGAAGACTCCTGCTGCATTTGCCTTTGACTTTATATTAAGATTTTCTTTCTTCTTTATAGGATAGCGACTGAGTAATGATACAGTTACTCCGTCATCTTTTCCTTTTACTGTGTCACTATATTCGTAGAGGTCATATATAGCCTGCACATTATCATTTTTGGGTGTTTCCTGCAGAGCTACTATATCTGCATTCTGGGTTTTGAAGAAGTCTAATAGTATTTCATTTTTTTCTTCATTGCTTATTTCCTTATCTGGTGATGTAGGCATACTACCCCATCCACATGTGTTATATGAAAGAAGGGTGATAAGTGAATCAGGCAATTCATTGCTGGCTGTAGCTTTGTTGATAGGAAAATAATGTGTTACAGGATGATAGGCAACAAGCAATCCTATGAAAGAAATGAGTATGAAGCGCTTCTTGATAATTATCCACACAAAGAGAAAGGCAACAGTGGCGAGAAGAAAGGCTGGGAAAGCATAACCTATAAGACTCAACCACCCATAGGTGTTAGGGTTCATAAAACCACACCATCCTGACAGCCATAGCCCCAAGACTATAGCCACATTGATAAAGATAAGTATGGAAAGGGAGAACTTCTTCACCTTTTTAACTTTTTTACCCTTTATATCTTATTAAACTTACTTTGGTCAAAAAGTTTCTTTTTCTCTTCTTCAGTGAGTGAAGCATAACCAGAGCGACGAATCTTGTCGAGTATCTTATCTATCTCTGTCTCTTGCTTCTTTTTGTTTGCATTGTAGTTCCAGTCAGCCTGGTGTTTGCTCTCAGCCTGGCTGTTATTTTTCTTGTTTCCATTCCCGTTAAAGTTTCCGTTATCATTAGGGTCATCTATATGGAACCATCTTCTTATCTTAGAAAGTATGCCTCCACCCTTTTCATCCTTAATCTCATAACCATCCCATCCATTAGAGTAGTGGTTGGTGTGATAGTTATAGTCTGAATAGCTGTTGCGCCACATCTTTATCATGATGTAGCCAAAGAGCATACCACCAAGATGAGCCACATGAGCCACACCATCGCCACGCTGAGAGAGAGCTGAGAGTAACTCTATCACAACATATATCATGACAAACCACTTAGCCTTAAGAGGTACTGGCAGTGGGAAAACAAACATTCGCTCCTCTGGATAACACATTCCAAAGGCAAGCAATATGCCATAGATGCTACCTGATGCACCAACAGTGGTGAGGTTGTTGAGCAACATTCGTTCTGCTGTACTTATATGAAGCAGGTCAGTAAAGGTTGTTCCTTCACTTGTCAGGTTAGTGAGTATGTATATTGTCTGTGACACTTCCTGACACAATGCAGCACCCAGTCCACATATCATATAATAAAGTAGGAAGCGATTCTGACCAAAGGTTCGCTCTATGATACCACCAAACATCCAGAGGGCAAACATATTAAAGAATAGGTGTGTCCATGAACCATGCATGAACATATATGTCACCAACTGATAAAGGTGGAAATTGGTTGCCTGCCAGTAGTGCAGTCCGAAGATTTCATTGAAATTGATATTACCACCCATCACCGTTGCTGCCAAGAAGCAGATAATGTTGATGATAAGCAGATTTTTTGTTATCGTAGGAATTTGTGCCATTACCTTAGTGTTTATGAGAGTTAGGGCTGTATAAGCCTTTTGACGATGCAAAGTTACTAAAAAATGCCGTCTTTAGGGCATTTAAGAGGGTGAAAATGGGTAATTTGGTACTTTTTTTAGGTAATTTCAGCATTTTTTTTTCATTTTTTTTGCGAGAGAAAAAAAAATCATATAACTTTGTGTGCGAAAGATATGAGAAATTATCTTATTTTTAACTCAATAACTAATTTAAACAAAAAATTCTACCACTATGAACAAATCAGAATTGGTAAAGGCTATCGCTGAGAAGGCAGGTATTTCTCAGGCAGCAGGTAAGGCAGCTCTCGAGGCTACATTGGAGTCAATCGCAGGTGCACTCAAAAAGGGTGAGAGCGTTCAGCTCATCGGTTTCGGTACATTCTCTGTAGCAGAGCGCGCTGCTCGCAAGGGTAAGAACCCACAGACTGGTCAGGTTATCAACATTCCTGCAAAGAAGGTTGCTAAGTTCAAGGCTGGCGCTGGTCTTATCTAATCGATAGCAGATTGAGACAATAAAATATCCTTGCGGTCAATGACTGCAAGGATATTTATTTTATTTGGATTATCTAGATATACTAGTTAGTCTAGATAGTCTAGTTTTCCTAGACCATCTAGATTTTACTTAACTACGATATTGATAATCTTACCTGGCACCACAATGGTCTTGATGATTTGCTTGCCATCAGTGTATTTAGCAGTGCGCTCATCAGCAAGGGCAAGTTTCTCCACATCATCCTTAGAGGCATCAGCAGGCACCTGCATAGTGAAGCGAGTCTTGCCACAGAACTGTACTGGCATAGTAATCTCTGAGTCCTTCATCTTGCTCTCATCCCACTTAGGCCACTGAGCATCGAAGACACTGTTTCCGTTATCGTTACCGTTAATATTATGCCACAACTCCTCAGCTATGAATGGAGCGAATGGTGCTATGAGGATGGTGAGGTCTTTCAGGATAGACTTAGAGTGACACTTCTGCAGTTCGCCCACAGCTATCATAAAGGCTGAGATAGAGGTGTTATAAGAGAACTGCTCTATATCCTGTGTTACCTTTTTGATGAGTTTATGCAGAGACTTTTCCTGCTCAGCTGTTGGTGCCTCGTCAGTAACTATGTAGTTACCCTCACGATCATAGAACAAACCCCACAGTTTCTTGAGGAAACGGTGACAGCCATCAATACCGTTAGTGTCCCAAGGCTTTGACTGTTCTACTGGTCCGAGGAACATCTCATAGAGGCGAAGAGTATCGGCACCAAACTTCTCTACTATCATGTCTGGGTTTACTACGTTGAACATAGACTTTGACATTTTCTCGATAGCCCAACCGCAAACATACTGACCCTTATCATTAAGGATAAACTCAGCATCGTTATACTCTGGTCGCCAAGCCTTGAAAGCCTCAACGTCGAGTATGTCGCCTGAGACGATGTTTACGTCAACATGGATAGGTGTTACATCATAGCCATCCTTCTTGTCAAGACTGACGAAGGTGTTGGTGTCCTTGATACGATAAACGAAGTTAGACCTACCCTGTATCATACCCTGGTTGATAAGCTTCTGGAATGGCTCTTCCTTACAGCTAACGCCAAGGTCGAAGAGGAACTTGTTCCAGAAACGTGAGTAGATAAGGTGACCAGTAGCATGTTCGCTACCACCTACATAGAGATCCACATTCTGCCAATATTCATCAGCCTCCTTGCTTACAAGAGCCTTATCATCATGTGGGTCCATATAGCGCAGGTAGTAAGCTGAAGAACCTGCAAAACCAGGCATAGTGTAGAGTTCGATAGGGAAGACGGTCTTGTTGTCTATCTTAGAGTTCTCTACTATCTGCTTGTTCTGCTCATCCCAAGCCCACTTGGTAGCATTACCTAATGGTGGCTCGCCTGTCTCTGTAGGCAGGAACTTCTCCACCTGAGGGAGTTCGATAGGCAGACACTCTTCAGGTATCATCTGTGGTATGCCATCCTTATAATATACTGGGAATGGCTCTCCCCAATAACGCTGACGAGAGAAGATAGCATCACGCAAGCGGTAATTGACCTTTATTCTGCCTATGTTGTGCTTCTTAACAAACTGCTTGGTAGCCTGGATAGCCTCTTTTACTGTGAGACCGTTGAGGCAGAGAGACTCGCCATCATATTCTACAGCTGCCTTGCCTGCAGCTGGTGAGTTGCTTACTATACCCTCCTTGGCATCGTAAGACTCCTCGCTAACGTCAGCACCCTCTATCAGTGGTATGATAGGAAGGTTGAAGTGCTTTGCAAAGGCATAGTCGCGAGAGTCGTGGGCAGGCACAGCCATGATGGCTCCTGTGCCATAGCCTGCGAGGACGTATTCTGAAATCCATATAGGGTTCTTCTCACCTGTGAAAGGATTGATGGCATAAGAACCAGAGAATACACCAGTCACCTTGTGGTCTATCTGACGCTCGCGCTCTGTTCTGCCAGCCACATACTTAACATATTTCTCTACCTCATCTTTCTGTTCAGGAGTGGTGAGTTCCTTTACAAGGTCACTCTCTGGAGCAAGCACCATGAAGGTAACACCAAACATAGTATCGGCACGAGTGGTGAAGATAGTGAACTGTTTGTCTGAGTCTGCTACCTTAAACACTACTTCAGTACCCTCAGAACGACCTATCCAGTTTTTCTGTGTCTCCTTGATAGAGTCGCTCCAGTCGATAGTCTCCAGTCCGTCGAGCAGACGCTGAGAGTATGCTGAAACGCGCAGACACCACTGGCGCATCTTTTTCTGTTCTACAGGGAAGCCACCACGAACACTGACACCATCTACCACCTCATCATTGGCAAGTACAGTGCCCAGTCCTGCACACCAGTTTACCATTGTCTCACCAAGGAAGGCGATACGATAGTCCATCAGTTTCTCTGAGCGTTCCTTCTCTGTCATCTTCTGCCATTCCTCAGTCTGCTCAAACTTCTTGATGAGCTTCTCAATAGGCTGAGCCTTCTGCAGTTCCTCGTCGAAGTAGCTGTTATACATCTTCTGGAAAGCCCACTGTGTCCACTTATAGTAGCCAGGGTCACAGGTGCGCACCTCTCTGTCCCAGTCGAATGAGAAACCTATCTTATCCAACTGTTCGCGATAGCGGTTGATATTGGCATTAGTGGTAACCTCAGGGTGCTGTCCAGTCTGTATAGCATACTGCTCAGCAGGCAGACCATAGGCATCATAGCCCATAGGGTTCAATACGTTGAATCCCTGCAAACGCTTAAAGCGTGCATAGATATCGCTGGCGATATAGCCCAAAGGGTGACCCACATGCAGTCCTGCTCCTGATGGGTAAGGGAACATGTTGAGCACGTAGAACTTTTTCTTGTTCTTGTCTTCTGTTACCTTATAGGTCTGGTTCTCTTTCCAATAGCTGAACCATTTCTTTTCAATGTCTCTGAAGTTGTATTCCATTTATTTATCCTTTAACTATTTTCTTTATTTCGTTGAGTTTATTGAGGGCTTCGAGTGGTGTGAGGTTGTTGACATCTATGCCAAGAATCTCATCACGCACCTGCATGAGGATTGGGTCGTCAAGTTGGAAGAAGGACAGCTGAGTGCCCTCTGGCTGTCTTATCTCGCTGAGAGTCTTGCGAGGGTCTTGCTTCTTGCCTGCACTACCTACCTCGCTGGCTTCTTTCTCCAATGCCACAAGCACCTCGTTGGCACGCTGCACTATGCTTGGTGGCATACCAGCCAACTGTGCCACATGAATACCAAAGCTGTGCTCAGAACCTCCCTCTACCAGTTTGCGAAGGAAGATAACCTTACCATCAATGTCCTTTACAGCCACATTGAAATTACGGATGCGGTTATAGTGGTTCTGCATCTCGTTGAGTTCGTGATAGTGGGTGGCAAAGAGGGTGCGAGCATTGCTGCCCTTGTGTTCATGCAGATACTCCACTATAGCCCATGCTATACTGATACCGTCGTAGGTTGAGGTGCCTCGTCCCAGTTCGTCGAAGAGCACCAGCGAACGGTCTGTCACATTATTTAATATGTTAGCCGCCTCAGTCATCTCGACCATAAAGGTTGATTCACCAGTAGAGAGGCTGTCGCTGGCTCCCACACGAGTGAAGATTTTATCTACCAGTCCGATGCGTGCTGAGTCAGCAGGCACATAGCAACCTATCTGTGCCAATAGGACTATAAGAGCAGTCTGACGGAGCAGAGCAGACTTACCAGCCATATTAGGACCAGTGATAATTATTATCTGCTGCTTGTCCTTATCGAGCATCACGTCATTAGGTATATACTGTTCGCCTACAGGCATATTGCTCTCTATCACAGGGTGACGACCCTGTTTGATGTAGATGATATTGCTCTCGTCAATCACTGGACGCACATAACGATGCTCCACAGCAGTCTTGGCAAAGGAGAGCAGACAGTCGAGTTCGGCAATGAGTTTGGCATCTCTCTGCAGTTCTACGATATATTGCTGTACAAACTGCACAGTTTCAGCATAGAGTTTTGTTTCAAGTCCGAGAATGCGATCCTCTGCCCCAAGTATCTTCTCCTCATACTCTTTGAGTTCCTGAGTGATGTATCGCTCTGCCTGTGCCAGGGTCTGCTTGCGCACCCATTCTGGAGGCACATTGTCCTTAAAGGTGTTGCGCACCTCAAGATAATAGCCGAAGACGTTGTTGTAGCCAATCTTCAGACTGCTTATGCCTGTGCGCTCTATCTCACGCTGCTGCATCTGAAGGAGGTAGTCCTTGCCGCTGTATGCTATCTTACGCAGTTCGTCGAGTTCGGCATTCACATTATCGCGAATCACCCTACCCTTGCCCACCAGAGCAGGTGGGTCTGGTTCTATCCACTGTTCTATATGGTCTCTTAGTTCATCAAGAGTGTCGAGAGAGTCCCCTACCCTTTTCAGTACATCGGTATCAGACTGCATACAGATAACCTTGATAGGTTTTATGGCTGTGAGGGCATGTCGCAACTGCATCACCTCGCGTGGTGATACCCTACCTGTTGCCACTCTTGACACTATACGTTCCATATCGCCTATGCGATGCAGTTCGTCTTCTATCACATCGCGAGAATCTGGCTGGCGGAAGAAGTAATCCACCACATCCAGACGCTCGTTGATTCTCTTCTGTTCCCTGAGTGGGAAGACGAGCCAACGGCGCAACATTCGTGCTCCCATAGGTGAAACAGTATTGTCTATCACATCAACGAGGGCTGTTCCTCCTTCATGTAGTGGAGCATTGATTTCGAGATTGCGCACAGTAAAACTGTCGAGTCTTACGTAACGCTCAGCATCTATACGTTGTATCTTTGTTATATGCTGAATATGAGTGTGCTGGGTTATCTCCAGATACTGCAGTATGGCACCTGCTGCCACCTGTCCGTCCTTTATCTGTTCCACACCAAAACCTTTCATATTCCTCACCTTGAAGTGATGGTGTAGTTTTTGTGTGGCTGTCTGCTCTGTAAATACCCAGTCATCCATCTCGTAGAGGCATAGACGATTGCCAAACATCTGTTCGGTCTTCAGTTTGGTACCTCTCAGAATCAGCACCTCCTTAGGCATGAAGTTGGTGATGAGTTTTTCGACATATTCGTGGTTACCTTGATCAATAAGGAACTCACCAGTAGAGATATCGAGCAGAGAAAGTCCTATGGCTGTCTTGCCGTAGTGTATGGCGCAAAGGAAGTTGTTCTCCTTGTAGTTGAGCACATTGTCCTGCATAGCCACACCAGGTGTAACCAGTTCGGTGATACCTCTCTTTACCAGTTTCTTGGTCAGCTTAGGATCTTCGAGTTGGTCGCAGATAGCAACACGTCTGCCTGCCCTAATGAGTTTAGGCAAGTAGGTGTCGAGAGCGTGATGAGGAAAACCAGCCATAGCATCGCCCTTGGCAGCACCATTGTTACGCCTTGTCAGTGTGATGCCAAGTATCTGTGCTGCATCAGTAGCATCATCGCAGTATGTCTCATAGAAATCACCACAACGAAACAGAAGCAGAGCATCAGGATGCTTTGCCTTAAGATCAAAAAACTGTTTCATCATCGGCGTCAGTTCGCCGTCTTTCTTTGCCATAACTATGAACTGTGTTCCGAGCTCTGCTCGCCTGAGAGCTTCGCTCGAAGAACTATGCATTATTAATTATGAATTCTCTTCCACCCTTTCCATGTGAAGTAGGCTCCCATCAGTATGAATGGTATGGAGAGTATCTGTCCCATATCGAATGGCAGTCCCTCCTCAAATGCTTCCTGCACCTCCTTGGTGTATTCTATGAAGAAGCGGAAGGTGAAGATAAGCAGTATGTCGAGTCCGAAGAAGAACGATGTGCCCACCAGTTGAGGTTTCTTGCGCCAGAAGTACCACAGTACGAAGAAGAAGCAGAAATAGGCAATAGCCTCATATAGTTGTCCTGGATGACGTGGCAACATATCCACACGCTCGAAGATGAATGCCCAAGGCACATCGGTAGGTTTGCCAATTATCTCGCTATTCATCAGGTTGCCCATCCTTATAAAACCTGCTGTTATAGGTACAGAGATGCTGATGGTGTCGAGCACCGTCCACATCTTCACCTTCAGGTTGCGACTGTAGAGCAACAGGGCGAGGATGATGCCTATGGTACCACCATGACTGGCAAGTCCTTCATAACCTGTGAAGTGCCATGAACCATACATATCCTGCCTGATGGGCAACAGCATCTCTATCATGTGAGTACCGCTTGAAAGGAAATAGTCAGGCTCATAAAACAGACAGTGACCCAGTCTGGCACCTATCAGTATGCCTATGAAGCAATATAGGAACAGAGGTTCAAACTTCTCGTCAGGCAGGTTCAGTTTCCTGTACAGATACTTCACGGTGAAGTATGAGAGCAGCAGTCCTACCAGCCAACAGGTGCTGTACCAGCGAATGGTCAGCGGTCCTAAATGGCAGAGGACCGTATCAGGATTCCAATATATGTAAAGCAGATCCATCATACGTTAAATCTGAAGTGCATTATGTCGCCGTCCTGTACCACATACTCCTTGCCTTCTATGCCCAGTTTGCCTGCCTCCTTGATGGCAGCCTCTGAACCATACTGTATATAGTCATCGTACTTTATCACCTCAGCACGGATAAAGCCCTTCTCAAAGTCGGTGTGGATGACACCAGCACACTGAGGAGCCTTCCAACCCTTCTTAAAGGTCCATGCCTTCACCTCCATCTCGCCTGCTGTGATGAATGTCTGCAGGTTGAGCAGAGCGTAAGCCTTCTTGATAAGACGGTTTACACCACTCTCCTCCAGTCCCATCTCTTCGAGGAACATCTGCTTGTCTTCATAAGACTCGAAGCTGGCGATGTCTTCCTCAGTCTTAGCAGCCACAATCATTGACTCAGCACCCTCTTCCTTGGCGATGGCATCGATTTTCTTTGTCCACTCGTTGCCGTCCTTAGCTGATGACTCGTCAACGTTGCACACATAGAGCACAGGTTTTGCAGTCAGCAGGAAGAGGTTCTTGGCAGCAAGTTGTTCCTCCTTAGATTCAAACTCCACCGTACGGGCATTCTTGCCCTGTTCCAGACATTCCTTGTAGGCCGTCAGTACAGCAAGTTCTACCTTTGCGTCCTTGTTGCCTGTTGATGCCACCTTCTGAGTCTTGGCATAGCGGCTCTCTATGGTCTCAAGGTCCTTGAGTTGCAGTTCGGTGTCTATTATCTCTTTGTCTCTGATAGGGTCTATAGTACCGTCAACGTGGGTGATGTTGTCATCCTCGAAGCAACGCAGCACATGAATTATAGCGTCTGTCTCGCGGATGTTGCCCAAGAATTTATTGCCCAGTCCCTCACCCTTTGAGGCACCCTTCACCAGTCCTGCTATATCCACTATCTCACAGGTAGCAGGCACTATTCTGCCTGGATGCACTATCTCGGCAAGCTTGGTCAGACGCTCGTCGGGCACTGTGATTACGCCTACGTTAGGCTCAATAGTACAGAAAGGGAAGTTTGCTGCCTGAGCCTTTGCGCTCGACAGACAGTTGAACAAAGTTGACTTGCCCACGTTAGGCAGTCCTACAATACCACATTTTAATGCCATATCTCTATTTTATTTTTTATCCTTTATTTGAAACTGCAAAGTTACAACAATTTTTGCAAATAGCCAAATCGGATTTCTACGACAGTTTGTCGCCTTACATCAGTGCTTTCACTATCTCGCTCACCTGTTGGGTGCGAGTCATAGTGTAGAAGTGAAGCACAGGGAATCCCTCTCTCAGCAGTTCCTCGCCCTGCTTTATGCCCCACTCTATGCCTACCTTCTTCACCTCGTCGTTGTCCTTGCAAGCCTGCACCTTGTCCACCAGCAGCTGTGGCAGCACTACGGCGAAGGTCTGCGGCAGCACGTTGAGCTGAGTCTTGGTGGCAAAGGGTTTCAGGCCAGGCAGTATGGGCACGTTGATGCCTATCTCCGAACAGCGGTCGCGGAAGCGCAGTATCTGTTCTGTGCTGTAGCTTATCTGTGTGGCTATGTACTCCGCCCCGGCGTCTATCTTCTGCTTCAGGTAGCCCAAGTCGGTAAGGTAGTTGGGAGCCTCGATGTGTTTCTCGGGATAGCCTGCCACGCCTATGCAGAAGTCGGTGCAGTGCGAGGTGTTTGGCTCGCCGTCGATGAATTCGCCCTTGTTCATGGCGCTAATCTGCCTCACGAGGGCATCAGAGTGGGCATGACCGTCTTTGTTTGGTACAAAACGGTTGGTGCCAGGCATGGCATCGCCACGCAGAGCCAGCACATTCTGTATTCCTAAGAAGTCGAGGTCTATGAGCAGGTCTTCTATGTCGTACTTGCTCATACCGCCACAGATAACGTGAGGCACCACCTCGATGCCATACTTCTGTCTGATGGCAGCACACACGCCAGTAGTGCCAGGACGGCGACGCACCACATGGCGCTCTATCAGTCCGTCTGGACGCTCCACATACTTCATCTCCTCTCTGTGTGAGGTAACATTGATGAATGCAGGATTATAGGGCATCAGCGAGTCTATAGCCTGATATATCTTGTTCAGTCCGTCGCCCTTCAGTGGGGGCAGCAACTCAAAGGAGAAACGAGGTTTGCCGCTCTCCTTTGCCTGGGCTATTATTTCTGTAACTTTCATATCTTAGATGATGTCTAATTTATTCATGAATATGCACACTATGAGTATGGGACACACTATGCGTGAGAAGAAATAGAATGTCTTCACCACCCATGCGCGACGAGGATAGAGTCCGCCTGATGTCAGCTCTGCCATAACGGTTTCCTTTGGCATCACCCATCCCACTATCAGTATGGTGCACAGGGCACCCAGTGGCAACATTATGTTGGCTGTGAGTTTGTCGAAATTATCAAAGAAGCTGTCGCCAAAGAGTCCTATACCCTTATGAGAGAGACTATAGGCACTCAGCACTCCGATGACAGAGCAAAAGGCACTCACCACCCATGCTGCCTTGCTACGAGAGAGGGGTGTCTCTTGTGATATTACTGCTGTACCTATCTCATGCATAGAGATGGTGGAGGTGAGGGCTGCTATGGTGAGTAACAGGTAGAACATCACACTCACCACATAGGCTACACTATGAGGGAAAGCCTGCTCAAAGACGTTTGGCATAGTCATAAACACCAGACTCGGACCTGCATCAGGCTCCACGTTAACAGAGAAGGCAGCAGGGAATATCATCAGTCCTGCCATCATAGCCACAGCCACATCTATAAGTGTTATCTCGACAGTTGACCTCAGCAGGTTGGTCTCCTCTTTGAAGTATGAGGCATAGGTGCACAGACAGGCTGTACCTAAACTCAGTGAGAAGAAAGCCTCACCTAATGCCTTGAAAGCCACATGGGCATTCAGTTTGGTGAAGTCAGGGTTCAACAGGAATCGTATGCCGTCAAAAGCATTAGGCAGTGAACATGAAGCACCTATCAGCAGTATCAGGAGCATTATGAGTGTTGGCACCATAATCTTCGATGCCCACTCTATACCTTTGCGCACACCTCTTACTATTATCATCTGTGTGAGCAAGATGAAGGCTACGGAGAGTATGCTGGGCATGTAGTTGTCTGGTGCCATAAGGTGGGCGAAGGTGTTGTTTATATGTTCCTGACCACCCAGCACACCATCTCCCAAAGCCAGTCCAAAGTAATATACACACCAACCTGCTATCACACTATAGAAACCTAAGATGAGCGAACCACCCAGCACACCTATGGCACCTATGATACCAAAGACTTTCTTGCCGCCAGCCTTTCTGTATGACGAAACAGCATTCTTTCCGCCATTGCGTCCTATGATGAATTCACCCATCATGCCAGGAATGCCAATCAGAAGGGTGATGATGACATAAAGCAGTACGAAGGCTGCTCCGCCATTCTGTCCGCAGGTGGTGGGGAAATGCCATATATTGCCCAGACCCACTGCACTACCTGCCGTAGCAAAGATAATGCCGAGTCTGGTGGCAAAGGTTACTTTATTTTGTTCTTTTTCCATTTATCAATCTTAAATTGTCAATTCTTGCGCTCCGTAGGTGCTCAGGCGAGCAAAGCTCGGAGTTCAATTATCAATTGTCAATTAACATTAAAGTATTTCGTTGGAGTATTGGCGAATATCAGTCCGCAGATGCTCTCGCCAGGGTTTATCATATAGGTCTCAGTGAGTGAGAGTCCGTCTTTCTCCCCTACCCCAAGTATCTGGAATATCTGCTCCTTTGGTTTGTGGTCAGGGCAGGCTCCATAGCCAAAGGCGAATCTTATGCGCCTGTCGCCCCAATTCAATTGGTCGCTGAGGTGCTCGGCAAGTGCTTCTGCTAAGCGGTCGCAGAGCAGTTTGGCAAGCATAGCCTTGTATTCGTCATTGTCCTTGCGATACTCATCCTGCAGGGCTTTCAGTCCTATGCCAGCACTCACCACGAAAGGACAGATGAAATCTACCCCTTCCCTCATGATGTAGTCGGCAAGACACAGAGTCTCGTCAGCCTCCTTCACGCTTCTTGGCATGTTGATGACATATTTGTTCCCGTTCCCGTTGATAATAATGTCGTCATACTCGTTGCTGTTGGCAGGCAGTATGCGAGCCTTGGCAAGCAGGGTTATGCGTTCGTCAATCACCTTCAGCATCTCCTCGGCATCCTTCATCAGTTTCTCTGCCTCCTCGCCTTGACGGTTTTCGCCTTTCAGTCCCCAAGCCTGATAAAAGAAGTTCCAGTTAATGCGCTCTCTTATGTCTGCTACCCTCACTTTGAGGTCGAACGAGGTGTCGCCCTTAGGCAGGGCCACCTCCCCTACCCTCTTCTGGTGTCTGCGCTGGCGAGCCTCCACCATACTCAACTGAGGTTTCTTGTTAGCCTTCTCGTTGAGGTATGTCTCGCGCACTATTCGCTGCTGGTTCTTCTGTTCTGCTATATATTCCTCGTGGTCGTCAGCCAGCAGACGGCGAATTATGGCAGCATTGTCAGCAGCAGAGTGAGACTGTATCACCACCCCATTAGGGTATTCTGGTGCCATCTTCACTGCTGTATGCAGAGCAGAGGTTGTTGCTCCACCCACTATCACAGGGGTCTTCATACCTCGACGTTGCAACTCCTGCACCACCTTTATCATCTCGTCTAATGATGGGGTGATGAGTCCTGACAAGCCTATCACATCCACCTGATGCTTCTGTGCTGTATCCACTATGGTCTGGGTGTCAACCATCACACCAAGGTCCTCCACCTCGTAGCCGTTACACTGGGTCACCACACACACTATATTCTTGCCTATATCGTGCACATCGCCCTTGACGGTGGCCATGAGGACAGAACCAGCCTCTCCCCGACCCTCTCCGAAGGGAGAGGGAGATACTGCCTGTGTGTTATCTTTACAACTTGATGTTGCAACTCCCCTCCCCTTTTCGGGGGAGGTAGGGAGGGGGCTTTTCATATACGGCTCCAGCACAGCCACTGCTTTCTTCATTACTCGAGCCGACTTCACCACCTGTGGCAGGAACATCTTGCCCTCGCCAAAGAGTTTGCCCACCTGTTCCATAGCTGGCATCAGGTAGTTGTCTATCACTCCTAACGCCGAACCAGCCTCTTTGTATGCCTCCTCTGTGTCAGCCTCTATATTGTCTGTCAGGCCCTTCAGCATGGCTTGGGAGATGCGAGAGGCGATAGAAGCCCCGACCCCCTCTCTGTCACCTGTGGTGACATCTCCCCCCGAGAGGGGAAGAGAGGATATGCGATTACTGCCTTGTTGCTCTTTTATCTCCTCCGCAAACTCTATTAACCTCTCTGCTGGAGAAATCATATTGTTGCCCTCCCCACGGGGAGGGATGCCCTTTTGGGCAGGGAGGGGGTCCTTATTCAATATCACATCCTCCACCACCTGTAGCATATCCTGTGGAATGTCGCTGTATATGGTGGTCATAGCAGGATTCACGATGCTCATGTCGAGACCAGCCTGCATAGCGTGATATAGGAACACACTGTGCATAGCCTGGCGAATCGTGTTGTTGCCTCGGAATGAGAATGAGAGGTTGCTGATGCCTCCGCTCATGTGCACCTCGGGCATTTCCTCGTGTATGGTGCGACAAGCCTCGATGAAGGCTCTCGCATAATCGTCGTGCTCAGGCATACCAGTGGCAACAGCCAGCACGTTGGGGTCGAAGATTATGTCTTCTGTTGGGAATCCTATGCCCTTCAGCAGTTTGTAGGCTCTGCGAGCCACACTGACCTTGCGTTCGTAGGTGTCAGCCTGTCCCTCTTCGTCAAAGAGCATCACCACTGTTGCTGCTCCCATAGAGTGGACATGGCGAGCCTTCTCAAGGAATTTCTCCTCGCCCTCTTTTAGCGAGATGGAGTTGACTATCGACTTGCCCTGCACACACTGCAGACCAGCCTTGAGTATATCCCACTTCGAGGAGTCTATCATCACAGGCACTCTGGCTATCTCTGGCTCTGAGGCTATGAGGTTGAGGAAGGTCGTCATCGCCTCCACACCGTCTATCAGTCCGTCGTCCATGCAGATGTCTATCACCTGAGCACCATTCTCCACCTGTTGTCTTGCCACAGAGAGAGCTGCCTCGTAGTCCTTCGCCTGAATGAGTTTCTTAAACTTAGCCGAGCCAGCCACATTGGTTCGCTCGCCCACATTTATAAAGGTAGAATGGTCTATTACCAGCTCCTCCAGTCCGCTCAGCCTCATCGGCTTTATCGCCTTAGGTACAGGCAATGGACGAGGCTTATAATCCCCTCTCCCTTCGGAGAGGGTTAGGGAGAGGCTTCTTATATGCTCAGGTGTAGTGCCACAGCATCCACCATATATATTCACCAGACCAGCCTCGAACACCTCTCGGGCTGTCTGGGCAAAGGTCTCTGGGGTTTCGTCATAGCCACCCATCACGTTTGGCAAACCAGCGTTAGGGTGCACAGAAACAGCACACTCGGCTATCTCAGAGAGTCGCCTCAGCCAAGGCAACAGCTGTTTGGCACCAAAGCCACAGTTCAGTCCTATGCTCAGCAGGTTTGGGTGACTCAACGAAGCATAGTAAGCCTCAACGGTCTGTCCTGAGAGCGTTCTGCCTGAGGCATCGCTCAGTGTGCCACTCACCATTATGGGTATGTCGATGCCCATTTCATCAGAGAGGTCTGTGATAGCCTTCAGAGCAGCCTTAGCATTGAGGGTATCGAAGATGGTTTCCACCAGCAGTATGTCTGCTCCACCATCTATCAGTCCGCGAGCCTGCTCGTGATAAGTCTCATACAGGTCTTGGAAGGTTACCTCCCTCGCCCCAGGGTCATTCACATCAGCCGATATCGATGTCGTCTTGCTCGTAGGACCCATAGAGCCAGCCACCAAGATAGACTCACCCCCTGCTGCCTCTCTCGCAATCCTTGCCGCTGCCTTGTTTATCTCATACACCTTGTCTTGCAGACCATAGTCGGCAAGCGAGAAGCGGTTGCTGTTGAATGAGTTGGTCTCTATGATGTCAGCCCCAGCAGCTATGTAGTCCTGGTGCATCTTCTTGATGAGGTCAGGGCGCGCCAGGCACAGGTAGTCATTACATCCCTTAGCCTCCGCCTTCGTCTCCTCAGGAAAATGCTGCTGCAGGTAGGTTCCTGTAGCACCATCGAGTATAAGGATGCGCTCCCTCATCATGTTGAGTATGTCCTGTCTTGTTGCCCTCATTCTTTCTGCTTTCTTCCTTTTAACTTGCAAATTTACAAATAATTCCGCATATTGACAAATTATTATAAAGTGAAAGCAAAAAATTCCCCCTCAAAATCCCATAAGTGTGGGATAATGAGGGGTGTGTTGTTTTATTTCTTTTGCTATCCTATTTTCGAGTTAAAGTAAAATGTCTAATTCCAGTTAAGATAAGGATATGTGAAGTATTCGACACCGTCACCATCTCTACCATAAGTAACTATTACATTTTCATGACATTTACCTTCGTCGTCTTCGCTGACAATGTGTAGTATCAGTCGGTCGTTAGTTAAACTATTGATAGTAGCTTTGATTGAGAATGGAGAACCAGCATTGTCATTCAGTTGTATTTGATTACCCTCTAGTGTGTATGTGCCTTCTCCATCTCCACCATGATAAGCTCCTTGTTTTCGCCATGAATAAGCAAAGGGATAGCTTGTTCCGTTGATGATTTTATAGTTTGATAATTCAGCATGAAATGATTCAAACTTGCCATCAGAATTAATAATAATTAATGCAGGCGTGCTGTATAAAGAATCAATACCATATATTTCTTTAGTATTAATGTCCTTGTAATTATAACCATTTCTGGAAAAGGTGCCTTTGGCAGCAATAGCCTGCCATTTTCCAACAAGCTTTGCTTTGGTTGTTGAGTTATCTGTACTTCCACCGCCACCAGAACTACTGCCTCCATCATCATCACCGCCGCAGGCAGTGAAAGCTGTTGCCAACATCATGCAACAAAGCATGATAGACATAAAATTAATTAGTTTTTTCATTTTACCTTGGTTTTTAGTTATACTTAATTTTTCTATATAAATCTCGTACAGTCTTAGTTGAAGAAGTAGTAAGTAGAGTGACTGGTTGTAACGTTGTAGCGAACCAGGTAGTCGTAAGAACTTACGCGATAGTCACCCCATGTTGACAGACTGTTGGAGGATGCCTTTCCTATTCTGGAAGTGTAGCTGGAGTTGCTGTACAGATATACGTTGCCAGAAGAGTCGCGAGTCTTGTAGCAGGTGGAGGTGGAAGAACTGTAACTGGTTCCAGATGATGACTTTGTCATTTTTATTATGAGTGCACTCGTAGAACCCAGTTTCACTTCGCTGGTAGAGGCGGAACCGCTGTCGCTGTCTTTTTTCAACTGTACGGTTCCATTATATTTCTCTTTTTCACATCTAATATCTACTGTGATATTACCACTTGCTATTGACCCAGAAGTAATACTCATTGTAACAGGAGATGCAAATTTTTCAGCCGACATACTGATGTACGACCCGCTGGCACTCCAACTGTAGAAGTCGGATAATGTCAACCCCCCTGTTCCGGATAACAGAATCCATCCGTTTGTGCTTGATTCAAAGTCCACAGACACGCTGATGGTTGCACCATCCCAGTTTGTGCCTTTGCCGCTCCATAGTCCCATGAGCTGAGATTTGTAATTTGGTTCTTCGTATGAGCCTCCACCACCACCAGAACTACTGCCTCCATCATCATCGCCGCAGGCAGTGAAGGCAAGAGTTCCGAACGTTACTGCCATAAGTGCCAATAGGCTGTAGAAAAATCTTTTCATAATATTGAATTTTTGTTTGCCTGACATCAACACCCCAAAAGTCAAAAGGTTTTAGTTTGCGTTTTTACTTACAAACAAAAAAAGGCGTAGGTGTCTGTTCTCCTGTCTATCCTAGGAACACTGGCTCTCGCATTGCCTTTCCCCACATAAGATAGACAACGCAGCTAGCCCACGCCAGTACGATATATATACATTAACTATATAGATACGTACTACGCAGACGTCTCTTGTTGCCATCTGTCCGTTGTGGGGTTGGAATTTGCGAGATTCGTGTTCCACGAGACAGACGTTCGAAAACGTCTTTTCTTATCAATAAGACCACCTCTCGTCCCATGATGGGACTTATCGGTGATGGTGCAAATTTAGGAAATTATTTTGTTTTCTCCAAATTTTCAGTAATTATTTTGAAAAAAAGTAAAGAAATCGTCATTTCATAGCTGTGTTTTGTTGTCACTTACGGATGCTTAGCAAGCAGACGCGGGTGCTGTTGAACGAGTTGGTCTCTATTATGTCAGCCCCAGCAGCTATGTAGTCCTGGTGCATCTTCTTGATGAGGTCAGGGCGCGCCAGGCACAGGTAGTCATTACATCCCTTAGCCTC
>DEJW01000022.1:167-25803 GCA_002353585.1 Prevotellaceae bacterium UBA2738 | reverse complement strand
AAATAGTTGAAGAACACCTGAGGACGGTCGCTCAAGACAGCAAGCGGAGTGTCGTTGCCCATAGCGGCTACGGGTTCCTGTCCAGCCATAGCCATAGGGATGATGGTGCGATCTATATCCTCCTGTCCGTAGCCGAACTGCACCAGTTTCCTTTCGTAATCCTCTACGGCATTATCCACATGGCGACCGCTCTTGAGCTTCTCCAACTGTATGCGGTTGGTGCTCAGCCATTCAGCATAAGGGTGTGCCTTGGCGAGCTGTTCCTTTATCTCGCCATCATAATATATCTTACCCTCCTGGGTGTCGATAAGCAGTATCTTGCCTGGCTGCAGTCTGCCCTTGCTCACCACATCGGCAGGGTCTATATCCATCACTCCCACCTCTGATGCCACCACCATCATGCCCTGACGGGTGATGGTGTAACGGCTTGGGCGCAGTCCGTTACGGTCGAGCATACCACCAGCATATCTGCCGTCGCTGAACAGCAGGGCAGCAGGACCGTCCCAAGGCTCCATCAGTATGGAGTGGTATTCATAGAACGCCTTCAGTTCGCTACTGATGGGGTTCTTGTCGTTGAAACTCTCTGGCACCAATATCGCCATAGCCTGTGGCAGAGAGAGTCCGCTCATAACGAGAAACTCAAACACGTTGTCGAGGCTGGCTGAGTCTGACATGCCCTCCTGCACCACTGGGCGCAATTCAGTTATATCACCCAATGCACCACTGTTGAGCACACTCTCACGTGCCTTCATCCATCCGCGGTTGCCACGTATGGTGTTTATCTCACCATTGTGAGCCAACAGACGGAAGGGCTGTGCCAGTTTCCACTTTGGGAAGGTGTTGGTAGAGAACCTTGAGTGTACCAATGCCATTCCGCTGGTGAAGTAAGGACTGGAGAGATCAGGGAAGAACCTCCTCAGCTGTCCGCTGGTCAGCATACCCTTATAGACAATGGCACGGCTGGAGAGCGAACAGATATAGAAATCCTCATCGCTGATGCGGCGCTCCACCTTCTTCCTTATTTTATATAAGGTACGCTCGAGGAGGGTTGTTTCCATCTCACCCTTGCCTGTAATAAACACCTGCTTGATGGCAGGCTCCACCTCGTGGGCACCCTTGCCAGGCACACTGTCGTCGGTGGGTACAGAGCGAAGGTGCATCAGCTGCAACCCTTCACGCTCCGTTTCTTCTTTCATAATCGCAAGTATCTCCTGCTGTTTCTTCTCATCCTGGGGAAGAAATACCAAGCCTGTTCCGTACTGTCCCTTCTCTGGTACAGGGATGCCCTGCAACAGAATGAACTCATGCGGAATCTGAACCATGATGCCAGCGCCGTCGCCCGTTCCGTCACGGGTCTCGGCTCCACGATGCTCCATGTTCTCCAACACCTTCAGGGCGTTGTCCACCAGTTCATGGCTTTTTGCTCCATGAATGTTTACCACCATGCCCACGCCACAAGCATCATGTTCGTAGGCGCTGCTGTATAATCCTTTCTGGGGGGTTGTTACATTGCTTTTTGTCATATTATCCTCTTTTTAAAAATCTTTCTTCTCAGAGTTAATCGAATCTTCTTTTGTTCAAATCCGAGTGCAAAATTATACAAAAAGTTTGAATTAACAAGCATTTTATTACATTTGTTTTGTTATTTTTCTTCCGTTTTGACACTTTGTTATATTTTTGCCTAATTTTCTTTCATTTTGTAAACATTTTGCGTGTGCGTACACACAAATTCTTTACACTTTGCACATAGTTACTTTTTTAAAGATACAAAATGCTTGTTTTTGCTTTGGTTTTCTTTCAAAATGTTGTAATTTTGCATCGTCAAAGTGACACAATGACACCAAAAGAGCTCGTTTATTTATTATTTAAGGTAAAAAGTAATCAGTTTGTCGCTTTTCAAGGCACAACAACTAAAAGAAAGGATTAAAGATGAAAAGGATTGAAGCAATTATCCGTAAGACAAAGTTTGAGGATGTAAAGGAGGCATTACTCAATTCGGACATCGACTGGTTCGAGTATCATGACGTGCATGGTATAGGTCAGAGCCGTCAGGAACGAATATATCGTGGTGTACAGTATTCCACAGACGTCATTGAGCGTGTGGCTATCACCATCGTCTGTCGTGAGCAGTTCGTGGAACCTACTATAAAGGTTATAATGGATGTGGCTCATACTGGCAAGGTGGGTGACGGACGAATTTTCCTCAGCGACATGATAGACTGTTACTCCATACGCACCGGCGATCATGGCGACACCGTTTTGGCGGATAAGAAATAAGAGGTACAAGGTACAAAGGACTCCGAGCTTGCTCGCCTGAGCACCAACGGAGCGCAAGACAAAGTGACTAAGTACAAGGTTTAAAGTATAAATAAGCAAACACAATTATGATAGATATTACAATGATAGCTACTCCTCTGGCGGCAGTGATGGAGGAAGCAAAGGATTATGTTAACGGATTGGACACCATGTGGGTGTGTCTCGGTGCTATGCTTGTATTCTGGATGCAGCCAGGCTTTGCCCTGGTGGAGGCTGGTCTTACACAGTCAAAGAATGCTGCCAACATACTGATGAAGAACTTTGTAGATTTTATGTTTGGCACAGTGCTATTCTGGATTCTCGGTTTCTCTATAATGTATGGTGCAGGCAGCGAATACATCGGTTGGGAGGGGTTCGGCTTCATTGGTGCCGACTCTAACGTGCCTGCCGAGTGTACCTTCATATTCCAGACCGTATTCTGTGCTACAGCGGCAACCATCGTATCTGGTGCAATGGCTGAGCGCACCAAGTTCTCTATGTATGTGGTATTCTCCATACTCATTTCTGCGTTCATCTACCCTATAGAGGGTCACTGGTCATGGGGCGGTGGATGGCTCAGCGAGATGGGCTTCCATGATTTCGCTGGCTCAACGGTGGTACACCTCTGTGGTGGTGCGATGGCTCTTGCCGGCGCTATTGTTCTTGGTCCGCGAGTTGGCAAATACGGCAAGGACGGCAAATCACGAGCCATTCCTGGCCACAACCTTGTATTGTGTGCACTGGGCGTATTCTGCCTCTGGATGGGATGGTTTGGTTTCAACCCTTGTTCTACAGTGGCTGCCACTGGTTATGCTAACGCAGTAAGTATGGCTCACGTTTTCGTAACCACCAACATGGCTGCTGCCACTGGTGGCATTGCGGCAATGTTCTACACATGGTTGGTGGATGGCAAGCCTTCACTCTCAATGGTGTGCAACGGTGTATTGGCAGGACTCGTGGGCATCACGGCTGGCTGCGACTGTGTAGGTATTGGGGCGGCTGCCTTAATCGGTGCAGTAGTAAGCGTAACGATGTGCCTCTCTGTTGCCTTTATAGATAAGGTGTGCAAGATTGACGACCCTGTGGGTGCTGTATCTGTTCACGGTGTGGGCGGTCTGCTTGGCACTGTATTGACTGGAGTATTCGTTGATCCTGCTATCGACGGAGTAACAGACTGCACCATCCTCACTCAGCTCATCGGAGCAGTAACAGTGGCTCTGTTTGCATTCATCGCTGGCTTTGCTGTCTTCTATATTATAGATAAGGTTCATGGTCTGCGTTGCGACAGAATCATAGAGGAAGAAGGTCTTGATGTTTACGAACATGGTGAGACTGCGTATAACTAATTCACAGTTAATTATTAATTATTAATTATCAATTATGAAAAGATATAGATTTACGGCACTCGCACTCGTGGCATTGACGGGCACCTGTGCCATAGCGCAAGAGGCGACAACAGAAGCGCCAGAAGAGAAAGCAAAAGTAGAGACAACGATATGCGCCGACATCGTGACAAACTATATATGGCGTGGCCAGAAGCTTGGCGAGGTGGGCATCCAACCTACGTTGGGTATAGATTATAAGGGACTCTCGCTCGCCGCATGGGGACACTACGGACTGTCTAACCCTGACGACACCAAGGAGTTTGACCTGACCCTCTCATACTCAGCTAAGGGATTCAACGCAGGTATCATTGACTATTTCTTTAGCAACAAGGAAGACCAGGTGAAATACTTCATGTATGAAGCCCACAAGACAGCTCACATCTGGGAAGCTTTCATAGGCTATGACTTCGGATTCCTGTCAGCCCACTGGTACACTAACTTTGCTGGCAACGACGGAACAAACAAGAGTGGCGAACGAGCCTACAGCAGTTACTTCGAACTGAATGCCCCGTTCCGCTTTGCCACCTGTGAGTGGAAGGCTACCGCGGCTATCGTGCCTTATGCCACTGATTTATATGGCACCACAGGCTTCGCCGTAACCAACCTCTCTGTGCGAGCCACAAAGGATATAAAGGTTACTGACACCTTCTCCATTCCTATCTTCGGACAGCTGACGGCTAACCCTTGTTCACAGAAAGCATACCTGGTTCTTGGCTTTACATTGCAGCCTTAATCTTCTCCAGGTATTCTCACTCTCCCCTCCTCCCTTCAGACAGAGGAGGCGGAGGGTGAGTTTAGTTCAATTATCAATTATCAATTATCTATTGTCAATTATCAATTAAATGACTACCAAGTACATATTCGTTACAGGTGGCGTAGTGTCATCATTAGGCAAGGGCATCATCGCTGCAAGCATAGGCAAACTGTTGCAGGCAAGGGGTTATAGAATCACCATTCAGAAGTTTGACCCCTACATCAATATCGACCCCGGCACGCTCAATCCCTATGAGCATGGGGAGTGTTACGTAACGGCTGACGGCATGGAGACCGACCTCGACTTAGGTCACTACGAGCGCTTTACGGGCATAAGGACCTCACGCAACAACAGCATCACCACTGGGCGAATATACAAGACGGTGATAGACCGTGAGCGACGAGGCGACTACCTGGGCAAGACAATACAGGTGGTGCCCCACATCACCGACGAGATAAAACGGCGTATGCTCCGTGACTATGACGACGAGCATGAGCAGTATGACTTTGTGATTACCGAGGTGGGGGGCACCATCGGCGACATTGAGAGTGCACCATTCATGGAGGCTATACGTCAGTTGCGCTGGCAGTTGGGACGCAATGCTGTGTGTGTGCACCTTACCTATGTGCCCTACCTCAAGGCGGCTGACGAACTGAAGACCAAACCTACGCAGCACTCGGTGAAGGAACTTCAGAGCATGGGCATACAGCCCGATATCCTTGTGCTGAGAACGGAGAAACATCTCAGCGACGCCATGCGAATGAAGGTGGCTTCGTTCTGCAACGTCGATTTGGAATGCGTGGTGCAGAGTGAGGACTTGCCGAGCATCTACGAGGTGCCTGTAAGCATGCAGCGTCAGGGACTGGATGCAGACATACTGCGCAAGACGGGCATACCCGTTGGCGAAACCCCAGCCATGCAACCCTGGCACGACTTCCTTGAGCGAAGAGACCGTGCCACTCAGGTGCTCGATATCGCACTGGTAGGAAAATATAGCCTGCAGGATGCCTACAAGAGTATTCTGGAGAGTCTTGCTCATGCTGGCACCTACAACGACCGCAAGGTGAAGACGCATTTCATCAATAGCGAACTGATTAACAAGGGCAATGTCGCTCAACTGCTCTCTGGAATGGCTGGCATAGTCATCTGTCCAGGCTTCGGCGAGCGTGGCATAGAGGGCAAGATCATTGCTGCCGAATATGGTCGCACCCATAGCATTCCCACCTTCGGCATCTGTCTGGGCATGCAGATGATGGTCATAGAGTTTGCGCGCAACGTGCTGGGCTATGCCGATGCCAACAGCAGCGAGATGGACTCTGAGACACCACACAACGTTATTGACATGATGGAGGAACAGAAAAACATCACCCAGATGGGTGGCACCATGCGATTGGGCGAATACGATTGTCGCCTCACCGAGGCCAGCCGCGCCTATGATGCATATAAAGCGCACAGTGAGTTCCCGTTCCCGTTGACGTTCCCGTTAATTAAAGAGCGCCACCGCCATCGCTATGAGTTTAACAATACATACAAGGAGGAGTTTGAGAAGCACGGCATGAAGTGCACAGGTTGCAACCCAGCCACCAGTCTGGTGGAGATTGTCGAAGTGCCTGAGCATCACTGGTATATAGGGGTGCAGTTTCACCCCGAATATTCGTCAACGGTACTCAATCCCCATCCCCTCTTTATGTCGTTCATCAAAGCCTGCTCAGAATAATGGAACAGTTGAAGCACGAATGTGGCGTAGCGATGATTCGCCTGAAAAAGCCAATAGCATATTACACAGAAAAATACCACTCCACCAGATGGGCTATGGACAAGCTCTACCTTATGATGGAGAAACAGCACAACCGCGGACAGGAGGGTGCTGGCATAGCCTGCGTCAACCTCAATGCTCCCGTTGGCGAGGAGTATATGCTCCGCGAGCGTGCCGAGGGTAAGGATGCCATAACAAAGATTTTTGAAAAGATTGAACATGGAAGATTGAACATGGAAGGAGATAATCCTAATTTTCAATACTCAATATTCAATTCTCAATTACTCATGGGCCACCTGCGCTATTCCACTACGGGCAAGAGCGGCTTGCAGTATGTGCACCCCTTTATGCGTCGCAACAACTGGCGCGCTAAGAACCTCTGCCTGTGTGGCAACTTCAACATGACCAACATGGACGAGGTCTTCCACATGCTCACCCAGCAGGGACAGTCGCCACGAATCAAGGGCGATGCCTATATCACCCTCGAACTAATGGGGCACCGTCTCGACCGCGAGGTGGAGCGCTTGTATCACGAGGCTGTCGCCCGTGGACTGCAGGGCACCGACATCACCCGCTATATAGACAACAACGTGGAGACGGGCAACGTGCTCCAGAGCACCATGCGGCATTTTGACGGAGGCTACGTAATGTGTGGCATGACGGGTTCTGGCGAGATGTTTGCCATCCGCGACCCTTGGGGCATCCGCCCCGCCTTCTGGTATGAGGACGACGAGGTGGTGGTAGTGGCGAGTGAGCGCCCTGTCATCCAGACTACCTTCAACGTCTCGGCTCAGACCATCCACGAACTCCAGCCTGGTCAGGCTGTCACTATACGCCACAACGGTGAGTGCCTCACCCAACAGATTCTTGAGCCTAAGGAGAAAAGGGCATGCTCGTTTGAAAGGATATACTTCAGCCGTGGCTCCGACTGCGACATCTACCGAGAGCGCAAACGACTGGGCGAACTCCTCACCCCCGCCATCATAAAGGCTATTGACCGTGATATGGAGCATACCGTCTTCTCTTACATCCCCAACACCGCCGAGGTGGCTTTTCACGGTATGGTGGACGGTATGCGCCGAATAGGTTTCGATGCCAGAACCGAGAAGGTGGTGTGGAAGGACATCAAACTGCGCACCTTCATCAGTGGTGCTAATGAGCGCAACGACCTCGCTGCCCACGTCTATGACGTGACATACGGCTCCATCGCTCCCCATGAGGACAACATTGTGATAATCGACGACTCCATAGTCCGCGGCACCACCCTCAGGGAGAGCATCTTCCGCATTCTCGACCGTCTGCAACCAAAGAAGATTGTCATGGTCTCCTCCGCACCCCAAATACGCTACCCCGACTATTACGGCATCGACATGTCCCACCTCGAGGAACTTTGCGTCTTCCGTGCTGCCATAGCCTTGATAGAGGAAAGGGGCATGCACTCCCTCATCGACGAGGTTTATCACCTGTGCAAGACCCAGCCCGATGCCGAGAACCATGTGCGCAAGATATACGAGCCCTTCACCGTCGATGAACTCAATCATAAGATAATGCAGATGCTGAAGCCCGAGGGCATGCAGACACCCATCCAACTGGTGTTCCAAAGCATCGAAGCCCTCCACGAAGCTTGCCCTCACCACTCTGGCGACTGGTACTTCACAGGCCACTACCCCACTCCTGGCGGCACTCGCCTCGTCAACCGTGCCTTCGTGGAATACTTTGAGAATATGAGGAGTTAAGGAGTTAACTACACAACAACTAATTATCAATTGTCAACTATCAATTATCAATTAAAAACATATGTGTGGATTTGTAGCAATACTTAGTCAGCAAGGACAGGCTGACAGAAAGAAAGCATTAAGAATGTCTGCTAAGATAAGACACCGCGGTCCCGATTGGAGCGGAGTCTATAGTGATGGAAAAGCCGTTTTGGCACATGAGCGACTGGCTATCGTAGATCCCCTCTCTGGTGGTCAGCCACTGTTCTCTGCCGATGGCAAGAAGGTGCTCGCCGTCAATGGCGAGATATACAACCATCAGGATATCCGTCGCCAGTTTGCTGGACGATATGAGTTTCAGACGGGTTCCGACTGCGAGGTCATTCTGGCGCTCTACGAAGAGTATGGCACCGACTTCATCGACCGACTCAATGGTATCTTCGCCTTTGTGCTCTACGACTCAGAGAATGACTCATGGCTCATAGCCCGCGACCACATGGGCGTGATACCCCTCTACATAGGTTACGATAAGGACGGCACCGTATATGCCGCCAGCGAACTCAAAGCCCTCGAAGGTCAGTGCGACCGTTACGAGCCCTTCGCTCCAGGGTGCTACCTGTATTCTCAATCTAACAACTGTCAACTGTCAACTATCAACTGTCAACTGACCCGTTGGTACCAGCGCGACTGGTTTCAGTATGACGATATGCAGTGGAGCACCAGCGATGAGAAAGAAGCCGTGCAGATGGTGAAAGAGGGACTCATGGCAGCCGTCAAGCGCCAGCTGATGAGTGATGTCCCTTACGGCGTATTGCTCTCAGGCGGACTCGACAGTTCCGTAGTGTCGGCAATAGCCAAGCTCTATGCTGCCAAGCGCATAGAGACTGGCGACAAGCACGATGCATGGTGGCCACAGCTCCACTCCTTCGCCGTAGGACTGAAAGGCGCCCCCGACCTTGCCAAAGCCAAAGAAGTGGCAGACCATATCGGCACCATACACCATGAGGTGAACTACACCATACAGGAAGGCATCGACGCCATTCGCGATGTCATATACTACATCGAGACCTACGACGTCACAACCGTCCGCGCCTCCACACCTATGTATCTGCTTGCCCGCGTCATACGCTCCATGGGCATCAAGATGGTACTCTCAGGCGAAGGTGCTGACGAGATATTCGGTGGCTACCTCTACTTCCATAAGGCACCAGACAGCAAAGCATTCCATGAAGAGACTGTAAGAAAACTCGGCAAACTCTATATGTATGACTGCCTCAGGGCCAACAAGAGTCTTATGGCGTGGGGCATAGAGGGCAGAGTGCCATTCCTCGATAAAGAGTTTATGGACATCGCTATGCGCCTCGATCCACAACTCAAGATGTGTGGTAAAAAAACGGGAATGATAACGATAACGGGTTCCGAGCTCTGCTCGCCTGAGCACCTACGGAGCGCAAGAACGGAATTTGAGATAGAGAAGAAGATAGTACGCGAAGCCTTCGCCGACATGCTGCCCGAGAGCGTAGCGTGGCGCCAGAAAGAGCAGTTCAGCGATGGTGTGGGCTATTCATGGATTGACACCCTGAAGAAGATAACCTCCGAGGCAGTCACCGACGAGCAGATGGCACATACCGCTGAGCGATTCCCCATCAACCCTCCACTCAACAAAGAGGAATACTACTACCGCACTATCTTCGAGGAACACTTCCCCAGTGCCTCTGCTGCACGCAGCGTAAACCAGGAAGCATCCGTAGCATGCTCCACCTCCGTCGCCCTCGAATGGGATGCCAACTTCAAGAACATGAACGACCCTTCAGGTCGTGCCGTCAAAGACGTGCATGAGCAGGCTTATTGACGGAGTGCCCACCACGTGCCGTAAAAGGCGTGCATGAGCAGGCATACTAAAAGATTCCCCTGACGTTATTCACATAACACCAGGGGAACACACAACTATTATAATGTCCTAATAACTATGAAGTGGCTTTACATTTCTTGTCCTGCAAGGTTGAAGGTCTTGCCGTCCTTGAGGATGACAAGGTTGCCGTTGAGGAGGACTTTCTTACCCTCTTCAACCTTTAAGCTATTGGACTCTTGAACCTCTTCTATGGCTGTCTCACTGCCGAAGTCGGGGTCGAGTGAGTTGCTTGAGTTAGAGAACTCGATGGCATAGAGGTTCATGGAGTCGCCCTTGGTAATGGTCATGGTGCCTGAGGTGAAGGTGCCTGACCATGTGCCTGATGAGCTGGTGGTCTTAGACGAGCCGTTGACTTTGAAGCTCTTTGATGCTCCGTCGAAGTAGAGTTTGACGGTCTGGGTGCCTGAGACGGTGACTTTGACAGAGGTTGATGACTCCATCTTGACGCAGGTGGTGTACTTGGTGCCGTTGATGGTTACTGAACCTTTTGAGGTAGAGTAGTTGCCAGTGACTGACACTGCGCTCATTGATGGCTTGCTGCCAGTGAAGATGCAGAGTCCTGAGGCTGCTGTGCTTGATGAAGAGCTTGAACTGCCTGATGAGGTGCTGCTGCTTGATGAACCGCTTGCCGTAAAGGTGATGCTGGTGATGGTCTGACCGCCAGAGACGAAGTAGATGTAGTAGGTCTTGCCTGAGCTGACGCTGGCTGACATAGAGCCTGTAGAACACTTAGCGGTAACGATTGGTGAACCCACTGCTGTGCCGATGGCTGAGGTACGGTTGTTGTCAGAGGTGTTGTTTGACTTGAACTTGACGGTGAGGGTACCGTTAGCTGATGGTGTGTACTTGATGTAGCGGATGCTTGATGTAGAAGCGCCGTTGCAGTGGAAACCGTTCTTAGAAACGTAGTCGCTGGTGTAGCTTGATGTGGTGTTGCCCACGAGGGTGAGACCGTTATATGAATAGGTGTAGTTGCTGCCAGCGAGGGTTACTGTAGATGAGAACTGTGAGAAGTTCCATGTGGTGGTAGAACCGCTGGTAGATGAGCTTGAACTGCTTGAAGAGCTTGAAGAGCTTGAAGAACTTGATGAGCTTGAGCTGCTTGAAGAACTTGAGCTGCTTGAGCTTGATGAACCACTCTCAGCGATAGAACCTGAGGTAGAGACGGTGAGAGTTGCGCCGCAGTAAGACTTGATGTCTGAGTATGCTGCATCAGCGTTCTGGGTAGAGAAGCTGTAAGATGGTGAAGAAACAGAGCCTGAGTTGGTCATGTAAGATGAAGGACCTGAGCAGCTGTTGAACTTGCAGCCATTGGTGCCACCGTAGTTCTGATAGAAGATGAAGTTCTTGCCACCTGAAACGCGCTTTGAAGGGGTGATGAAGTAGCAACCGTCAAACTGTGCTGTAGCATTCTGAGGACCTACGAAGTAGTGAGCATCGTTGGATGTCCAGGCGCAGTTGAGGAAGTGGAGGTTGGCGTTACGACAGCGGGTCATGCGCTCTACGCAGCCTGAATCCCACCAGCAGTAAGCCCATGTGATGGAGTATTTGCCGTCAGAAGGCTTATCAGATGATGATGAGCCGATGAGGTTAGAGAAACGGTGGTCGTCGGTACCGCCTGAGCCGCCTGACTTAGGTGACTTGAGGTAGTGGAAGCGACACCAAGAGATGGTTATATTATCAGTAAGACCCTTGTTATCGAAATTGCCGTCGCAACCGTCCTGGAAATCGCAGTGGTCAACCCATGCCTTTGTTACGCCGTCGAAGCAGAGGTTATCCCATCCGTCGCAGTCGTAAGCGCCAGGACCTACGAAGGTGAGGTTGCGCAGGATGATGTTGCTGGAGCCTTTCTTGAAATAGAGAATACCTGAGTTAGAAGAGTTCTGCTGGTTGGAGATGAGTTTGACGCCCTTGACAGCCATCAGAGTCTTGTTGGTAGCCTGAACTGAGATGTGGTTAGAGACGGTGATATCCTTAGTAATGATAATCACCTTGGAACCAGAAGCACCGAGGGCGCTCTCCAGCTCTGAAGCTGATGTAACGAGTGTTGGGGTAGCTGAACCACCACCTGTAGCGCCTGCACCGTAACCGAATGCAGATGATTTGTAACCTGAAGCGCCAGCAAATGCCGAGGACACTCCTAACGTAAGGCACGCAAGCCCTGAGAGCAAACTCTTTTTCATAAGTCGTTTAAAATGTTTAAGTTAGTAATATTGTAGTAAAAATGGTATGACCGCTGTCTTCGCACACAAAATTCTGCGACAAAGTTCGGAATTGTTTTCCATATTACCAAATATTTTTCGTTAATCTGTGTTAAACAAGCAAAGCTCGCTACGAAACACTAAGACGAAAACTATAAAAAAACCGTTATTATTTTGGTGAATAAAAAATTATTTGTAATTTTGTTGCGAACAACATTTTACAAGACCCCAAAACATGGCACTAAACATCAATAAAAACCTGAAGGCTTACTACAGCATAAGAGAGGTGGCACAGATGATAGGAGTATCAGAACCTACGCTGCGCTATTGGGAAACGGAGTTCCCATTCCTCAAACCACGCACCACAGCTAACAAGGTTAGACAGTATCAAGACAAGGACATAGAGAACATAAGACTGATATACGGACTGGTGAAGGTGCGCGGTATGAAGATTGCCGCAGCACGTAAGGCTATCAACGCTAACCGAGCTGGAGTGGAACACCAAACCAAGATTCTGGAACGCCTGATAGATGTGAAATCACAACTGATGGAACTGAAGGGGGCGATGGATAAGATCGTTTAGCAACGATACGAAACGCACCTGCGGTGCTACGATAACGATACGCCCTAAAGGGCTACGATACGTCACTTCGTGACTACGAAACGCGAGCAAGCTCGCTACGAAAACGAAACGGCGCAAGCGCCTACGAAAACCTTGAACTCTTGAACTTTTAAACTCTTGAACTTTTAAACTCTTGAACCAGCGCGAAGCGCGACTTGAACATTTGAACTTTTAAACCTAATAATAATAATAATGTATAGCGACCCAAAAGATTGTCTGTATTGCACTAACAATCAGACTCAGAAAGACTTGATGATTGAGATTTGTCATCTGCGTGTTTCACGACTGTTCCTTTTTAAAGAGCAGACATACAGAGGCAGATGCCTCGTGGCATACGACAGGCACGTGAATGACCTCAACGAGTTGAACGACCAGCAGCGTAACGACTTCATGGCTGACGTGGCTCAGGCTACACGTGCCATGCAGCGCGCATTCAACCCAGAGAAGATAAACTACGGTGCATTCTCTGACACTCTGTCACACCTGCACTTCCACCTGGCTCCTAAGTATAAGGGCGGACCAGACTATCCTGGACTCTTCCGCATGAACCCAGGCGAGGTGTACCTCACCGACGAGGAGTATAAGGAAATGATAGAGAAGATTAAAGCGGAGCTGTAGTGGTATATCCTCTTCTCTTTGAACCCAACCTACACACCATAGTATGGGGTGGCAACAAGCTACGCCCATACAAAGGAATGGAACCCAGCGACGACCCCATAGGCGAGAGTTGGGAGGTGAGTGCCGTGGAGTCAAGTCCGTGCACCATAGCCAACGGTCCGCTGAAGGGCAAGAACCTGATAGAGGTGGTGAAGGAATGGGGCAAGGACATGCTGGGCGAGGCGGTATATGAACAATATGGTGGCAAACTGCCCCTACTAGTGAAATTCATCGACGCCAAACGAGACCTCAGCATACAGGTGCACCCCAACGACGAACTGGCACGCGAGAGACACAACAAATTCGGCAAGACGGAGATGTGGTATATCATCGACGCCGAGCCTGGTGCAGCACTGTATTCTGGTTTTAACAAACGAATAACCAAAGAGGAATACAAGCAGCGAGTGGAGGACGGCACGATATGCGACGTGCTGGCAAAGCACGAGGTGAAGCCAGGCGATGTGTTCTTCATACCTGCTGGCAGGGTGCACGCCATCTGTGGAGGCATACTGCTGGCTGAGGTACAACAGTCGAGCGATGTGACATACCGCATATTCGACTACAACCGCCCAGGACTGGACGGCAAACCTCGCGAACTGCACACCGAACTGGCTGTGGACGCAATCGACTTTAACGTGCCTGAGGACTACCGCACCTATTACGGCAACACCATAGGCAAGGCAGCACAGGTGATAGACACACCACATTTTGACGTGAGAGTGATGGATCTTAACGAACCCTTCCATCGCAACCTGATAAAATATGACTCGTTCATCATATCAATGTGCCTAAAGGGTGCCTGCAAGATTATCCTCCGCAACCACGAAGCACCTGAAAGGGTGATAAAGATAAGGGAAGGACACTCATGCCTCATACCTGCCACACTGGCAGACTATGACATTACCCCCCTCGCCCACAACACCCGAATACTCGAAGCCCACATAGACCGCAAAGACCGCTCGTGGGAGCACAAGGTGCTGAGAGCGCTGAAAATAACGAAAAAATAACGATACGCTTCGCTACGATACGCACCAAAGGTGCTACGATACGGCGCAAGCGCCTACGAAACGCTGACGCTACGAAGACAAAAAAACTATAAGCCCTGCCTAACGAAAAGTTAAGCAGGGCTTAATTATTAATTCTTGCGCTCCTAACGGTGCTCAGGCGAGCAAAGCTCGGAGCCTAATTTCTAATTCCTAATTTACTTTACCAGCTGTCCAGCAGCGTTATACTCCTTGCCAGCCTTGAGGATGATAAGCTGGGAAGACTTGATGTATTTAGCTATCTGCAACTTAGCGTCTGAAGTATGCTCAGTGACAGCCTCAACGGCAGTCTCGCCTGAACCGTAACGCGTGTAGAGGTCGAAAGAGAGATGTGGCGGTTGGTTGTAGCCCACGTTCTGCCAAACGATAGCCTCATCATACTGACGGTCGTCACGCAGGGTTGGTATGAGATACTCTGTAGGTATATCAGTAGCAGTGATGACGAAGTTATTCGGTGTGCCTGCTTCCCACAGCACTATCTCCTCACGCCAGTCGCCAAAGAGGTCGCCTACGGCAATAGGATTACGCTTAGTACCATTATTTTCTTTGCCTGGCACGTAGTTGGAGCCAGAGAACTTGTAACGGTCCCAACCGTTTATGTCATCATTCCATGATGCCACGATATTCTTGTCGTAGAATTCGCTCTGCAGGTCACCATCCCAATAGATTCGGTTGTTAGGAGCTGCGCCACTCTCTCCTATTGCCCATGAATCGGCTATGATCTCGCCAATCTTCTCTTCCTGAGTGCTGACAACACTGCGAAGAGGAGTGAAGACAATATACTCGGCACCCTTGTTGTTCTTAGAGAAATCAGCCATCAAGCCACGCCCCGTATCTTTTGCTGCCTCTTCGCGCAAAAGGATTTTTCCTGTCTTAGCATCATGCAGGTCATAACCATGATTACCCTCCTCATGAACCATGAACACCTCCATACCAGGATTGTCGAGGTCGAAATCGCTGACGTGTAGGGCATCACCATGAGCCAAACCAGTGCGATAGAGGCATGTGCCATTATCGTCGAGAGTAGCTGCACCATATACTATCTCGTCCTTGCCATCCTGATCGACATCGGCAACGACAAGGCTGTGGGCACCTTCGTTATAAATGCCCTGACCAGCTGTCTCAGAGGTATGCACCCAACGAGTGGTGAGGTTGGTGCCATCCCAATCGACGGCAGCAACAGAAGCAGAATAGTAATAGCCTCGACACCACACGATAGAAGGATGCTGACCGTCGAGGTAGGCTGCAGCGGCAAGGTAACGGTCGGAACGTCCACCATAGTAGTCGCCCCAATATTTTACCACCTCGTATGGCAGAGGATGCTTGACAGTCTTGAGTTCACGACCCGTTGCACCATCAAAAACTGTAAGATATTCAGGAGTGCCAGCAAGCACATGGCCCTGAGCCTTATCAGGCACATTGTCTGTATTATACCAAATCTTAGCAGGACCGGTAGCCGCCTCTGACTCCATGAGTACGAAGTTGCCCTCGCCATCAACTGTACCAGGTGCAGTCTTCACAACCAACTCGCCAAAGCCGTCGCCATCGAAGTCATAGCAGAGGAAAGGTGTGGTGTGGGCACCAGAACGGATATTCTGTCCGAGGTCGATGCGCCAGAGGAGTTTTCCTGAGAGCTTGTAGCAGTCGATGAAGGTGTTAGAGGTGATGCCAACAGAAGAAGCATCCTTAGAGTTAGAAGGGTCCCACTTGAGTATGAGTTCATCTTCGCCATCGCCGTCCATATCATAGAACGAACCATCATTAGGGGTGTAGGAGGCATTCAGTCCGCGAGCATCCACAGGAGCCGCTGCCATAGGGATGCGCAGAGACTGGTTAGCCCATGTGGCACACTCCATTGTCTCCGTCACATCATCGCCACTGCATACCTCCAGTTTGTAAGTGTCGCTGGCTGTACCCTCGTTATCTTCGTAGTTGGTACGGTCAGTGAGAGCTGCTACGAGCGTGCCGTTACGATAAATCTTATAAGTAAGGTTGCTGTCAGTCTTGCGCATCCTCCAGGATATGAGGTTGCCCTGACCACCGCTCTCTACACGATTGAGCGCCATCAGTCCACGATTCATGGCAACAGGAGTGCCCTTTGGCTGAGGATTGGAAATAGGGAAGTACACCCTTACGTTCATCTTCTCTTTTGAACCATTGAGCACCTTGCAAGTCACGTAGTGGTCATTATAGCTAACCTCCTTTGTCCAGCCCTTAGCCACAGCAAGGTCGGTAAGTTCTGCATCGTAAAAAGAAGGAGCAGCAGAGAGCTTCTTTGTGGTATAATAGCACTCGTCGATGCTCAAGTCCTTAATCTTTTCTGAGTAGTCAGTACCATCTATGGTGAGCGACTTTATCAGGTCGCCTGCCACATAGTCCTCTTCGTCTAACACACCAGAGATAACCACATTACGGATAGCAATACCCTTAGTAGCATCTACGCTAAGTCCGTAGAGCACGAGGTTGACCTGACTCTGAGCCACCGCATTGGTAACAGTAAAGTTATACTCACCATAGCCTGTGGATGTGCTTGCATTTATCTTGTTGCGCACAAGGGTAATAGCGTCTGCTGCATCAGAAATGCTCTGCTCTGCATTGCCATCATACTTCAGGCGAGCACTCAGAGAAGGCTTGTCCGAACCTGCCTTCATGCCCTCGAAGGAGATGCCCGTAACCTTCAGCTTATGACCAGCAGCAATATTGAGCGTAAAAGTTATAGAACTTGTAGCTGTTGCCGTGCTTACCTTTTCTGTTGCCGTGTATTGGGTGAAAGGGTTGGCACTATAGTCTGCTGCTGAGTAGCCTGCTTCAGCCGAAACTGATGTCAACGCCTTCAACGTGAAGTTTGAACCGTTAGCATAGCCAGTGGTGAGCAGCGAGGTATATGCTGCATCTCCATCCATGACGGTTGTCTGTGGAGAATTAAAGTCGTTCATTGTCCATTTTACGCTTACCTCCTGAGCCTGCGCGCACAGAGTTGCGACCAATGAAATGAGCGAAATAACTGTTTTCTTCATTATCTTTTTTTTACTTTATGATTTGACCCGCTGCGTTAAGCTTTGCTTTTCACTGCTTACGCTCGGGAGTAACCAAGCAAGCTTTTACTCCACTTGCTGACCCGCAGCGTTGAACTCCTTGCCATCCTTGAGGATGACGAACTTGCCATTGACAAGCACCTTCAACACCTCAGAAGCCTGAGCAGCAACCTCTGCAATGCCATTTACGGCTGTCACTTTCTCGTAGTTGAGGGTAATGGTGACTATCAACTGCTTGTTCTTGCCATTAGCATCTTCCTCCTTAGTAACGATATTGGAGTTGTCAAAGGTGAGTACTATATTCTGTGTAGCCTCCATGTTGATGGTTCTGGTCACATCAGCCGTACCAGCAGTACCTCCAGGGAACTTCAATGAAGCCTCGTTGATGTCAACACCGTCAACAGCAACATTGGTCATAGTGATGGAGCGGTCAGCAAGTGAAGAGCTGTTGTTGGAATGTCCTTTCAACGTCATGCTGACAATCTTGTAGCCCTCATTGACGTTAATGGTAATGGTATTGTTATTGTTGCCTGTGCGAACCTTACCTTGTGAATCGGTAAATTCTTCATACATACCTACAGTGTAGCATGTTCCAACCTTGGTACCCTTATCTGCTGATGGAGCACTCACTGTCTCCTCGCCCGTTGATGGTGCTGGTGGAACAACCTTCTCAGGAGCGTGGTTGGCAGTCTGAGTAGTGTATGTAGCACGATCAATACCAAGTTTCTCAGCAAGAGAGTAGCTGAGGTGTGGAGGCTGATTGTAGCTGGCATTCTGCCAAGCAATAGCCATACGATACTGATGGTCTTCCATAAGGCAAGGAACCTTATACTCTGTTGGCTCTGGAGTAGAGAAGATGAGCAAGTCGCATGTTGAAGCGCTCCAGTCTGTCTCATAACCTGTCATGATAAGTTCCTCTCGCCAGTCACCAAAGAGGTCTGCCTGCAGGCATGGAGTAGCTTTTGTTGAGTTACAGGTCTGTGGCTTGCCATAGTCAGTAAACTCCTGGAAGGTGACGATGTTGCCAGAAGCAGAGTTGTAGGAACGGATGCGTGGAAATGATTGTCCTTTGGTAGCTGAACCCTCTGTATTATCATATCTGCCGTCAAAAGTCTGGTCGAATGGGTCGCCAGTCCAGTAGATGCGGAAGTTGGTGTCAGCCTTCTTGGCGAGCACCTCTGTGCCGTCAGCACAAGAACGAGATACGCTCTCGGCAGAGCTCCAGAACTCGCTTCCTTTGTGAGTAGTAACAAAGTCACAAGCCAGTCCACGACCGTTATCGCCTGCGCTCTCAGCATGATACAGTATCTCACCAGTCGTAGCATCATGCACATCATAGCCATAGTTGCCGAAAGAAGATTTCTCCTCGTGTGGCATCATAACCTCCAGTCCTGGGCGGTCTGGAACGAGGTCGGCAAGATGGATAGCATCACCATGACCAAAGCCAGTAGCACACATCAGCTTGCCATCATGACCTATGGTAGCAGCACCTATACAGATGTCGTCATAGCCATCACCATTAACATCGCCAACAGAGATGCTGTGCACGCCCTGACCGTAGCTTGACTTGCCCTGAGAAGTGACAGGATCGGTGATCTCGTTAGCCAGTTCTGTACCTGCAGCATCTACCAGACTCCACTTATCCTTAGCTGTGCCCTTGTGCAGCCAGCGTGTCTTGAGGTTTGTACCGTCCCAGTCAACAGCCCAGATGTAGCAGGCTGTGTAGTAGCCACGCTCCATGATAGCTGTAGGGAGTTTGTCAAGTCCGTCGAGGTAAGCCACAGCTGCATTATAACGCTCTGCACGGTTGTAGTTGCTGTCGCCCCATGCTGAGTTCAGCTGAGTGTCGCCTGTTGGGAAATCTTCCATAGAGCGACCTGGTGAATAGAAGATAGTCTTCATGGCAGCACCGGTCTCACCATTGAATACGGTAAGGAACTCTGCACCTGCCGTTACCCTACCCTTGGAGTTTACAGAAACGGTAGTAGGAGCGATAGCCTTGATGGTTGCGTCGCCAGCCTGTGTAACGTAGTTGCCCTTGCCGTCCTTGGAGTCAGGAGCAGTCTTGAATATCACCTCTGCCTTGCCGTCGCCGTCAAAGTCATATACGAGGAACTGAGTGGTATGATTGCCTGAACGCACACCATCGCCAACGTCAATGCGCCACTTCTGTGTGCCGTCCATCTCGTAGCAGTCAATGTATGTAGCACTTGCTATACCATCCTTACCAGAGTCACGCTGGTTGTCTGGGAACCACTTTACGATGAGCTCATACTCGCCGTCGCCGTCAACATCACCCACGGAGATATCATCTGGGCGATAGCGACCTGTGAGGTTGCCTGTGATAGACTTGCGGGCTGCAGGACGAGGCAAGCTTATCTTGGTAAACATATTGTCCCAAGCCTCGCACTCAGCCTCGCCACCCTTGCTGCTCACCACCTTATAGGTGTCGCCAGGCTGACCGTCGGCATCGAGATAGTTGGTAACATCGGCTATGCTCTCCTTAATGAGAGAGCCGTTGCGATAAACTGAGAACGTAGCATCGCCGTCAGCACCAAGATAGCGCCACGAAACGAGGATGCCCTGTGAGGTCTTGACAGCCACTGGAGCACGGTTGAGTTTCTCCTTAACCTGCACATCAGCATTGGCTGACACAACAAAAAGTGCCATGAGGCACGCTGTAAAAAACTTCTTCATATAAGTACTGTTTTTGGTTTTAGTTTACTCATTTTCAGGGCAAAGGTAATAATTTTCCTGAATATAGGCAAACAATTAAAGGGAGAAAATGCAATTTATCAGTCAGTAAATTTGATAATTCACCATTTTATTGTAAATTTGCATCGAAATAATGAAAAAGAGCAAAATACTCATAGTAAGCGACATGTGCGGATACGGAAAGGTGGCAGCAGCAGCTCAGATGCCTATCTTCTCGTATATGGGGCACGATGTGTTTACCTTGCCCACCATGCTGATTAGCAACACCTTCCCCTATGGCAAGTATGCCATAATGGAGAGCACGGACTACATAGTGGAGGCACTGGAGAAATGGAATGAGCTGGGGTTCCGCTTTGATGCCATAACGACAGGATTCATGGCGAGTGAGAGACAGGCACAGATGGTGGCACAATACTGCAGGGAACAGGCGGCTCTGGGTACGGCGATATACGTTGACCCAGTGATGGGCGACTATGGCAAACTCTATGGTGGAGCCAACGACGGCACAGTGCGTTGCATGAGGGAGATGCTGAGTGTGGCACACCTCTGTTTCCCTAACTATACAGAGGCATGTCTGCTGACCAATATGCCCTATAAAGAAAAAGGTATAACAGCAACTGAGGCTAAGGAACTGGTGAACAAGGTGAGGAGGATTGGCTCGATGTCTGTCATCATAACCAGTTGCATAATAGACGATCAGCACTCCGTGGTGGGCTACAACCACTTCAGCGGAAAGTATTTCTTATTGCCCTACGACGAGATACCTGTGCAGTTTCCTGGCACTGGCGACATATTCTCAAGCATCATAGTGGGCAAGCTGCAGGATGGTGACACCCTGGAGCATGCCACCCGTTATGCCATGGACATAATACACAGCTGGATAGACAAGAACAAGAACAACCAGGACATAAATCGTGGCATACCGATAGAAAGACACCTTAATGAACTATAAACAAATCCGCGACCTTATAATAAAGGATATAGAAGCCCATGCCGAATGGCGTGAGGAGGTGAATTGCGGAAAAATGTTTGGGTTCCTGGTGTATGAAGACGAGGATGGAAAGGAGAGGTTTCTCAAGGCTTACTCAGGACAGATATTGGGCAGAAGCGACTGGGAGGGTTATGTGCCTGCCATATTCGACTATCTGCAACCAGACGGATATTTCAAGACCCACGAGGCTGAGATAACTGCACTTAACCACAAGATAAAAGAGGCTGAGGCTCTTCTGCCCAAGGGCAAGCGCACAAGGGAAGTGGAGGCGATGAAGCAGGAGCGCAAGGAACGTTCGCAGGCTCTGCAACGCTGGCTATTCTCACAGTTTGTCATCACTCCTCCCCCTACCCCGCAGGAAGATAACAATGCGGAGGGCGAGGCTTCTGTGCTTAAAGTGTTTACCGACTATGCCCAGCGCACAGGCTCCAAACAGACGGTGCCACCTGGCGGAACTGGCGAATGTTGTGCTCCCAAACTGCTTAATTATGCCAACAAGCATGGTTTAAAAGTCAAGGCGATAGCCGAGTTTTGGTATGGCGACTCGCCCAAGGGCATCATACGGCATCATGGGCAGTTTTATGAACCCTGTCAGGCTAAGTGTATGCCTATACTATGGTATATGTTGCCTGAGGGATGCAAGGTATATCCCTTTATGCGCAACACCCCAAAAGGCGAGATAAGAATACTGTGGCAGGACCAGTGGTTTGTGGCAATCGACAAGCCAGCAGGTCTGCTCTCCGTACCAGGCAAGCGCCAGTTGCCCAATGCCCAGACGATGCTCAACAGTTCACAGTTCACAGTTCACGGTTCACAGTTAAGAGGGAGCAATCATAATTCTCAATTCTTAACTTTCAATTCTCAATTCTTAAAAGCCGTCCATCGCCTCGATATGGACACCTCAGGCATACTGCTCTTTGCCAAGACGGAAGAGGCATTTGTCAGGATGCAAAGAATGTGGGGCGAAAACTCTGTGTGCAAAGAATATGTGGCGATAGTAAGTGATAGTAATTATCCCCCTCCTCTCGGGAGGGGACTAAGGGGTGGGGTTATCTCCCTCCCCCTCTCTGCTGACTTTGAGAATCGACCCATGCAACGAGTGGATTACGAGGATGGCAAGGAGGCGATAACGAGATATGAGTTTACGAACGAAAACAGAGTGAGGCTCTTTCCACTCACTGGCCGAACCCACCAGTTGCGGGTACACTGTGCTCACCCTGACGGACTAGGGCGACCCATACTTGGCGACCCTCTCTATGGCAACAGCCCAGCAGAGAGGATGTTTCTGCATGCAACCCGTCTGTCTTTCATCCACCCCTTCACTGGAGAAAGGATAGATATAACGAGCCCTGCACCATTTTAGAGTTATTCCAGAGTCTCTGGAAACATTGTCCAGGGCCTCCGGAATAAAAAATCCCATAAGCTCAACCCTTGAACTTATGGGATTCTGTATTGCTAATCTGATTTTACCAGCCGAAGCTTACGTTCTCAAGCTTAATGTCACGAGTCTTGCCCGTAACCTCAACTGGCATCTTCTGGATGTTGTTCCACTTACAGTTCTTTATGTTGATATTGTATATCTGTGCCTCATCCTCCAGACCGTTGAAACGGGCGCCATACTGTGACTTGTTACAGTTGACGTTCTCAACCCACACGTTGCGCACTGTTGGTATGTGGCCACGCTCAGCAATCTCGTTTGGCTCGTAAACCAGGTTGATGCGCACTACTGCCTCACGGCACTGACCTACCTTGATGTTGCGGATAAAGATATTCTGGTTGATACCGCCACGACAGGTGTTGGTCTTGATGCGGAGCACACGGTCAAGGTTTGGTGAGTCCATCTCGCAGTTCTCTGCAAAGATATTGTCACAACCACCTGAAATCTCTGAACCGATAACCACGCCACCGTGTCCGTCAGCCATCTTACAGCCACGAATAATCACGTTCTTACAAGGTATGTTAGCCTTTAGGCCGTCAGCATTACGTCCTGACTTCAGGGCTATACAGTCGTCGCCAGTGTGGAAGGTACAGTTCTCTATAAGCACATCCTCACAAGACTCCGGGTCGCAACCGTCGCCGTTAGGTCCTTCATTGTATATGGTAACATCGCGCACGATGAGGTTCTTCACAAACAGTGGGTGGATAACCCAGAATGGAGAGTCGCGCAACTCAACACCCTCGATGATAGCATTCTGGCAACGCACGAAGTTTATGAGCTGAGGACGAAGTCCCTTGCCCTTACCAAAGATACGCTTGGCTGTTGGCACACCATTGTCAGCCATCTTGAGCAGGTCGGCACGATTGCCAACTGCATCCTTACCTTGCCACTCGTCAACACCCTCATGATAGCCATGATGCTTGTTGCCCTTCATATACCACCAACGCTCGTTAGAGCCGTAGCCGTCAATCACACCCTTACCTGTCACACCGATATTCTCAGCGTCAACGGCATAGATGCAAGGCTGGTAGTTGATGATGTTAAGGCCTTCCCAACGTGTCTCAACGTTAGGATAGAGGTCGCGCTCGAAAGCGAAACGCAGGGTTGCACCCTCCTCCACTACGAGGTTTACGTTAGACTTCATCGTGATAGCACCTGTCATATACAGTCCTGCTGGCACAATGACCTTACCACCACCCTTCTTTGAACAGGTAGCGATGGCCTTGTTGATAGCCTTCTGGTTCTTGGCAGCTGTAGCACTGGTGCTCGCACCGAAGTCGGTGATGCGATAAAACTTTGACTTGAATGTTGGTGCCTTGATGCGTGACATAATGGCATCATAAACCTGCTGGTCCCAGCCCTCTGCCTGTACAGACACGCTGACAGACAGCATAGCACACACTACGGCAAACATTTTCAGAGTGTTTGAGATAGTCTTCTTCATAGGTTTCTTTGTTATTTGTATTATTGTTTAGTTTTAGTTTAGTTTGAGAACAAAAAAAGCGTCGTCTTACTGAGACAACGCTGATCCTTGTGGTTGGGATACCCGGATTCGAACCAGGAAAGGCAGGACCAGAATCTGCAGTGTTACCATTACACCATATCCCAATACTTTATCTTTTCTGGTGCAAAGGTACTGCTTTTCGGCGAAACTACCAAATTTTTTGCTATTTTTTTTAACTTTATGCCATAAAGTGTGACACAATGTCGCTGCTTGGCAGATGTCACCCCTGTCATAATTTGTTGGCACGGGGTTTGTAAATGTGGGACGTGGACGAATGCGTTCCACATTATTTATTAATATATAACGAACAAAACAAAACTAAAAAATTATACGATTATGGGAAAGATTATTGGTATCGACCTTGGCACAACTAACTCTTGTGTCGCAGTTTTTGAAGGCAATGAGCCTGTAGTAATAGCTAACTCTGAGGGTAAGCGTACTACGCCTTCCGTTGTAGGCTTCGTAAAGGATGGCGAGCGTAAGGTGGGCGACCCTGCCAAGCGTCAGGCTATCACAAACCCTAAGAACACCGTGTTCTCTATCAAGCGTTTCATGGGTGAGACCTATGACCAGAGCTCTAAAGAGGCTACACGTGTTCCTTACACAGTAGTTAACGAGAACGGCTACCCACGTGTTGACATCGAGGGTCGCAAGTACACTCCACAGGAAATCTCAGCTATGGTGCTCCAGAAGATGAAGAAGACCGCTGAGGACTACCTCGGACAGGAGGTTACCGAAGCTGTCATCACCGTGCCGGCATACTTCAACGACTCGCAGCGTCAGGCTACCAAGGAAGCCGGCGAGATCGCAGGTCTCAACGTACGCCGTATCGTTAACGAGCCGACCGCTGCTGCCTTGGCTTATGGCCTCGACAAGTCCAACAAGGACATGAAGATTGTGGTCTTCGATTGCGGTGGTGGTACACACGATGTATCCGTGCTCGAACTCGGTGACGGTGTCTTCGAGGTAAAAGCAACCGATGGTGATACCCACCTCGGAGGTGATGATTTCGACCACCGTATTATTGATTGGCTCGTTTCGGAGTTCAAGGCTGAGAACGGCGGTGCCGATCTGAGCAAAGACCCGATGGCTATGCAGCGTCTGAAGGAGGCTGCTGAGAAGGCAAAGATTGAACTGTCTTCTAGCACAAGCACAGAGATTAACCTGCCTTACATCATGCCTGTCGCTGGTGTGCCCAAGCACTTGGTAAAGAACCTCACCCGTGCTAAGTTCGAGCAGTTGGCTCACGGACTCATCCAGGCTTGTCTGGCTCCTTGTCAGAAGGCTATTGCTGATGCCAAGCTGAGCACTGCAGATATCGACGAGGTCATCCTCGTAGGTGGTTCTAGCCGTATCCCTGCCGTACAGGAGTTGGTAAAGAACTACTTCGGTAAGGAGCCTTCAAAGGGTGTTAACCCTGACGAGGTGGTAGCCGTTGGTGCTTCTATTCAGGGTGCCATCCTGAACAAGGAAGGTGGTGTAGGCGACATCGTTCTGCTCGACGTTACCCCGTTGACACTGGGTATCGAGACAATGGGTGGAGTTATGACCAAGCTGATTGAGGCTAATACGACCATTCCTTGCAAGAAGAGCGAGGTATTCTCAACAGCTGC
>DEJW01000022.1:0-137 GCA_002353585.1 Prevotellaceae bacterium UBA2738 | reverse complement strand
GACAATCAGACAGAGGTAACCATTCACGTACTGCAGGGCGAGCGTCCTATGGCTGCACAGAACAAGTCTATCGGACAGTTCAATCTGACTGGTATCGCACCTGCCCGTCGTGGCATTCCTCAGATTGAGGTAACCTT
>DEJW01000025.1 GCA_002353585.1 Prevotellaceae bacterium UBA2738 | reverse complement strand
CAGAAGGAGCAGTGCAGAAAGGCGATGATAGACAATGACGAGGCTCGCGACACCTTCCGCAGACGAGTTGGTGACAGAGGCAAGCGAATAGCTTTGCTTTGCACCCAGCTCTACGGCAAACCCATGACAGACAAGGACAAGAAAGCCTGTGCCAAGTGGATTGAGTGGTGGATGGAGCAAGACCTCAACGCTATCTGCAAGACCTTCGGCTCGAAGTATCAGCAGGCTATGCAGGAAACCGCTCTGCCTAACGGAACGCGTAGCAAGTCTATTCTTGAACATTTAGGTGATGAGTTTAAGAAGGAAGATGTACGCAGGGTGGCTGATATCTTAGGCTATAAAACACAGGTGAAAGTTTTAGTCTTAAACTGGATTAAGGCAGGAGTAGTGGAGAAATTTGCTAAGAACGAATGGCGAAAAGTATCAAAAGTATCAAAAGTATCAAAAGTATCAAACGATTAAAAAAAATAAAGGAGAAAGAACAATGAAAAGAGAAATAGAAATTATAGGAGGACTGAGAGATGAGTAAGTTCCAAGATTCATTAGCCTATCGCAACTGCAATCCGCTGAACATAAGATATGACAAGAAGACTAACTGGTTTGGCAGTAAGTTGAAGGGTCACGGAGGCTTCGTAGTGTTCGCTGCATTCAGTTTCGGCTACAGGGCAGCAGTAATGATACTGAGGTCATATCGCAAGCGAGGCATCAAGACGATGGGCGCTATCATCGAGACATGGGCACCACGCTCTGAAAACAACACTGTGGAGTACATCAAGGCTGTAAGACAGTTTATGGGCGTTAGGCAGAGTGAGCCCTTCTCTGTGGACTATGACACTGAGATAGATCTCAAAAACAGAGACCTCGTAGTACAACTGCTATTGGCTATGACAAGGGTGGAGATGGGCGCGAACGCTGCTCAGGTGCACTCTATGCGAACCTACGCAGAGTTGGGCTACGACCTGGCGGTGAGCTCCCCAAAGTTCTTTGGGTGAGCTAACGGGAACGGGAACGTTAACGGGAACAGGTGACTAAGTGACAAGGTACAAGGTGCGCTGGGCTGTGAAGCTTGGCGCACTTTTTTTTATAAATAAGGTGAAAAATAAAAACCACTTCCTTGTTTCAGGGTAGTGGTTTTGACGTAATGATATAACGAAGGATAGGGGATTATCAGAAATATGTTTCTACGGCGAGAATCGGCTCAAAATCATTGCTTTTTCCCCATTTATCGGCTCAAATCATACTAAAAATGTATGTTATTCAGTGTTTTTTGAGCCGATTTTATATAATCATTAATGCCTTTCAGGCAGAAATTTATCAAAATTAAATTCAAAATTAAACAGAAAATTTTGGGGAATGAATAAATTTTTGCCCCTACTTTTGGATAATTTTATCTTTTTTTCGCCCCTACTTTTGGATAATTTTATCAATTTCTTGAAATAAATTGTTATTTTTGTAGCTAAAAAAAGTTGCGTATTATGGAAACTTTGCTTATCTTTGCGCTCAGAAATAGAGAATAGATGGAAGAAAAAGAGTTTATTGACTTTGAGGAAACTCTGGATAGAGACCTCGGTCCTGTAGGAACTCCAAGGCGTGATGAGTTTGAGCGCAACGTGGATGAGTCTGTTCATGCATATAAGTTGGGTGAAGCAATAAGGCAGGCAAGGCTTTCTAAAAAACTTACTCAGGAGCAGCTGGGGGAGAGAATAGGTGTGCAGAAAGCGCAGATTTCTCGTTTGGAACGTGGCAAGAGCATTTCTTTGTCAAGTATCACTCGCCTGTTTAAGGCTATGGGGATTCCTCTGAATCTGGAAATAGGACACATAGGTAAGATTGCCCTTTGGTAGGAAGGCTCTTCCTATCAATATGCTATAACATTGACAATGATATAGCAGTTGGCACATTTTTTTTGCCCCTACTTTTGGATAATTCTATCTTTTTTTTGCCCCTACTTTTGGATAATATTTTGTAAATTTGCACCAGATAAAAATATATTTATGGCATATTACAAGAGACAATTAGACATTCAGACATTCAGACAATAAGGTGCTATTATAATCATTAATGCCTTTCAGGCAGAAATTTATCAAAATTCAATTCAAAATTAAGCATTAAAACTCTAACCTCCATTTTTTTCCTAAAGAAAATAACGCCGAGTCATCACGACTGGGCGTTATTTGTAATCCAAACATAATATAGAGTTTATACAAAAGTCGGGGGGGATTTCTTGCTCGGAACCTGCGATTTTCGAATTCCATCTTCCTCGAACTGCCTCTCTGTTGATGTCAGGCTGAATGAACACTTGTAGTGAAATTTTTACTCGAATCATTCTTTTGTATCATTTTTTTTGTTTAAATTTGCAGTGATTTTGCACATATGCCATTATAAAAAGGCTGATGTGCTGCTTAATAACTGAGTGTATAGACTAATGTAATTAAATCTATTATCTATTATAAAGTATGGAACAAAATGTTGACAAAGGTAGCAAGAGCTATCTGTTTTCGATTGTAATGGTTGCCGTATTAGGTGGCTTGTTGTTTGGCTATGATACGGCTGTTATCTCTGGTGCAGAGAAGGGTTTGCAGGCATTCTTTATGGGTGCTGACGACTATACCCATTCTGACCTTTATCACGGTTTAACGTCGTCGAGTGCGCTTATAGGATGTATTATAGGCTCGGCTATCTCGGGACTTTTTGCTTCAAACTTGGGTCGTAAGCGTACACTCATGATAGCTGGTATGCTATTCTTCGTTTCTGCTTATGGCAGTATGGAGCCGGAGACATTATTTTTCGAACGAGGCGTTCCAACTTATGACCTTCTTGTAATGTTCAATATCTATCGTGTGATAGGTGGCATAGGTGTAGGACTGGCTTCAGCCGTGTGTCCTATGTATATCGGTGAGATATCACCTTATAAAATACGTGGTATGCTTGTAAGCTGGAACCAGTTTGCCATAATCTTTGGTCAGTTGGTGGTGTATTTTGTCAACTTTATGATATTAGGCGATCACGAGATGCCCGAGATTGTGAGCATAGGACAGGGAGTGAATGCTGTATTGCCACATAGCGACCAATGGACAATAACCACAGGCTGGCGTTATATGTTTGGCTCAGAGATGATTCCTGCAGCTCTGTTCACTATACTGATATGTTTTGTTCCTGAAAGTCCTCGTTACCTCGTTTCTGTAGGAAAATTTGACGACGCCCAGCATGTGCTCTCTCGTATCAACGGCATGCGCCAGGCACACGTCATTCTTGAGGAAATCAAGGAGACTATGCACACCAAGACGGAGAAACTCTTCACCTATGGTTGGATGTGTATCTTTGTGGGTATCATGCTCTCTGTGTTCCAGCAGGCAGTAGGCATTAACGCTGTGTTGTATTATGCTCCACGTATATATGACGCTATGGGCTTCGATAATGAGATGACCGTTACCATCTTTACTGGTATAGTGAACATCATATTCACACTCGTTGCAATATTCACGGTGGAGAGACTGGGTCGCCGTCCGCTGCTCATAGTAGGTTCTATCGGTATGGCGATAGGTGCCTTTGGAGTGGCTGTGTCATTCGGTCAGCCAGGTATGGAGGAGGTCTGCATGGCAAATCTTCTGATATATTCAGCATGCTTTATGTTCTCTTGGGGACCAATATGCTGGGTGCTCATAGCAGAGGTGTTCCCTAACACTATCCGTGGTGCTGCTGTTGCCATAGCCGTTGCATTCCAATGGGTATTCAACTTTATAGTAAGTTCTAGCTTCGTGCCCATGTTTAATCTGCACTTGACTGAGGGTGACCATTTCGGACACTGGTTCACCTACGGATTGTATGGCATTATCTGTATCCTTGCTGCCGTATTCGTATGGAAGCTCGTTCCTGAGACTAAGGGCAAGACCCTTGAGGATATGACTGCTCTGTGGCTGCATCACCTGATGGGTGATTATCCAGAGATGGTAGGTGCTGTATTCGTTCCTGCCGAGCAGACTCCTGCTGAAACACCATTCATGAAACTTGACGACGTGATGGCTGCCATAGCAGAGAAATATCCAAAAGTGCAGAATACTCACGATGAGCTGACGGCTTTGGGTAGAGTGCTGAAATCAAGGAATTACGAGCACAAGACCTCAGAAGACGGCTCATTCTATAAGATAGCCCTGAAAAAATCATAGGCGGATTTGTATATGTCAAAATAAAATGCTACCTTTGTGCTTCTCAAAAAGAAAGAAAGTAACATGGCAGATAATAATATGAAATATGAAGACGCGATGAAGCGTCTGGAAGAACTCGTTCAGCAGATGGAGAGCGGCGATGTGAGCATCGACTCGCTCACCCAGAAGCTGAAGGAGGCAAAACAACTCATACAACTCTGTAAGGACAAACTGACCAAGACAGAGGAGGAAATAAAGAAGGTACAAGGTGACTAAGTACAAGGTGACTTCAAATCAGATAATCAAATGACATTATATCCAAAGATAATAGTTGATGCGCTTAGTAGCGTGATATATGCAGGCACCAAACGAAACCTGGTGGAGAGCGAGATGCTTGCTGACCAACCTGTTGTGAAAAGACAATGTGATGGTGCAGGATGGATGGTAGAGGTGGTGCTGAAGTTTCCGAGAGAGACAGACCCATTCCTGAAATCAACATTGAAGGCAGCCGAGGCAGCTATAAGGTATCACGTAAAACAGGCATTCCCTAATGATACAGACAGCGTAGAGGTCAACATAAAGACGGAGTTTAAGTCTGCACCACGTCCTGAGGACGACAAACTGTTGCCTGATGTGAAAAACATCATAGCAGTAAGTTCGGGCAAGGGCGGAGTAGGTAAGAGTACCGTTAGTGCCAACCTCGCCATATCACTTGCCCGTTTGGGTTATAGTGTAGGACTGCTTGACACTGATATCTTCGGCCCGTCAGTGCCTAAGATGTTCCAACTGGAGGAGGCTCGCCCCTATGCTATAGAGAAAGACGGCAGGCAGCTTATAATGCCCGTAGAGCAATATGGCGTGAAACTCCTCTCGATAGGATTCTTTGTGAACAAAGACACTGCTACACTGTGGCGTGGCGGTATGGCATGCAGCGCACTGAAGCAACTCATAGCCGATGCCGACTGGGGCGAACTGGACTACCTGATTCTTGATACTCCTCCTGGCACATCTGACATACACCTGTCATTGTTGCAGACACTCGCCATAACGGGTGCTGTGATAGTGAGCACCCCACAGCAGGTGGCACTTGCTGATGCCAGAAAGGGTATTGATATGTACACCAACGATAAGGTGAATGTGCCTATATTGGGACTGGTGGAGAATATGGCATGGTTTACTCCTGAGAAGCATCCTGATGAGAAATACTATATCTTTGGCAAAGAGGGATGTAAGCAACTGGCAGAGGAGATGAACGTGCCATTGCTGGCACAGATTCCTGTAGTGCAGGATATATGTGAGAATGGTGACAATGGAACACCAGCAGCCCTGAATGTGGCATCGCCGACAGGTCAGGCATTTATCGCTCTGGCACAGTCGATAGTGACTGTGACCAATCGTAGAAATGCCGAACGAGAGAAAACGAAACGAGTAACAGTTCATTAAAGTTATGAAACACTGCTTCTACATATTCTCCCTATTCTTTGTTCTTCATTCTTCGCTCTTCATCCAACAGGCGGAGGCTCAGTCGTTTACCTCACTATGGAAGCAAGTGAAGACAGCAGAGGATAAGGACCAGCCGAAGAGTGCCCTTGCGGCTATTGAAAAGATAGAGCGCAAGGCTGAGAAAGGTCAGGATTATGGCAATCTGCTTGCAGCACTTATGAAAGAAATGGTGTTGCAGAGAGAGATTTCTCCTGATTCGTTAAGGGCAGCACAGGCTCGACTGAAAATACGCCAAATGAAATGGCGCGAGAATGGTCATGGTGTAGAGGCAGCGTTGGCAGACTTGTGTTATGTGCGTTATGCCAATGTGAGTTGGAAAAATGATGACAAACAGAATGAACAATGGATAGATTCCCTATTGTCGTCACCAGACTCTGCGCTATATAGGAAAGCAGGAAAGGCGCATGAGTATCTGCCCCTGATAGTGAAGGGAGAGGACAGCAGGTATTTCAACAACGACCTGCTAAGCCTTATAATCCTGACAGATGACAAAGGGAAAAAGACCACAGACCTGTTGGAGAAATACTATGGTAAAGACAACAAGGTGGTTAAGTGGCGCAGATTGGGTGATGCCATAGCCAACGAAAAAGATGCAGGTAAGGCTGTGGCTATGATAGATAAGGCTCTCGTGGAATGGAAAGACTGGAAGGAAATCATTTTCATAAGAAATATAAGGAATGAACTGACTAAGCCTTCTTTTGATGCCACGATAGCCAAACAGGTGGTGTCAACACAGGATGATGTGAAACTGACCTTAAAACATATCAGAAACATAGGTCAGCTGAATGTGACCCTTGTAAATGGTAGTGGTGATAAAAAGAAATATACCCATACCTTTAATCTGAAGAACGAGTGGGAAGAGAAAGAAAGTGATACGCTGACCATAGGCAGGTTGCCGTTAGGAAAGTGGACAGTCAGCATAGCTGATGAAAAGGGAGAGATAAAGAGAACGACAGACACACTATATGTTACCAACCTGAAGGTAATAGAAATGGCTCTGCCTGATGACAAGGTGAGAGTTGTGGTTGTTGATGCAAAGACAGGAGCACCTGTTGATGGTGCCACTGTGCACTATACAAAGAGATTATGGGGTACGAAAGAACAGAAAGAACAAGTGGGTATTACAGACGGTAATGGTGAACTTGTCATTAAGAAAAAAGATGCCAATATCTATGGAAACGACTATTATACCTATGCCACTAAGGGTAGTGATACGGCTATGCCTGCAACGGCAGTATGGACAAGCTATCGTTCGGGGAAGGCACAGAAGGTGCAGAACCACATCAACTTGTATGCTGACAGGGCGATATATCGCAGGGGACAGACAGTGCACGTCAGTGTATTGTGCCATACGGTAATGGACGGCAAGGAAACGATGGTATCACCACGAGAAAAGGTAACTCTGATATTGCGGGATAGAAAAAACAAAGCAATGGAGGAGAAGACCGTAGTAACAGATGATTATGGAACTGCGACAGCCGACTTCAAGATACCAGAAGAGGGTGAGAACGGCTATTATAGTGTAGCAGGTAAGGGGAGTGTGACAAGTAGTGTCAGCTTTAGAGTAGAGGATTACAAGCGTCCAAACTTTGAGGTGAAACTGACTATAGACGAAAACGAAAAACTTAGTACTGAAAAAACAAATAAAGACACTATAATAGTAAAGGGTGAGGTAAAGACCTACAGCGGTGTGCCAGTGGCAAATGCCAAGGTCGTTTCTGAGGTGAAGAGAACCCAATACTTCAGGTATGGTGGTACGATATTACTTAATGATACCCTCTACACTGATGCTGATGGAATGTTCTATGCCCATATGCCGATGACATTGCCAGAGGATATTGACAAGAAATGGTATTACTGCTATCACTATACTCTGAAGGCTGATGTGACAGACGATACAGGAGAATCTCACTCAGAGAGTATAACAAAGAAGAGAGAGAATGACAAGCCTCAGAAGCCTGAAACACCAAAAGCACCAGAAGCCGTTTCTGCTTCAGCAAAGAATTTTAGTGAGAATAACGAACCCGTAAAGATTACGCTGAGGAATGTGGGTGCTGACAAAGCATCAAAGGTGTTTGCATATTACACATTATGTGCAAGCGACAGCGTAATGGAGAAAGGAAAGATAGAGTTTAATGATTCCACCACATACACCTTATTATATAAAGAGGAGTATGGTGATGGAGTGACATTCTCCGTAGCATGGGTTAAGGACGGAGAGATGGTGAATGATAATGTCCAGGTTAAGAAATATCTGCCATCAAAGACACTCACTATGGAGTGGGGCACATTCCGCAATAAGCTTTACCCAGGTCAGACAGAGACATGGACTCTGAAGATAAAGAACCCTGACGGCACGCCAAGCAAGGCACAGGTGATGGCTGTGATGTATGACAAGAGTCTGGATGCATTGAAGGGCAATAATTGGATTCTTGGTGACTATCGTTCGCTGTATCTCCCAACAATGGGATGGAACACTGGACATATTGGTTCAACATATTTCTACGGACATAAAGAATTCAAGCTGTTTAAGGAGGAAAAACTTGCCTTCAACTACATAGATGAAGACTACATCAGAGTAAGAAGATATTATGCATTAGGTGTGTCAGGAAAATCCAGAGGTCTGTATGAGGTGAACCAAAAGGTCTTTGACTGTGTAGAATCAGCACCTATGATGGCGATGGCAAAGACAAATAGCAGCAGTATGCCTATAGGTTCATTCGACGTTACTAACGATGAAGCCGTGACAGTAGGCTATGCAGGCAATAGTGCTGAGGCTGATGTGCCTATGCGTTCCAACTTTGGCGAGACGGCATTCTTCCTGCCACAGGTGATGACAGACAAGAATGGTGTGGCAACCCTGAAATTCACTATGCCAGAGAGTGTTACCACATGGCGCTTTATGGCACTTGCTCATGATAAGGAGATGCGATATGCACTCATGGATACCACAGCCCTGACACAGAAGAAGGTGATGGTGCAGGCTAAGATGCCACGATTCTTGAGAGTGGGTGATAAGGCAACGATAAGTGCCAGCATAGCCAATCTGATGGAGAAAGCACAAAAGGTGACAGTGAACTTCATAGTGAAGGATGCCAAGACTGAGAAGGTGATTAGCCGAGAGAGCAAGACGGTGATGACAGAGGCTGGCAGAACACAGGGAGTGACCTTTGCCTATGACGTGGAGAAAGAAGGCGACCTGTTATGTAGTTTCTCAGCTCAGGTGCCAGGATTCTCTGACGGCGAACAGCATCTGTTGCCTGTACTGACAGAAAAGGAGATTCAGGCAGACACCACGGCAATAGTGGTAAACCCACGAAAGATGCTGATGGAGGCATTACCAGAACTGCAGGTGCCAAAGAGCACAAATGCCATTGCCTTGGTACAGGCAATATATGCCAATGTGGTATCTGCACACCTCAACGACACTATAGTATCGCCAGCAAACGACAACGTATTGGCACAGCTTATAAATCTGCAACATGCCGACGGAGGTTTTGCATGGTATAATGGTATGCAGAGCAACAGATACATCACCATCGAAGTGCTCAAGACCCTTGCCCGACTCAACCTTATGTGTGGCAAGCAGACTAATACTGAGTTCATGATGGAGAAGGCATTTAAGTTTGCTGAGAAAGAGATGGAAAAAGAGATGCACGAGATGAAGAAATATAATGTAAAGTATCTCTCATCAACGGCATTAGACTGGCTCTACACCCTTGCCATAAGCGGAAAGGATGGAGGTGCTGCTGAGAGTTTCTTCCGCAAGATGATATACGAAGAGACTAAGTTTGATGATATGCAGACCAAGGCTGTGTCAGCTATAACCCTTAATGAAAACGGCAAGAAAAAGAAAGCCTCAGAATTTGTGGAGTCTATAAAGCAGCATACAGTGTATCGTGCTGATATGGGCAGATATTTTGACTCATACAGGGCTTCATATTCATGGTGCAGCTATCGCATTCCAACCCAGACGATGTGTATCGAGGCGATGCAGAATGTGACACCAGAAGACGAACAGACAATAGGCGAGATGCAGAGGTGGATAGTATCGTCAAAGCGAACCCAGAAGTGGGACAACCCAATAAATACTGTCAATGCGCTCTATGCCCTGCATGATGTAAAGGATACCACTATGCTCGCCACTTACACTGTAAGACCAGAGGATATTCAGGGAGCCCTAAGCATAAGCAGAGAACTGAAGACAGAGAAGCTCAAGGTGGGCGAGAAGGTGAAGGTGAAACTCACCATTGTGGCAGACAGAGATTATGACTTTGTTACAGTTACTGATAATCGTCCTGCCTGTCTCGAACCAGTCAACCAACTTTCAGGTTATCGTTGGGGTGCATACAGAGGTTATTATGCTGAGATGCGAGACTCCAAGTCGATATACCACTTCGACCAGTTGGCTAAGGGTAAGTACGAGATAGAAACAGAATACTACGTCAGCAGGATAGGCGAATATCAGTCAGGCAATGCAACCATAGTTTGCGAATATGCCCCAGAATTCCGTGGAAGTGCTGAGGCTATGAAGCTGAATGTAAAATAATCCCAGCCCCCATTAACCATTTGAACTTTTGAATAACTGTATATGATAAATAGATTTCTGACAGCCATAACATCCTTGATTCTTTCCTCTTCTATGTTCCCTCTATGTGTGGGAGCCCAGGACCTTACCCCTGAAAGTAGAGAGATGGATTGTGGTGAAATGCTGTTCAACAAACCAGCCACATACACTTTGGAACTGAAGAATACCACTGGCAAAGCGGTTGAGATAAAAGATATTGATACAGGGTGTGGTTGCACAACAGCAAACTTCACCAAGGGCAGACTGATGCCTAACGCTAAGGCTCAGGTGTCTTTGACGTTTGATGCCAAGCAACTGGGTCATTTCTCTCGTGTCGTGAGAGTGTTTACAGAACCTAACAGAGGTGGCACACCAACAGAGATTGTAGTTAGTGGTGTGGTGGTTACTAAGATAGAGAATTACTCAGGAGAATACCCTTGTCGCATGGGTTCTCTGCTTGCTGATAAGGATAATGTGGAGTATGATGATGTTAACAAGGGACAGAAACTGACCCAGGAGATTCACATAATGAATCCCAGCTCTCAGAATGCTACACCAGTGGTTCTACGACTCCCGTCATATCTTACAGCAGAGGTTACTCCAAAGGTGTTAGGTCCAAGACAGAAGGGCACTGTCAAACTCACCCTGCACTCAAACAAACTGCTTAGCTACGGACTAAACCAGACCACCGTTTATTTAGGTAAGAACAGAAGTGACAAGGTGAGTCCTGAAAAGGTAATCACCGTATCAGCCATATTATTGCCTCCAGCCATTGCCAAGGATGATGTGAAGCGGGCAGTCGCTCCTCGTCTTGAGATGTCAAGGAAATATATCGATATGACTCCGCTTGCCAGCAAGTCGAAATATAAGGATGAGGTGACATTGAGCAACAATGGTCGCACAGCTCTCGAAATACAGTCTTTGCAGCTATTCACCACAGGCATAAACGTGTCACTCGATAAAAAGAAAATAGAACCAGGTGAGACGGCAAAGCTGACCGTGACATGTAAGGCAAAGGACCTGAAGAAACTTCGTATGCGTCCACGAATCCTCATGATTACCAATGATCCAAACCATCAGAAGGTAGTGTTGGAGATTAAAAGATAAACAAGGAAAATCCTAAACTATAATATGGAACATCCAGAAAACAGCTCTGAATATCAAGGCTTACAGGTCAATCAAGGCATAGTAAAGCCAAGCAGCATAAATCCATATCTTGATCGTCATCGTTTCAAACGTAAAGAACACTCAGTCGATGATATAGTCAGTGGCATACTAAAGGGTGATGTCACTATGCTATCACAGGCTATCACGTTGGTGGAGAGTATGATACCAGATCATCAGACGAAGGCTCAGGAAGTGATAGAGAAATGCTTGCCTTATGCATGTAATTCTGTAAGAATAGGTATTAGTGGAGTACCTGGAGCAGGTAAGTCAACATCTATTGACCAGTTTGGACTTCATGTATTGGATAACTACGGAGGAAAACTTGCCGTGTTGGCTATCGACCCTTCTTCTGAGCGCTCTAAGGGAAGCATCCTGGGCGATAAGACCCGTATGGAGAAACTGGCTGTTCATCCTAACGCTTTCATTCGTCCCAGTCCCTCAGCTGGCAGTCTGGGTGGTGTGGCTCGTAAGACTCGTGAAACCATCATACTCTGCGAAGCAGCTGGCTTCGACAAGATATTCGTTGAGACCGTCGGAGTGGGACAGAGCGAGACAGCCTGTCATTCTATGGTCGATTTCTTCATGCTGTTGCAGGTGGCTGGCACAGGTGATGAGCTGCAAGGCATAAAGCGAGGCATAATGGAGATAAGCGATGCCATACTGATAAACAAGTGTGATGGCGACAATGTGAAGCGTTGCGAGATGGCTGCTCAGGGCTTTCGTAATGCACTTCATTTCTTCCCTCTGCCTGAGAGCGGATGGCAACGTAAGGTGTTGACCTACTCAGGTTTTTACGGCTATGGCATAAAAGAGGTGTGGGAGATGGTGTATGAGTATTTCGACTTTGTGAAGAAGAACGGATACTTTGAGAAACGTCGTCACGAGCAGAACAAATACTGGATGTATGAAACGATAGACAACACCCTTCGCAACAGTTTCTACAACAATCCAGTTGTCAAGGATGCGATGAAGGGAATGGAAGAGAGTGTGCAGAATGGTGAAAAGACCAGTTTCGTAGCAGCTCATAACCTCATGGATTTGTATTACAATTACCTGAGCGAAAAGTATGGAGGATAGAAAAGGTGATAGTAGAGATAGATAACGGTTCTGGTTTCTGCTTTGGTGTTACCACAGCCATAAAGAAAGCAGAAGAAACACTTGCCAATGGCGAGAAGCTATACTGCCTTGGCGATATAGTCCACAATGGTATGGAGTGTGAGCGATTGCGTGGTATGGGTTTGATAACCATCGACCACGATGAGTTTGCCCAGCTTCATGATGCCACAGTCCTGCTTCGTGCTCATGGCGAACCACCAACCACTTACGAACTGGCACAGAAGAATAACATCACGATAATTGATGCCACTTGTCCTGTGGTGCTTGCCTTACAAAAGCGTATCAAGAAGAAATTCTCCACCATAGATGATAATTCTCGCACCACTGATATTGTAATATTTGGCAAGAACGGTCATGCTGAGGTGCTTGGTCTGGTGGGACAGACTAATGGCAAGGCAATAGTCATAGAACATGCTGATGATGCTAAGAAACTTGATTTCTCACATAACATCTATCTCTATTCTCAGACTACGAAATCACTTGATGAGTTTCATCAGATAATAGAATACTGTCAGCAGCATATAGAGGAAGGAGCTATATTCCAAAGCTTCGATACCATCTGTCGTCAGGTGGCAAACCGTATGCCAAACATCTGTTCTTTTGCTATCAGGCATGACCTCATTCTCTTTGTCTGTGGACGCAAGAGCAGTAACGGCAAGGTGCTCTATAAAGCCTGCAAGGAAAAGAACCCTCGCAGCTACCTCATTGCAGGACCTGACGAGATACAGCCTGAATGGTTTGAGGGCATGAATAGTGTGGGAATATGTGGTGCCACTTCCACCCCCACATGGCTGATGGAGAAGTGTAAGGAAAAAGTAGAGAAAATAAAATAAAAACCAAGAAAGATATGAAAAAGATTACAATAGCAATAGACGGTCATTCATCATGTGGCAAGAGCACTATGGCGAAAGACCTGGCTAAGGAACTGGGTTATATATATGTGGATACAGGTGCTATGTACAGGGCAGTTACGCTTTATGCTATGCGCCATAATCTGTTTGATGCCTCAGGCGAGGTGATGACTGACGAACTGAAGGCTGAGATGCCTGATATACATATCAGTTTTAAGTTTAATGCTGAGGCATGCAGACCAGACACTTACCTTAATGGTGAACTGGTGGAGAAGGTTATCCGTTCTATCGAGGTGTCTAATCATGTCAGCAAGATTGCAGCCATTCCTTTCGTTCGCGAGGCTATGGTTGACCAGCAGCGTGAGATGGGTAAGGAGAAGGGCATTGTGATGGATGGCAGGGATATAGGTACTACTGTCTTTCCTGATGCTGAGCTCAAGGTGTTTGTTACAGCTTCTGCTGAGGTTCGTGCCCAGAGGCGTTTTGACGAACTGAAGGCTAAGGGTATGCCTGCTGATTATGATGAGATACTCAAGAATGTTCAGGAGCGAGACTATATCGACTCTCATCGCGAGGTTTCGCCTTTGCGCAAGGCTGATGATGCCCTCTTGCTCGACAATTCTAATATGACTATTCCTGAGCAGAAGCAGTGGTTGCTTGATCAGTTCACAGTTCACAGTTCATAGTTCACAGTTATGATTGTTTGTATTGCTGAGAAACCCAGTGTGGCTCGTGAGATAGCCAATGTGCTTGGTGCCAGGAGTTCTCGTGACGGATACATCGAGGGCAACGGCTATCAGGTCACTTGGACCTATGGTCATCTGTGCACTCTCAAGGAACCTAACGACTATCAGGATATGTGGAAACACTGGTCGCTGGGCTCTCTGCCTATGATTCCTTCACGCTTTGGCATCAAACTCATAGAGCAAGACCATATCAAGAAACAGTTTGCTATTGTCGAGAAACTCTTTAAGGAGGCTGATGAGATAGTAAACTGTGGTGATGCTGGTCAGGAGGGTGAACTCATTCAGCGATGGGTTATGCAGAAGGCAGGTGTCAAGTGTCCTGTCAAGCGTTTGTGGATTTCCTCTCTTACTGAAGAGGCTATTCGTGAGGGCTTCTCTTCCCTTAAAGAGCAGAAAGAATACGAGCCACTCTATCTGGCTGGTCTCTCTCGTGCCATAGGCGACTGGCTTCTTGGCATGAATGCCACTCGTCTCTATACCATCAAGTATGGTGACAACAGTCGCACTCGCAAGGGTGGGGCAGGTGTGCTCTCTATTGGCAGGGTGCAGACTCCAACTCTCGCCATTATCGTAAATCGTCAGAAGGAGATAGACAACTTCAAGCCAGAGCCTTACTGGGTGCTCTCCACCATTTATCGTGATACTCTCTTCACAGCTTCTAAGGGTAAGTTTACCTCTAAGGAAGAGGGTGAAGAGGCTTTCAAGACGATACAGGATAAGGAGTTTGAGATAACGAATGTGACCAAGAAGTCTGGCACAGAGAAACCTCCCCAGCTCTTTGACCTCACCACGCTTCAGGTGGAGTGCAACAAGAAGTTCTCTTACACTGCTGAGACCACTCTCTCGCTCATCCAGAGTCTGTATGAGAAGAAGGTTACTACCTATCCACGAGTTGACACCCAGTACCTTACTGATGATATATATAAGAAATGTCCTCAGACGCTCAATGGTGTCTATCAGGTAAAGTTTAATGGTGTGGCTCCCTATGCCGACCTCATTCGTGCCATAGGTGGCAAACCCCTGAAGAAGAGCAAGAAGGTGTTTGACAACTCTAAGGTTACTGACCACCATGCTATCATCCCTACAGGAGTGGTGCCAGCTGGTCTTAGTGATATGGAGCGTAATGTCTATGATCTGGTGGCTCGCCGTTTTATAGCTGTCTTCTATCCTGATTGCAAATTCTCCACCACCACTGTTGAGGGTAAGGTGGATGATGTGGCTTTCAAGACCTCAGGTAAGGAAATTCTGGAAGAAGGGTATAGAGTTTGTATGGCAGACTCACCCCTAACCCCTCTCTTGGAGAGAGGGGAACAATCACCAGAAGACACCCCAGAAGAAGCAAATGACACCCCTCTCTCCAAGAGAGGGGCAGGGGGTGAGTCTTTACTTCCCACCTTCGTAAAGGGTGAGAAGGGACCTCATCAGCCAACCCTTACAGAAAAGCAGACCACCCCTCCACCTTATTATACTGAGGCAACCCTGCTCAGGGCTATGGAGACAGCAGGCAAGTTTGTGGATAATGAGGAACTCCGTGCTGCTATGAAGGAGAATGGCATAGGCAGACCTTCCTCGCGCGCGAACATTATAGAAACATTATTCAAGCGTCACTATATTCGCAGAGAGCGCAAGCGAGTGGTTGCCACACCTACTGGCATAGAACTCATCGACCTCATACACGAGGAACTGCTCAAGTCGCCTGAACTCACTGGTCTGTGGGAGAAGAAGCTTCGCGATATAGAGCACCAGAAGTATGATGCTGCCACGTTTATCAACGAGCTGAAGCAGCAGATAACTGATATAGTCAATCAGGTGCTGGCTGATAATTCTAATCGCAAACTCACCATCACTGATAAGTAGTAAAACGCTATAGAATACGCACTTAACTATCAGACCTTAAAGAGGACAGAGTTTTTTTAGCTCTGTCCTCTTTTGTTTTTGTATATTTCTTGTGTAAATTTATAGTTTTTTGCGTCTCAAATGTGAATGAAGGTTAAAAATTAACAGAAAAACAGTGGAATTTATCAAAAATCTCTTAATTTATTTGGCAGAATAAAGAAAAAGTTCATAAATTTGCATCAGCAAAGCAAAAATATAAATCAGCAAAAACATTTGAATGAGATATAAAAAGGGAAACCCGAAAACCTTTAATCGAGTAGGGGACTATAAAAACATTGAAATTATGAAAAAGATTTTTATGATGGCAGTTATGGCTGCAGCAACTTTGACAGCAAACGCCCAGTGGTGGGCAGGTGGTGAAGTAGGTTTCACATCATCTCACACTAATGGCGTAGGTACAGAAAAGAACTTTACCATTCAGCCAGAGGTTGGTTACTCACTCAACGACAAGTTTGATGTAGCTTTGTCTATTGGTTACACTTATGCAAGTGAGAAGTTGAATAAGAAGCTCGGTGGCGACAAGTACAGCGCTAATGCATTCGAGATCAACCCTTACGTTCGTTACAAGTTCGTTAAGGCTGGTAACTTCTTCGCATTCGTTGATGGTGGTATCGAGTATGTAACATGTCACTATCAGGGTGTATCAAACAATGAGAACCAGTTGGGTATTAGCATCACTCCTGGTATAGCTTACAATGTAAGTCCAAAGGTTACTCTCGTTTCTCACCTTGGTGAGGGTCTGTACTACAACCACGAGTGGATGAAGGATACATATCACGCTAACAACGTAGGTTTCCGTCTCTTCAACGGTATCACATTCGGTGCTTACTACAACTTCTAAATAAAGAAAGTTTAGGATTTATCTAAAAGCATAGATTATTAGGGCTCGGACTTAGGTTCGAGCCTTTTTTGTGTCCTGAGGCTAAGTATCTGTGCAGGGTTTCATAGCTTTTACGACTGGTGGCATGGTTTCTGGTTGCAGAAGCTATGCTTTTATCTGGAATTAACTAGTAAATTCTTAAAATTAACTAGTTAATTCGTTAAATTAGCTAGTTAATTTTGGGTGGAGGCAAAGCTCCTCTGTTCAGGGGCTTTGCTTTCATGGCTAAAAGCTTTGTCTTCTTGGCTGATAGCTTGGTGGCTATGGGCTGTAGTATAGGTTTTGGGCTGAGTATTCACTCGGCTTCGCTTGGTTTTTGATTGCTTTTTGTCTAAAAGAAATTAAAAAAGTGAGTTTTCCTTTGTTTGTTGGAAAATTATTTATAATTTTGCATCTTGTTGAAAACGGATAAAACTAACAATTTAACAATACAAAAGAAAATGGCAGAACTTGATTGGGGTAACCTGGGTTTTGGTTACCGTAAGACTAATTACAACGTTCGTTGCTGGTATCGCGACGGCAAGTGGGGTGAGATAGAGGTTTCTTCAGAAGAGACCATCAACATGCACATGGCAGCTACCTGTCTGCACTATGGTCAGGAGGCTTTCGAGGGACTGAAGGCTTATCGCTGTCCTGACGGCAAGGTTAGGGTGTTCCGTTCTGACGAGAATGCAGCCCGCCTGCAGTCCACATGTCGTGGCATACTGATGCCTGAACTGCCTACTGAGAAGTTCAACGCTATGGTTGACAAGGTGGTTCGCCTTAACCAGGAGTTCATTCCACCTTACGAGAGTGGTGCAACACTCTACATCCGTCCACTGCTCATTGGCACATCGGCTCAGGTGGGTGTTCATCCAGCTACTGAGTATCTGTTCCTCATCTTTGTTACTCCAGTAGGACCATACTTCAAGGGTGGTTTCTCTACCAACCCTTATGTTATCATTCGCGAGCATGACCGTTCAGCTCCTCTGGGCACAGGTATATATAAGGTGGGTGGCAACTATGCCGCTTCTATGCAGGCTAACAAGAAGGCTCACGACCTGGGCTATGCCTGTGAGTTCTACCTCGACGCTAAGGAGAAGAAGTACATTGACGAGTGTGGTGCAGCCAACTTCTTTGGCATTAAAAACAACACCTATGTCACTCCTAAGTCAACCTCTATTCTTCCTTCTATCACCAACAAGTCGCTCATGCAGCTGGCTGAGGATCTGGGCATGAAGGTGGAGCGTCGCCAGATACCTGAGGAGGAGCTCTCAACCTTTGAGGAGGCTGGTGCTTGTGGCACTGCAGCTGTTATCTCTCCAATATCTAAGATTGACGACCTGGAGACAGGCAAGACTTACAGCTTTGGCGACAAGCCAGGTCCTTGGTCAGAGAAACTCTATACCAAGCTTCGTGGCATACAGTATGGCACAGAGCCTGACGTTCACGGTTGGACTCGTGTGGTGATAGAATAGTTCATAGTTCACAGTTCATAGTTCACAGTTCATAGTTCATAGTTCATAGTTCTTCGAGCGAAGCTCTCAGGCGTTTCTGCTACCCGCCAACGGGGAGACCGAGAGGGGTGTAAAGACCATTGACAGAGCTCGGAACACAGTTTACATTAATACCACTATGGATTCTATATCAAATTACAAGAACAGGGCGCTCGACACACTCAAGGGCAACTGGGCTGATGCTGCTATCTCTACCATTATCTATAGTGTGCTGATAGCTGCTGCTCCCGTGTGTCTGTCAGGGGTGACCTTTGGTTTTGAGACTCTGTGGAGTCTTGCCATGATACCGTTGGAGTGGGGCTTCGCCATCATGTTCCTTATGCTGGTTCGTGGCGAGAAGCTCGACATCTCGCGCATGTTTGATGGTTACAAGGATTTCCTCCGTATCTTCTGCACCATGCTGCTTCAGAAGGTGTATATCTTCCTTTGGAGTCTCTTGCTCATCATTCCAGGCATCATCAAAGCATTTTCTTATGCCATGACTTCATACATACTGAAGGATAACCCTGAAATAAAGAACAACGAGGCGATAGAGAAGAGTATGCAGATGATGCAGGGTCACAAGATGGACCTCTTCCTGCTCTATCTCAGCTTCATAGGCTGGGCTATACTCTCTGTCCTCACTCTGGGCATAGGGTTCATCTTCCTTACTCCTTATGTGAATGCAGCAGTGTCTCATTTCTATGAAGACCTGAAAGAAGAAGCTCAACCAGTTATTTAATGGGAAAGGGAAAACTCGCTAAGTTTGCTGATATGGAACGCTATGAGAATGTGTTCCAGTATCCATATAGTGTTGTCGACAACGTGCCTTTTGAGATGAAGGGCAGTTGGCGACAACAATATTTTCATAACTCCAACCCCATAGTGCTCGAGTTGGGATGTGGCAAGGGCGAATATACAGTGGAGCTTGCCAAACTGTTTCCTCATGTCAACTTCATAGGTGTGGACATCAAGGGAGCCAGGATGTGGACTGGTGCTACTCAGGCTCTGGAGCAGGGACTGAAGAATGTGGCTTTCCTTCGCACCAACATCGAGGTGATTGACCGTTTCTTCAGCGATGGCGAGGTGCAGGAGATATGGCTCACCTTCTCTGACCCCCAGATGAAGAATCCGCGTAAGCGCCTCACTTCCACCTGCTTCCTTGAGCGCTATCGCCGCTTCCTGGTTGATGGGGGAGTGATTCACCTCAAGACAGACTCCAACTTCCTCTTCACCTACACCTCGTATGTGGTGGATGAGAATAATTTGCCTCTGCTCTTTCGCACCACAGACCTCTACCACGATGAGCGAATAGACGATGACACTCGCCAGATACTCTCCATCCAGACCTACTACGAGTCGATGTGGATAGAGCGGGGACTCAACATCAAGTATCAGAAGTTCCGCTTGCCTCGCGCCCTGGAGCTTCATGAGCCAGAGGTGGAGATAGAACTCGACGACTATCGCTCATATCATCGTGACAAGCGGACACCCAAGCAGTTTGGGGTATAACTCCTCTAACTTCTTTAACTCCTAAACAACAATGCAAGAAAAGAAAAGCTATAAAGCAGACCTTGAGCACAGGCGACCTGTGTTCTTCGTAGCATCACTCGTTGGTGTTACGCTTTTCTTTATAGCCATACTTTTCATTCCCTTCCGCAATATCGGCGACCTGCTCGACGAGGCATTCGACGATTACACTATGGACCTTGAGCTGAACAAGGAACAGGACGATATGATTTCAGCTGCCCTGCCTCAGGAGAAGAAGCAGAAACGTGACGAGGTGGCTCAACTCAACAAGGTGGAGGAGACCACTGAGTCAGCCCCTGAGTTCATAGACCCCGTGCAACAGCAGGAGGAAAAGAAAAATGTGGAGCAGACAGAGGAAGAGCCCCCAATAAACCTGAATGGCGACGATGAGGAGGTACTTCGCATAGTTGAGGAACTGCCCCAGTATCCTGGTGGCATGGTGGAGTTTATGAAGTGGCTCACAGCCCAGCTTCATTATCCTGAGCAGGCTCTCAAGCAAAAGCTGCAGGGCAAGGTGATAATAAGTTTTATAGTAAACAAAGACGGCTCGCTCTCTGACCTGAAACTGGTGCAGAGTGCTGGCAAACTGCTCGACGACGAAGCCCTGAGGGTGGCTCGCCTCATGCCAAACTGGAAACCAGGCATAGACAAGGGCAAGCCCTGTCGCTCTATGATAGCCATTCCTATAGTCTTTGAGATATGACGAGATATAATATTTTTCTCGCGCGTACGTTATTCTATAGATGAGAAAAATTCTTTTGGCAATATTATTCTTCGCCACTACCACTGCAGCCCTTGCAGATGATAGTCAGAAGGTCATGACCTTTCTGAAGATTCCCACCAGTGCCCATGCTGCTGCTTTGGGTGGCGATAATATCTCCATAATCGAGGATGATGCCACGCTGGCATTGTCTAATCCAGCCTTGCTCGCTTCTGTTTCGCACCAGACGGTCTCACTCGGCTATATGAACTATATGAGCGGAGTGCACACAGGAACAGCAGGCTATACTCATGTTATAAATGAGAAGCTAACTGTTGGTGGCTCAATATTTTACACTAACTACGGCTCGCTCAAGCAGCGTGATGCTAACAATACAGACTTGGGCAATTTCACACCTATGGATATTGTCTTTGAGCCTATGATTTCCTATACCCTCGCCAAGAATCTTGTTGGTGGAGTAGGAGGTAAGTTCATCTACTCCAAGATAGGTAGCTACACCAGTACAGCTGCTGCCATAGACCTCGGACTCAACTACTATCACCCTGACCTCGACCTCTCGGCTTCTATAGTTTTGAAGAATCTGGGTGGTCAGCTCTCGGCTTATAACGATGAGTATGAGAGTCTGCCTACTGATGCTATGGTGGGTATTACCAAGGGATTGGGCGAATCCCTGCCTTTCCGCTTGTCGCTCACCCTGTGCGACCTTGGTCATTGGGACTATGCATTCCTTCAGCATGCCTGTCTGGGTGTTGACCTCATTCTCACCCCTGAGTTTTACATCGCTGGTGGCTACAACCTGCGTCGTGCCCATGATATGAAGGTGAGCGACGGCAATGGCAGCGAGACCTCTCATGGTGCAGGTTTTGGTGTGGGTGCTGGTCTTAATCTTGAGCGATTTAATGTTAATGTGTCATACGGCAAGTATCATGTTTCTTCTTCCAGTTTCATGGTCAATCTTGCCTTTACCTTATAATTCTGATTATTATGACTGAGAAAATCAATGCCTATATCGAGCGCCTGCCTTTAGAGGTGGAGCCAAAGGGCTTATACGAACCTATTCGTTATGTGCTCTCTCTGGGTGGCAAACGAGTGCGTCCTGCCCTTATGATGATGGCTTATGAGATGTGGAAAGAAAACGGCGAAGACGTTCTGCCTCAGGCTGTTGCGTTGGAGACCTACCACAACTTCACCCTTCTTCACGACGACTTGATGGATGATGCTGATGTGCGTCGAGGCAAACCGTCTGTTCACAAGAAGTGGAATGCCAACACTGCCATTCTCTCTGGCGATAATATGCTTGTGCTCGCCTTTAAGTGGATGCAGCAGTTCGCTCCTTCTGTCAAGGTGGGCGAGGGCACAGCTGCCAAGGTGCTCGCCACCTTCACTCAGACGGCTATCGAGATAAATGAGGGTCAGCAGTATGATGTTGATTTTGAGACTCGTAACGATGTTGCTGAACAGGAATACCTTGAGATGATTCGTCTCAAGACCAGTGTTCTGCTTGCCTGTGCCGTTAAGATTGGTGCTCTCATGGCTGGTGCTCCTGAAGAGGATATCGAAAATCTCTATCGCTTTGGCGAGGCTATGGGACTTGCCTTCCAGTTGCAGGATGACTTCCTCGACGTTTATGGCGACCCAAAGGTGTTTGGCAAGGAGATTGGTGGTGATATCACATCAAACAAGAAGACCTATATGCTCATCAATGCCTTGCAGAAAGCTCAAGGGGTTGATAAGCAGGAACTTGAGCGATGGATTGCAGCCACTGACTTCAAACGCGACGAGAAGGTTAAGGCTGTAACTGCCCTCTATAACAAACTCGGCATCGACCTCATGGCTAAGGCTAAGATGGAGGATTACTACCAGCAAGCCCTGCAGGCTATGGCTAAGGTCAACCTTCCTGACTCTAAGAAGGAACCCCTCCTTGCCTATGCCGCCAAGATGATGAAGAGGGAAAAATAACCATAAGTGACAAAGAGACTAAGTACAAAGTACAAAGGCTTTGAACTACATAGACACTCATACTCACCTTGATGGCGAGGAATTCCGCGAAGACCTCGACCTCGTTATCCAGCGTTGCAAAGATGCTGGAGCTGTCAAGTTGTTCATTCCAGCCATCAACGTCAGTTCTATAGAGTCCGTCAGTCGCCTCTGCCAGCAATACCCAGGCTACTGCTACGGTATGCTTGGTCTCCATCCTGAGGATGTGAAAGCCGACTGGCAAGAACAGCTCGCCATCATCCGCGAGGCTCTCATCTCACATCCTGCTTCTGCTTCAGGTTCCGCTCTTGGTTCTGTTTGCTGCTGTACTACAGCAGCTGTTCCCATTCCCGTTAACTTTATCGCCATCGGCGAAATAGGTCTCGACTTCTACTGGTCTCGTGAGTTTGAACAGGAGCAGCTCCTTGCCTTCGAGCGTCAGGTGGAGTGGGCTATAGAGCTCCGTCTGCCCCTGATGATTCACTGTCGCAAGGCACAGAATGAGATGGTGAAGATACTCCGTAAGTATGAGGGCAAGCTCGCAGGCGGAGTGTTTCATTGCTTTACTGGCAATGAGCACGAGGCTCAGGAACTCCTCGCCTTCCCAGGTTTCTGTCTTGGCATAGGTGGAGTCCTCACTTTCAAGAAGAGCAACCTTCCCCAGACTCTCGCCTCTACAGTGCCACTTGAGCGCATAGTGCTCGAGACCGATTCACCCTATATGGCTCCTGTGCCTCATCGTGGCGAGCGCAACGACTCCAGCCTTATACCTTATATAATAGACAAGCTCGCAGAGGTTTACTCTAAAACTCCTGAAGAGATAGCTGACATAACAACCCAAAACGTAAAAAGAACATTCCCCCTTGCATTCTCTTAATCACATATTAGCCTTATTGCTTTTCAGCCTCCTCTTGTTCTCTTGTAATGCCGACACCTACGAGAGAAAAGGCGACAAGGCTTATGCCCTTGGCGAGTATTTTGTGGCAGCCGACCACTACAAACGGGCTTATAAAAATACCCAGAATACTGAGCGCACCAAACGTGGCGAGCGAGCCCTCAAAATGGCTCGTTGCTATGAGCGCTATAACCATGCCCAAAAGGCTGTGGGTGCTTATCGCAATGCTGTCAGATATAATGTGGCTTATGATGAAGACCTGCTCCATTATGGTCGTCAGTTGCTCAAGGTGGGCGACTATAAAGAAGCCCTGAAGGTGTTTTCACAGTTACGTGATTCTATGCCTAATAACCCATTGGTTAAGAATGGATTACGTTCAGCGCAAATGGCTTCTCAGTGGAAGAAGCAAGGCTCTAATTATACCGTCAAGAAGATGGATGTCTTCAATTCCCGTCGTGATGATTACTCACCTTGTTTTGGGGGCGAAGACAATGACTATCTTTATTTCTCATCCACTCGCAACGATGCTGAAGGTGACGAACTGAATGCCATCACTGGCACCAAGAGCTCTGACATTTTCTTCTCCCAGCGTGACGATAAGGGCAAGTGGAGCAGGCCAGAGGCTGTGAGTAGCGGACTCAATTCCGAATACGACGAAGGTGCCTGTTTCATCTCTCCTGATGGCAGCGAGATGTACCTCACCCAGTGCCTCGACGATGGTGCCTATCCTCGCTATGCCAAGATTGTGAAATCCAACCGTAGCGATGCTTCATGGGGCAAACCTCAGGAGGTGGTCATCTCTCACGATTCCCTTTCCACCTTCGCTCATCCCGCTGTTTCTCCTGATGGTGTGTGGCTCTATTTCGTTAGCGATATGCCTGGCGGCAAGGGCGGCATGGACATCTGGCGTTCGCGCATCACTGGTGCAGGACTGATGGGTGTGGAGAATCTGGGCGAACCAGTCAACACCCCTGGTAACGAGATGTTCCCCACTTTCCGTCAGAACGGCGATTTCTACTTCTCCTCTGACGGACACCCAGGCTTAGGCGGACTCGACATCTTTATTGCCAAGATAGGCTCCGACCATAAATATCACATTGAGAACTTAGGTTACCCCATGAACACCTATGCCGATGATTTCGGCATGACCTTCGAGGGAGCCCACAATCGTGGATTCTTCTCTTCCAGTCGTAATGACGGCAGAGGCTACGACCATATCTATTCGTTTGAAAATCCTGAGATAGTCCAGCTCATCAAGGGCTGGGTGTATGAGGTGGATGGCTACGAACTCCATTCTGCCGAGGTGCGCATAGTGGGTTCTGACGGCACTAACAAACGTCTCAGCGTGCGTAGCGACGGCTCTTTCGAGCAGGTTGTCAATCCAGGTGTGGAATACATCCTCCTCGCCACCTGTAATGGTTTCCTCAACAAGAAGGAGGAACTCAAGGTGCCTAAGACCGAGAAGTCTGAGACATACACCCTGCAGTTCCCTCTTTCCAGCATCTCGGCGCCAGTGCTTATCGACAATATCTTCTTTGAGTTTGATAAGGCTAAACTCCTGCGTCAGAGTGCTACGGCACTCGATTCGCTCGTGCTTCTGCTCAACGATAATCCCAACATAACCATCGAACTCGGTGCCCATACCGACTCCAAGGGCTCTGATGCCTATAACAAAGCGCTTTCACAGCGTAGAGCTGAAGAGGTGGTTCGCTATCTCGTCAGCAAGGGTATAGCTCCAGACCGTCTCACCCCTGTGGGTTATGGCGAGGAGCGTCCTAAGCGCATCCGTCGCAAGGTGGCTGAGAGTTATCCGTGGCTCAAGGAAGGCGATGTGCTCACTGAGGAGTTTATCTCTAAACTAAAACCTGCTGAGCAGGAGACTGCCAACGCCCTCAATCGTCGTACAGAGTTCACCGTTCTCCGCACCACCTACAACATGTTTGACGAGCACGGCAACATCAAGAATCCGCCAAAGCCTCGCAAGCCAAAACTCGACGAACCAGACGACAACGGCTTCTACTTCGACTTCTAACAGTTCATAATTCACAGTTTTCGTAGCGAGCCCTGCTCGCGTATCGTAGGTGCTTCAGTGCCGTATCGTAGCAAACCTCTGGTTGCGTATCGTCTTTGTTCCCGTTCCCGTTATCGTTCCCGTTACATATGCTTCCTCCTGATTTCATAACCTATACCAGTGCCCTCTTCGGCGACACCCGTTGGCAGCAATACCTAAATGCTTTCAACGAAGAACCTCCAGTAAGCATACGCCTCAATCCCTTTAAGCAACCCGATAGTCCTCTTAGCCACCGTGCTCCTTGCGTCAGCGAGGAGTCTACCGTCCCCTGGTCTCGCAACGCCTACTACCTCAGTGAGCGCCCCAACTTCACCCTCGACCCGCTCCTCCATGCAGGAGCCTACTACGTTCAGGAAGCCTCCAGCATGTTCCTCGACCATGTGCTCAACTCTCAACTCTCAACTCTCAACTCTCAACTAATCCTCGACCTTTGCGCTGCTCCAGGGGGAAAATCCACCCTTCTCAGGGCAGCTTTGCCTGATGATGCTCTGCTCTATAGCAATGAGCCTGATCGCCGTCGCGCCAACATACTCATGGAGAATATGCAGAAACAGGGGCATCCTAACGTCATCGTTACTAACAATTACCCACGCGATTACCAGAAGTCTGGTCTGCTTTTCGATATGATTCTCTGCGATGTGCCCTGCTCTGGCGAGGGCATGTTCCGCAAAGATGAGAAAACCATCAGTGAGTGGTCCATAGATAATGTGCTCAAATGTCAGCAACTGCAGCGTTCCATCATTAGTGATATTTGGCACTGTCTCAAGCCAGGCGGTATACTCATCTATTCCACCTGCACCTTTAATACTCGCGAAAACGAAGAAAACATCCAGTGGATTCTCGACAACTACGATGCTGAGGTTCTCACTATCCCTGTATCTCCTGACTGGCACATCACAGGCTCTCTGCTGACAGGTTTTAATTATCCCGTATATCGCTTCATCCCTGGCATCACCAAGGGCGAAGGACTCTTTATGTGCGTCCTTCAGAAAAGGGCAGGGGAGCAAGAGGGTAGCCACTATTCGCCTCGCGTCAGCGAGGTGGTTCATTATTCCAATCACCCTTCCCATCAGGGAGGGGCTGGGGGTAGGCTCTCCATCCTCCACGACGGACGTTCTCTTACCCCCACCATTAAGGGCAAGAAGACAATTCCAGCCCATGCCGAGGCTCTCTCCGTATCTACCCCTCGCGACAAGTATCCGCGCGTAGAACTATCCCTTGACGATGCCTTGCGCTACCTTCGCCATGAAGCACTAACGCTGCCTTCCTCCACACCTCGTGGCTATGTCATCGTGACCTATGCTGACATTCCCCTCGGCTTTGTCAACAATATCGGTACTCGCGCCAACAACCTCTATCCCAAAGAGTGGAAAATTCGTAACCTCTAATCTTTTTCTAAAATGATTGTAAAAAATAGATGCTGATTTACTATTGATGTTAAATAAAAACGCAATGCCACTTGAGGTGATATGATTAGTCTTCTTTGCCTTGTCGCAAGCCTTTTTGCCGTATTTGTCGCAGCATTTGGCATCCTTTGCATTTTATTTCAGACTTATTGAATCGGCATCATTGAGCACAGGGAACTTCATGCGGAAGGCGTGGAGGCGCTCAAGGTCGAGTGGGGAGGTGATGGCAGCAATGGCATCATCAGGGGCTGTGGCATCAACCTTGCCATAGGGACTGATAATGGTGGTGCCTCCATTGTAATGACAAACAGGATCATCGCCTATGCGATTGACTCCTATGACGTAACACTGGTTTTCGATGGCTCGTGCTCGAAGCAGAACATCCCATACGGCTCTGCGAGACTCTGGCCAACTGGCTACATAGATGCAGAGGTCGTAAGGAGTTGAGGGTTTAGAGTTTAGGGTTGAGGGTTTAGAGTTGTTGCGACTGAAGCAGGGAAAGCGGAGGTCGTAGCACACCTGAAGCATGATGCGCACTCCACGCCACAGGACTATTACGGGTTCTGTGCCTGCTGTATAGTGCTGATGCTCTCCAGCATAGGTGAAGAGATGGTGCTTGTCATAATAGGCAAAAGTGCCATCGGGCTTTACAAAATACATACGGTTGCGATAGTCGCCCTGCGAGGTCTGGACTGCTACAGAGCCTGTAATGGCGGCTTGTGTTTCCTTAGCCATTCGCAGCATCCACTGCAGGGTGGTGCCTCCTTCAGGTTCGGCATTGCCATCAGGCTGGGTTATAAAGCCTGTGGAGAACATCTCTGGTAACACATAGAGGTCTGCCCCAGCAGAGTCCTTTATGAGTTGTTCTGCTGTGGCAAGGTTGTAGGGAATGTCATTCCACACGATGTCTGTCTGTAGTGCTGTGACGGTCATCTGGTGATATGCTGCTCAAGAAACTGGTCGAGTTCTACCAGACCTTTCTGTGTGCATATTCCTCGCATGAGAACGCAGATGTAGTTGTTGAGCAGTTCCTGAAAGGTTATAGTGTTGAGTTTGCCGTCATTGCGCAATACGAGGTGCATGGCTGACATGATGCGCATAAAGGTGCGGAAGTCGATGTTGGAGAGGAAATAACCTTCTTCCACTCCTCGCTCAAAGAAATCGGATGAGGCTTCTTGCTGTTCTTCCTGAAACTTTGCCAGCATCTTCTCTGCCTTGGGGTATTTGGCAAGGTCGCGAAAGAAGTAAGGATGGGTGTTTGCGCTTGACTCCATCTGCAGTCGTAACACCTCGATAAGTATATCCATCACATTGTTGCAGTGCTTGGCAAATTCTTCCATGTGAATCTTTTTGCGCTTGTGTGACACCTGTAACACCTCGATGAGTATATTCTCCTTATTAGTATATAGCTCATAGATGGTGCGCTTGGATATGTGCAGGGTCTTGGAGATTTGCTCCATGGTGACAGACTTTATGCCTTGCTCTCTGAATTGCTTTTCAGCCTCAGCTATGATGAGTGGTTGCAGCGTTTGACGATATTCGTTTATTCCTGCCATACTTCTTCAAAAAATAAAAATCCCTTCCTTGCCCTTGATAGAGCAAGAAAGGGAGTGATAATTATAATGTTATTAAGACTTCTCGAGGGCGAGGGTCTTGGTAGGCTGGTCGCATACCTCAGCAGGACCGAAGTACTGGATAGGTCCAGGGAAAACGTATGCTGTCTCGGCAGCCCACTTGTCGCGTTGTGATGCGAAGTACTGGAATGGTTTGCCATCGAGCTCTACGAGTGCCTTCTTGATTACTGGCTTCATCTCACCGTTACGCTTCTCCATGTTCATCATCATGGTAATAGGTATGCCACCTGCTATCCACTGGTCAACAGGCAGGTTGGTGTTCTTGATAGATGACATATAGCCTGTCTTGCCTGCTGCTATGAGCATAGCGGCATTGAAACCAAGACTGTAGCAGTAGTCGGCATCGAAGTTAGACGGAGCAGCACAACGGCCTTCATAGCCGAAGAAGTGGTGCTGAGCAGAGAACTTGCCATTATACTTGCCTTCCTTCTTCCACTGGTCGAGCTTTGCTGCTACCATGGTAGAGAGAAGTTTCTCTGTCTCAATGAGTGATACCTGAACATTACCATGTGGATCACGATCGAGTGCCAACTGACGTGCTACACTTGTTGGCAGACTGTTGAAGACAGCAAGGTTGGCAGCAGAGAGGTGGCTCTTTACGAAGTCTATCTGCTCGCTTCTGCCAAGGTTCTGTGCCTCTGGAGTAGCAAGAACATCATTAAGTTCAGCGATAAGCTTCTTGATGGCAGGGATGAACTCGATGATGCCTTCAGGAATGAGTGCCACACCAAAATTGTTGCCTGCATCGGCACGCTGCTTGACGATATTGGCAATCTGGGTCACTACATCGTCGAGAGAGAGGTTCTTCTGTTCAACCTCCTCACCAATGAGGGTGATGTTAGGATGGGTCTGCAGGGCACACTCCAAAGTAACGTGAGAAGCTGAGCGACCCATGAGCTTGACGAAGTGCCAGTATTTGCGGGCCGAGTTACAGTCACGCATAATGTTGCCTATAACCTCTGAATAGGTCTTGGTAGCTGTGTCGAAGCCGAATGAGGTCTCAATCTCAGAGTTCTTGAGGTCGCCGTCGATAGTCTTAGGACAGCCGATAACCTGCACACCAGCGCCAATAGATTTGTAGTACTCGGCAAGTACACAAGCATTGGTGTTAGAATCGTCACCACCTATTATTACTATAGCCTTGATGCCGAGCTTCTTGATAATCTCAAGACCCTTGTCAAACTGCTCCTTCTTCTCGAGTTTGGTACGACCAGAGCCGATGATGTCGAAACCACCAGTGTTGCGATACTCGTCGATGATGTCAGCTGTCAGCTCCTTATAGTTATGGTCAACCAAACCGCCAGGACCAAGGATGAAACCATAGAGTTTGTTGGCAGGATTAAGCTTCTTGATGCCATCGAAAAGTCCTGAGATGACATTGTGTCCACCAGGAGCCTGACCACCAGAGAGGATTACACCAATGTTGATAGCAGCAGTATCCATCTTACCCTCAACAGGCTCAAATTTCAGTGAAGGCATACCATAGGTGTTAGGGAAGAGTTTCTTCACCTCATCCTGGTCAGCTACTGACTGTGTTGGTGCTCCCTCAACAGCTTTGAGGGCTCCACGAAGTGCTTTTGGAAGTTTTGGCTGATAAGCCGCACGTGCAATCTGTAATGCGCTTTTTTCCATAGTTGATCTGAGTTTTTTTATGATTTTTAGTTATTGGAATACTTGTCGTTATTAGAAGTAATGTTTTGCAAAAATACAAAAAAATGTTGTATTTACAAGAAAAATGCTGAAAAATGTTTAGTTTTAAGATAAAAATTCTTATCTTTGCAATGTGATTTTATTTATTAACCATCAAATACAAGTAGTTATGAAGAGTTTTAAAATTATCGCAATTGTCCTCGGCTTGTGCGTTTGCCTGTCAGGATGTAAGACTTGGAACGGAATGAGTAAGACTGGTCAGGGTGCTATCATTGGCACTGGTGGCGGTGCTGCTCTGGGTAGTATCATTGGTGCACTGGCAGGCAATACTGCTGTGGGTGCTGTTATAGGTGGTGCTGTAGGTGCTGGTGCTGGTGCAGTAATCGGCAACCGTATGGATAAGGTGAAGAAGCAGGCTCAGGCTCAGTTGCCTAACGCAACGGTGGAGACTGTGAAGGATGCCAACAACCTGGATGCTGTAAAGGTGACCTTCGATTCTGGTATTCTGTTTGCTACCAACAAGGCTGACCTCAACCAGACCAGCAAAAACGAGCTGAATAACCTTGCCAACATCATGAAGCAGAACAGCGATGTGAGCATCGACGTAAGAGGCTATACAGACTCAACTGGTTCAGATGCTATCAACCAGCCTCTGTCAGTAAATCGTGCACAGAGCGTAGCAAACTACCTGACACAGAATGGTGTGAAGTATAGCCAGATGAAGAATGTAAATGGCTATGGCTCAAGCAACCCTGTAGCTTCAAACGAGACAGCAGCAGGCCGTCAGCAGAACCGTCGTGTTGAGGTATATCTCTATGCTTCAAAGGAGATGATAGAATCTGCAAAGGCTCAGGCTCAGTAATACATAGGTGACAATTATTACTAAAATAATAAGGTGGATAGTGGTGGCGTTCTTTGCCTCCACTATCCTTGTTGTTGTATGGTACAAGTTTGTGCCTGTGTGGATTACTCCGCTGATGATTATCAGGGGAGTGGAGCAGGTGTCAGAGGGTCACATGCCAAAGATACACCACAGTTGGATGGCACTCGACAATATGCCAAAAGAGATGCCTGTGGCGGTGATGGCGAGTGAGGACCAGCGATTCCTGATTCATCACGGCTTTGATTTTGATGCCATACAGAAAGCGATAAAACGCAACAAGAAAGCTGGTGTGAGAAAATATGGTGCGAGTACCATAAGCCAGCAGACAGCCAAGAACGTATTCCTGTGGCCTGGAAGGTCGTGGCTGAGAAAGGGCATGGAGATGTATTTCACCACCCTGATAGAGTTTATATGGGGTAAGGAGAGAATAATGGAGGTGTATCTGAACTCCATAGAGATGGGCGAGGGCATATATGGCGTAAAGGCTGTGGCACATGATAATTTCGACAAAGAGCCAGAAGACCTTACTAAGCGCGATTGTGCGCTGATAGCTGCCACACTGCCTAACCCAAGACAGTTCTCAAGTAAGAATCCGTCAAACTATATGCTCAAGAGACAGAGACAGATAGTGGGACAGATGAAATATGTAAAGTGGAAGTGATACCAGAATTTTTGAATGACCTCAACGAGTCACAACGAAAGGCTGTCGAATATATCGATGGCCCTTCACTGGTTATTGCTGGTGCAGGCTCAGGAAAGACACGAGTGCTGACATACAAGATAGCCTATCTGCTTACTCAAGGAATAAAACCTTGGGAGATAATGGCGCTCACCTTTACCAATAAGGCGGCTAAGGAGATGAAGGAGCGTATAGCCAAGCTGGTAGGCGACGAGGCACGATACCTGAGAATGGGTACCTTCCACTCCGTCTTTGCCCAGATATTGAGAATGGAGGCAGAGAGAATAGGCTATAAACCCAGCTACACCATATATGACGAGAGCGACTCGCGTTCGCTGTGCAAGGCAATAATTAAGGAGATGCAGCTGGATGACAAGGTGTATAAGGCTGCAGAGGTGCACAACCGTATATCAAGCGCCAAGAACGCCCTGATAGGTCCACAGCAATACGTGCAGAAGGCATCGTTGGTGGAGCGTGACGAGGCAACCAAGATGCCTAAGGTGGGGTTGATATACGAGGTCTATTGCCAGCGATGCAGAGCGAGCAACGCAATGGATTTTGATGACCTGCTATATTATACCTATCTGCTATTCAAGAAAAATGAAGATGTGAGGTTGAAATATGCTAATGCATTCCAGTTTTTCCTTGTGGATGAGTATCAGGATACCAACTATGCACAGCAGCAGATAATACAACAATTAGCATCAGAACATAAGCATGTGTGTGTGGTGGGTGATGATGCCCAGAGTATATACGGTTTTCGTGGTGCTAACATAGATAACATACTCGATTTCCAACAGCAGTATGAGGGTTCGCTACTATTCAAACTGGAGCGTAACTATCGTTCAACAAAAAGAATAGTAGAGGCGGCTAACAGTCTGATACACAAGAATGAACGACAGATAAAGAAGGATGTCTATAGTCAGAATGCCGATGGCGATAATATAGTTTTGTCAGAGCTGAGTAGTGACAGGGAAGAGGCTATGTATGTGTGCAAAGATATAAGGCGAAAGATGAAGGATTACGGATTGAAGTTTTCTGATTTCGCTATCCTCTATCGCACTAATTCGCAAAGCCGAACATTCGAGGACCAGATGCTGAAAGACGGTACACCATACAGAGTTTATGGCGGACTGAGTTTCTATCAGCGCAAGGAGATAAAAGACATTGTGGCATACCTGAGACTGGTGGCTAATCCTGACGACGAAGAGGCATTTAAGCGAGTGGTGAATTACCCAGCCCGAGGCATTGGTGATACCACTGTAAACAAACTGATAAAGGTAGCCCACGAAGAGAATGTGGGTATATGGGAGGTGGTGAGCAATATAGAGGCTCCGCAATACTCCAAGGAACTGAATAAGGGTGCCATAGGCAAGATAAGGACATTCCAGATGATGGTGGACGACTTCATGGCTAAGCTTGCCACGATGGATGCCTACGAACTGGGAGCAGAGATAGTAAAGCGAAGCGGCATATCGCAAGACCTCTATTCGAGCACAGAGCCAGAATTTCTGTCGAAGCAGGAGAATATGGAGGAGTTTCTCACCTCGATGCACGACTTTGTGGAGGATGCCAGAGAAGAGGGTAATCCTACTGGGTTGCTCGACTTTCTGCATGAGGTGGCATTGCTTAGCGACAGAGAGAAAGATTCAGACACTCCAGAGGTGACACTGATGACCATACACAGTGCAAAGGGATTGGAATTTCCTTGTGTCTATGTAGTAGGAATGGAGGAAAATATCTTCCCCAGTCCGATGTGTACAGACTCCAAACGTAAACTGGAGGAGGAGCGCCGACTGCTGTATGTAGCCATTACGAGGGCAGAGAGATTCTGTGTGATGACCTATGCCAAGATGCGTTTCAGATATGGTAAGATGGAGTTTGGTACGCCAAGCCGATTCCTAAGGGATATCGATCGCAAACTGATAAATATAGATGGTGTCTTTCGTCATAGCACAGAAAGCCGTCCTGTGATGAGACCTGTGGCAAGACCTGTGATGCGACCAGCAGTTAATCCTGTGGTGCGACCTGCTGTTAATACTACTATGCGACCCATTGCCAGACCTGTGACGAACAATACAGCCACAGTGCAGAGTGCTGGTGGATTGAGCGTTGGCGACACAGTGAAGCATGAGCGTTTTGGTATAGGCAAAATAATGGAATTGTCAGGAGCAGGTGATTCGTTGAAAGCAAAGGTGGATTTTCAGAATGCAGGTACCAAACAGTTGCTTTTGAAGTTTGCCAAATTGCAGAAAATACAATAGAATACTCATTTGTAGGTATTGCACATATTAAAAAGTATACCTAATTTTGCAGTGCAAAATAAGAAGAACATGAAGAAGATGAAGCTTTATGAGCCAGACGACAAGATGTTGTCACTCATAAGAGACAATTATAACGTATTACAAAGTCTGGGCGCATTTGGTATCAGGCTGGGCTTTGGCGACAAGACCGTCCGCGAAGTTTGCGAGGATGGCAATGTAGATACTTTCACCTTCCTCGCCGTTGTAAACCTTACGATTAACGGTTACCATTCAGAGAGTGATTTGGCTCGTCTCGACATAAGGACACTTTTGCGTTATCTCAAGGCTTCACACGAATATTATCTCGGCTTCCAACTTCCGTTCCTGAGAAGAGAACTGTCAGAGTCGCTTGACGAGGATGATCGTCTGGGCAGTCTGATATTAAAGATTTATGATGAATATGCCCGCTTTATCTCTCACCACATGAAGTTTGAGGAGCAGACTCTGTTCCCCTATGTTGAGGGTTTGCTCAATGGTGAGAAAAAGCCTGGATATGACATAGAGACATTCTCTAAGCACCATGGCCAGACTGGTGATAAACTGAGAGAGCTAAAGAGCATCATAATAAAATATCTTCCTTCAGACACAAAGCACAACAATATGTTGACAGCGGCTCTGCATGACATCTTCAACCTTGAGGAGTGGCTTGCCCTGCATGCCAGTGTGGAGGAGAAGATATTCGAGCCAGCCATAGAACTGCTGGAATCTAATAATGTAAAGGATGAGGGTCCTATGGCTAACATTAGCAATGTGCTGACCACCCAGATTAAGGATAAGGGTGAACAGTTGTCAGAACGTGAGAAAGACGTTGTGGTAGGTGTGGTTCAGGGACTGACTAATAAAGAAATTGCCGATAAACTGTTTATTGCTCCGAATACCGTAATAACACATCGCAGGAATATAGCACGCAAGTTGCAGATACACTCTACAGCTGGTCTTACCATATATGCTATAGTAAACAGACTGGTTGATTTAGGCAGTGTTGACCTATAGTCTCAACTTACATTGCCAAAACACTAATTCGCTATTTCAGAGAGCTCCAACCAGCGCATTTCCTTTTCTTCCAATTCTTCATTGAGTAGGGGAAGGCGCTTGCTCAGTTCTGTTATTCTTTCCACATCATTAGTGCCTGAACTGAGTTCTTCCTCAATCTTTTTCCTTTCCTCAGTCAGGGCATCAATGTCTTTGTCCAGTTGGGCAAACTCCTGTTTCTCCTTAAAGGTCATCTTGCGCTTCTTCACAGCGTTAGGATCGCGAGGGCCAGAAGAGGCGGATGTTTCAGCGGCATTAGAACCTGTGTTCTGATTCTTCTTGTTCTGCGTTTTATTTGCTTCTTCCTTTGGCTGAAGCTTTATCCACTCACGATACTGGCTGTAGTTGCCAGGGAAATCTTTTATCTTTCCTTCGCCTTGGAACACCAGCAGGTGGTCAACCACTTTATCCATGAAATATCTGTCGTGGCTCACCACTATCACACAACCAGGGAAGTCTTGCAGATATTCCTCAAGCACCTGCAACGTCTTGATATCGAGGTCGTTGGTAGGCTCGTCAAGAACTAGGAAATTAGGATTACGCATCAAAACGGTGCACAGATACAGCTTCCTCTTTTCGCCTCCTGACAACTTATAGACATAGTTATATTGCTGGTCAGGGGTGAAAAGGAAATGTTGCAGAAACTGCGAAGCGGAATAATGTCGCCCCTTGCCTAAGTCTATGTATTCTGCTATATCGCGAACTACGTCGATAACCTTCTGCTGTTCGTCAAACTGCAAACCTTCTTGCGAGAAATAGCCAAACTTTACAGTCTCTCCGATGTCGAATTTTCCTTCGTCGGCTGGTGTCAGTCCCAACAGCAGTTTTATGAAGGTTGACTTGCCTGTGCCGTTATTTCCCACTATGCCCATCTTCTCAAAACGGGCAAAGTTATAGTAGAAATTATCGAGGATGGTCTTGCCTTCTCCCTCACCGTTTCTGGGTGGAAACTTCTTGCTCACATATTGGCACTCAAATATCTTGCTGCCAATATATACGTTGGTCGATTTCAGTCTTATCTGCCTTTCCTCTATGCGTTGCTTGGCTATTTTCTCCAACTCATAGAAAGCATCCTCACGATATTTTGCCTTGTGACCTCGAGCCTGAGGCTGGCGTCTCATCCATTCCAACTCTCTGCGATACAGATTGTTGGCATGTTGTATGTTGGCAGCCATAGCATCAAGACGCTCCTGTCGCTTGTCAAGATAATAGGAGTAACTGCCTCGATAAGAATATATAGTTTGGTTGTCCAACTCCAGTATCACCCCACACACATTATCTAGAAAAAAACGGTCGTGGGTAACCATCAGCAGGGTCTTGTTGCCTCGCTGCAAGAATCCCTCAAGCCATTCCACCATCTCAAGGTCGAGGTGGTTGGTGGGCTCGTCGAGAATAAGGAAATCGGGATTGGAAATCAGTACCTGTGCCAGAGCCACTCGCTTCTGTTGTCCTCCGCTGAGCTGACTCACTGGTTGCTGTAAATCCTTTATGCGTAACTGGGTCAGTATCTGTTTGGCTTTCAGTTGGGCATCATCAGCTGAGTCAGTGTCGCCCTTCCATTTGTCCAACTGTGACGAGAAACATGCCTCCAACACTGTGGCACCTTCAGGAAAACGAGGTTCTTGTCTCAGGTAGCCCACATTTACTCCATTACGATATATTATGTTTCCAGAGTCTATACCCTCATCGCCCGTCAGCATAGAGAGTAGGGTAGTCTTGCCTGTTCCGTTCTGGGCTATCAGTCCCACACGTTGCCCTTCAGCCACGCTGAACGAAATGTCGCTAAACAGAATTCTGTCGCCAAAGCGTTTCGACACATTCTGCACATCGAGAATCAGGTTTGCCATTTACATCGATTTTAATATTCCCTCAATATAACCCAGCAGTTCTTCTTTGCCCTGACGCTTCTCTGATGATGTAACAAAGTGAGGGGGTAGTTCCTCCCAGGTGTCCATCAGGGTATGCAGATATCTGTTTACGTTATCTTTCGCCTTGCCTGTTCCCACTTTGTCTGCCTTGGTGAAAACGATGGAGAAGGGCACACCATTCTCCCCCAGCCATTCCATAAACTCGACGTCTATCTTCTGAGGGTCGTGGCGAATGTCGATAAGAAGGAAAACATTCACCAGTTGCTCTCTATGCAGAATGTATGACGAAATCATGTCCTGCAACTCATCCTGCACCTTCTTCGAACGCTTGGCAAAACCATATCCAGGCAAGTCCACTATGTACCATTCTTTACCCTTTTCTTCCAAATTGGTGGTAATGAGAAAATGGTTTATGAGCAGGGTCTTTCCAGGCGTAGCACTTGTCTTGGCAAGGTCTTTGTGGTTTGTCAGCATATTGATAAGGCTCGACTTGCCCACATTACTCCTTCCTATAAAGGCAAACTCCGCCTGCTCTGTCTTAGGGCATTGTGACAGTTTTGCTGAACTTATGGTGAATACCGACTTCTTTATTTCCATTATTTGCTTCTCTTTAGTAACTCCTTGGCATTGGTCTTGGCGGCATCAGTAATGTCTGAACCGCTAAGCATCTGTGCTATCTCGTCTATGCGTTCCTCGTTGCTGAGCTGGCGCATTATGGTGGTGGTTATTTCTTTTGTATCGTGTTTCTCCACCTTATAGTGGTATGTGCCCAGAGCGGCTATCTGTGGCAAGTGGGTGATACTTATCACCTGGCGACCAGAGTTACCCATCTCCTTCATTATCTCAGCCATCTTCTCGGCTATCTTGCCACTCACTCCAGTGTCTATCTCGTCGAATATTATGGTAGGCAGTTTCACTGTAGCACTGATGAGAGCCTTGAGCGAGAGCATCAGTCGTGCTATCTCACCACCTGAAGCCACCTGTGCCACAGGGCGAAGTGCCATACCCTTGTTGGCTGAGAACATAAACGATACCACATCCTTTCCTGTCGATGTGAGGTCACCATGCTCTATCTTTATCTGGAAATCCACGTTTGGCATTCCTAATGCCTCCAGTCTCTTACAGATGTCTTTCTCTATTTTTGCTGAGGCTTTCTTTCTCGTCTGTGACAGTTTCTCTGCCAGTTTGCTGGCTGCATCCAGAAGCTTCTGGCACAACTGCTCCTTGTCCTTTATCGCCTCGTCGCTGTTGTCTATTCCACTTATTATCTCGCTCAGGTGCTCTTGCTCCTGTAGCAGTTCGGTTATAGTGTTTTTATGGTGCTTGCGTTGCAGGGTATATATCATATCCAGACGCTCTTCCACCACAGCCATTCGCTCAGGATTGAAGTCTATATTCTCTGCTTCTCTCGCTACCTCGCTGGCTATATCCTTGAGCTCTATCAGCGCACTCTCCATGCGCTCTGACAGTGGTTCTATCTTTGCGTATAGGCTTGTGACTGATGATAGTTTGCTGTTTGCCTGTCTCAGCAGGTCTAATGTGGCACCTTCCCCATTCAGCATATTGTCTGCCTCATAGAGTGCCGTCTTTATGTCCTCAGTATGTGTGGCTGCTTCCTGTTCCTGCTCCAGTTCCTCCTGCTCTCCGTCTGTGAAGTTGGCAGCAGTCAGTTCCTCAAGCTGAAAACGCATCAGGTCTTCCTTCTCGCGTGAGTCTGTGAGCATCTGCTTCAGCTCCTCCAGCTCCTTGACGTTTTTCTTGTATTCAGTAAAGGTTTTCTGGTAGTCAGAGCGCAGCTGCTCGTTGTCAGCTATGATATCAAGTATGCTGAGTTGGAAATCTGTTTTCTGCAACAACAGGTTTTGGTGCTGAGAGTGAATATCTACAAGCATCTCACCCAGTTCCTTCATCTGTTGCACAGTGACAGGCGTGTCATTGATAAATCCACGACTCTTGCCTGTAGCAGTCAGTTCTCTGCGGATGATGCATTCTCCTTCCTCTATGTCCAACTCGTTCTCGTCAAACCACTCGTTGAGGCTGTATCGTGATATGTCAAACTGTGCCTCGATGGTACACTTCTGGCATCCTGTCTTCACAGCCTTTGAGTCGGCACGCTGTCCTAAGAGCAGTCCTATTGCTCCCAGTATGATACTCTTTCCTGCGCCCGTTTCGCCTGTTATGACAGAGAATCCTGTTTCGAAGTCAATGTCAAGTTGCTCTATCAGGGCATAGTTCTTTATGTATAGATGTTTAAGCACTTATTCCAGTATTTTACTCCAAGCCGTATTTTGTGCGGCATTGATGTTAAAGAGCAGGGCATTCACTGACTCCTTCTCTTTTGCTGTTCCCTTACCTTTATATATATTGGCAAGCTCGTCTTTCTTGTAGTCTGTCCATATCTGTGGCAACTTACTCATAGGTCTCGATTCGTGTGCCACCTTCAGGTCGTTCTCCAATGCGGTAGTAATCTCTGTTCTTCCTCGCTCGGCGTTGTTAGCCATCTCGTCCAGCCCCTTGCGGTAATAGTCGTATTGCAGTTTGCGCATACCCTCCAGTGCTCCCTCTAAGTAGTCGTTGATAATGGTGAAGCGGTTGGTGCTGCTGTCAAACGAAGCCCAACCAGGGAAGTTCAGGTTCTGGGCATTGTTGGTCAGGTTAAGGCAACGCTGCAACACATCCTCGCCACCCATTGGCGAGAATGAGTCCAGATCCATTCCTATTATCAGGTAGGCATAATATGCTATGAGGGCTGTCAGCTGGTTGTCTATCATCTCCTCATTATATATTATGTCGTCAAACTGCTTATAGACAAAGGTGAAATCCTTATCCTGATACTGAAACAGCGTCGAGGTGTAAGCTGAATTATACACAGGACGGTTAGCCTGCACCATGCATGAGCAAGCCCATGTTCCTGCATCCTTCTTATATTCGTTTACCGTGATGTTGAAACTGCAACTTATCCTCTCATGCTCCTGAAACTGTAGCGAGGTCCACTGCTGACCGTTTGCCCAGTCCTGCAGTTTGGTTTGCAGTTCCTCAAAAATGGCTGTCTCCGTACCCTGAATCTGTGAGTGGTTGATGTTAATCTTCACATTCAGTTCCTGTGCATCCATACATACGGCAACTGCCCATAGCATGATAGCCATGAGCAGTGTTCTCTTTATATTTCTTACGTTAAGCCTCACGTTTGTCTGTGTATAATGTGGATTATTTTAGCATTTGCGATTCGCGAAGACGTATTCGTGTCAGAACCTGCTTGGTGTCGAGGGTGAAATCGCTGCTCAGCATCCAACTGTAATAGCCTGGGTCTCTTCTCAGCACATCCACCACTGCCATACCTTTGTATTTGCCAAAGTTAAATTCCTCCCTCAGCCTCTCCGTGCCATCGGGGTTGAGCAGGGGTTTGCCGTCAGGTCCTTTTACTGGTGCCCAGATTATTCTACCTGCAAAGTCCACATTCTTGCGCTGGTTACACAACTCGTTGATGGCATCCATGTCGTTAGGCAACTGTCGCTCTTCCTCCTCTTGCTTGCCTGGTGCATACATATCGAGCTGTCCCATCAGCACCTTATACGTAGCCTCCGTATCTTCGTTGGCAAGGTGAGCCTGAAAGTCTTCTTCCATCTTGCGTCCGCAATAGAATTTGTAGGCAGCAGCAAGGTTGCGCCTTTCCATCTTTCTGAATATCTGGCAGGCATCTATCAGGCGGCATTTGCTGAAGTCGTATGCCACGCCCGCACGCAGAAATTCCTCTGCCAGCATGGGGATGTCAAAATTGTTGGAGTTAAATCCTGCAAAGTCACAATCCTTAAAGTCCGCAGCCAGTGTGGGTGCCAGGTCCTTGAATGTTGGGGCATCCTTCACCATATCGTCAGTGATGTGGGTCAACTCCTGCACCTCCTGAGGTATAGGCTTCATAGGATTTACAAAGTAGTTTTGTCTCTCCTCCTTGCCGTCAGGATACACCTTTATATAACTTATCTGTATTATCTTGTCGTTGGCTATGTCCAGACCAGTTGTCTCCAGGTCAAACACCACCATCGGCTTTGTCAAGTTCAGTTTCATCTTTATATATTAAAACTTTAACCCCTAAGCTTAACCTCTAACCTTTATAATCAGTCATTCAGCAACATTGGCATGATAAGCATCAGCACATCCTCGTTCTCAGGCTGCTCTGACGGACGAATCACTCCAGCTCTGCTTGGATCTGCCAGTTCTATCACCACATCGTCGCTCGACAGGTTGTTGAGTATCTCAGTCAGTGCCGAACCCTTGAAACCAATGCTCATTGGCACACCGCCATATTCGCAAATCACGTCCTCATAGGCGCTGGTAGCGAAGTCGATGTCCTCAGCATTCAGTTGCAGGCTGTTCATCTCTAAACGCAGCTTTATCAGCTGTGTGCTCTCGCTTGCAAAAGGCAATACTCTGCGCAGTGCGCTGATGAGTGCCTTCCTGTCCACAGTCACTATGTTAGGGTTGTCAGTAGGAATCACTGATGCATAGTTAGGGTAGCGACCCTCTATCAGTCGGCATGACAGCAGTCCGTCAGGGAATGTTATCTCAGCGTTGTTATTATTGAACTTAATGGTTACTGGTGTCTCGTCATCAGTGCTCAGCACGCTCCTCAGCAGTCCAGCTGGTTTCTTAGGCAGGATGAATGATGCTGGCACACTTGCCTTACACTCAAAGAGCATGTTTCTCACCATCTTATGGCCGTCACTTGCCACCAGGTTCAGACAGTCCTCTTTCAGGTCAAAGTATATGCCGTTCATCACCATGCGCAGTTCGTCATTTGCTGTAGCAAAGAGGGTGCGCTGGATGTTGTTGGCAAGAGCCGATGCTGATATCTGTGTCTCAGTATATCCATCGTTTATCTGTTGCATGTTAGGATATTCGTCAGCACTCTGTCCCATGATAGAGTAGGAGCCGTTCTGATACACAATCTTGATGCCGTTGCTGTTGTCGTCCACCTCAAAGGTCAGCGGTTGCTCAGCCAGTTCTTTCACGGCATTGAGTATCAGTTTGTTTGATACGCAGAATGCTCCCTGTCCTGATGCGTTAGTCAGCGGAATAAAACATTTCATCATATTATTATTATCGCTGGCAGTCACGGTGAGTGTCTCACCATCCACACTGAAAAGGAAGCTGTCAAGTATTGAGAGGGAATTCTTTGAATTAATCACTTTTGCAAGTATTCCCAGCTTGCTGCTTAGTACTGAAGAAGATAGTGTAAAGGTCATTTTTGTTTGATTAGTAATGTATTAATGGTTGTATGAATTTTTCAAATGCAAAAATATAAAAAAAAACTAACACAGACAAAAAAACAATGAAAAAATTTCTCGATTTGACACATTTTTTGTAATTTCGCAAAACAATTTTCAAACTATAACAAAATCTTAACATAACATGGAATTACAAGGAAAGATAATTGCTGCCCTGCCAGAGCGTTCTGGAGTAAGTGCTCGTGGTGAATGGAAAGTGCAGGAGTTTGTGCTCGAAACTCTTGATGCTCAGTACCCTCGCAAGATGGTATTCGACGTCTTTGGCGCAGAGCGTTTGCAGCGTTTTAATATTCAGGTCGGACAGACAGTGCTCGTGGCTTTCGATATTGATGCCCATGAGTATAATGGCCGCTGGTTCAACTCTATCCGTGCCTTCGACGTTCGTCAGGTGGATGCTACTCAGCCAGTGGCTGCTCAGGCTTCTGATGCTGTGCCTGTTTCTGCTCCTCAGGCTGTGGGTGCTGCTCCCGTTGCTGCTCCTGCTGAGGAAGAGGTTGCTGATAGTCCAGACAACCTGCCATTCTAATCCCACCCACATTCGTTTCTCCTTTTGAATAAGCACAAACGACATATCACATCCTCCCACTCATCATTGCATCTGAAGTTTCCTTCTGCCAAATGGTGTGTGGGAGTTCTTTTGGTACTTGCTGCTTATTCTGCTGTGTTCTATTATTTCTTTGTCGGACCTACTGGTTTTCGCTGGCGAGCCCTTTATGGCGATGCCACCTATCCTTCTGGTTATGAAATCCAGGGCATCGACATTTCTCATTATCAGGGCACCATCGACTGGGAGGCTCTGCGTAATGCTATGATCAACAAGACCCCTGTGCGCTTTGTCATTGTCAAGGCTACTGAGGGTTCCACCATGATTGACGAGACTTTTGAGGATAATTTCTATCAGGCTCGCGAATACGGTTTTATTCGCGGTGCATATCATTTCTATAGCACCAAGTCGTCTGCTCGCGAACAGGCTCAGCATTTTCTCGATAAGGTAAAACTGGAGGAGGGCGACCTGCCACCTATTCTTGATGTGGAGCATAAGCCTGATGACCAGAGCATAGAAGATTTTCAGAAGGATGTGCTCACATGGCTTCACACTGTTGAAGACCGTTATCATGTCAAACCCATCCTCTATACCTATCATAAGTTTAAGGAGAAATACCTCTCTGACCAGCGTTTTGATGACTATCCCTATTGGATAGCCCACTATTACGTTTCAAAGATGGAGTATAAGGGCGAGTGGAAGTTCTGGCAACATACCGATGCTGGCAAACTCGATGGCATCAAGGGCTATGTTGACTTCAACATCTATAATGGCTCTTATTACGACCTCAAGCAGCTGTGCATAAAAGCAGAGGAGTGACCGCTTTGGCCACCCCTCTGTTCTTTATTATAACTTTGTAAGTTTCTTATTCCTCTATCTTATCCACCACTATTTCCTCGCCAGTCTTGACATTCTCGGCGAGTATGCGCTCACATACGGCATCCTCTATGTATGTCTGTATGGCACGCTTCAGCGGACGGGCACCAAACTGTATGTCGTAACCCTTCTTTGCCACCTGTTCCTTCACCTCTGGGGTGATGGTCAGCTTGTAACCCATGTCTTCCACTCTGTGGTAGAGGCCCTTCAGCTCTATTTCGATTATCTGCTTGATGGCATCGAGATCCAGTTGGTCAAACATTATTATCTCGTCCAGACGGTTCAGGAATTCTGGGGCAAACTGCTTTGACAGGCTCTTCTGTATTATAGAGCGGGCATATTCCTTGTCCTTCTCGTTCACTATGCCGTTAGCCATTCCGTTGCCAGCAGCGTTAAAGCCTACACCATGTGCAAACTCCTTCAGCTGTCTGGTACCAGCATTACTGGTCATTATTATAATGGTGTTGCGGAAGTCCACCAGTCTGCCGTTTCCGTCAGTCAGTCTGCCTTCGTCCAGCACTTGCAGCAGCATATTGAAAACGTTGCTGTTTGCCTTTTCTATCTCGTCGAGCAACACGATAGAGTAGGGCTTCCTTCTCACTCTCTCAGTCAGCTGTCCGCCTTCCTCGTAGCCCACATATCCTGGAGGGGCACCTACGAGTCGTGAGGTGTTGAATGCCTCGGCATATTCGCTCATGTCTATACGTATCAGGGCGTCGTCTGAGCCAAACATCTCCTCTGCCAGTTTCTTGGCAAGGTGGGTCTTACCCACACCTGTAGGACCTAAGAACATAAACACGCCGATAGGGTGGTTAGGGTCATGCAGTCCCACACGGTTGCGCTGTATTGCCTTCACCATTTTCTCTATCGCCTTGTCCTGGGCTATCACTTCCTTCTTCAGTCTGCCAGCCATGTTCCTCAGCCTTTCGCCTTCTGATTCTGCCACTCTCTGCACAGGTATGCCAGTCATCATAGCCACAACGTCAGCCACATCGTCAGCTGTCACATTCTCTCTGTCGCCAGCGCTGCCTTCTGCCCAGCGGCGAGTGTGCTCAGCCAACTGGTCTTCCAGCTTCTGCTGCTGGTCGCGAAAACTTGCTGCCAGTTCGAAGTTCTGGTTCTGCACAGCCTGCAGCTTCTTGTCCTTCATCTCCTTTATCTGGTCTTCCAGCGACGTTATGTCAACAGGTATGTCGGCATGGTGCAGGTGAATGCGTGCTCCCACCTCGTCCAGGGCGTCGATGGCCTTGTCAGGGAAGGCACGGTCAGTGATGTAGCGTTGTGTCAGTTTGACACATGCATGCAGTGCATCCTCTGAATAGTTCACGTGATGATGCTGCTCATACCTCTCTTTTATGTTTGAGAGTATCTGCATCGTCTCGTCAGTGGTCGATGGCTCCACTATTATCTTCTGGAAACGGCGCTCCAGGGCTCCGTCTTTCTCTATCGACTTGCGATATTCGTCGAGCGTTGTGGCACCTATGCACTGTATCACACCCCTTGCCAGTGCTGGCTTCAGCATGTTGGCAGCATCCATCGAACCGCTTGCTCCGCCTGCACCTATTATGGTGTGTATCTCGTCTATAAATATAATAATGTCAGGGTTCGCCTCCAGTTCCTTTATCAGGTTCTTGATGCGTTCCTCAAACTGTCCTCTGTACTTGGTGCCTGCCACCATGCCAGCCATGTCCAGTCCCACCAGTCGCTTGTTGTGCAGTATTGGTGACACCTTCTTGTCGGCTATCATCTGTGCCAGTCCTTCCACTATGGCACTCTTGCCCACGCCAGGCTCGCCTATCAGTATAGGGTTGTTCTTTTTGCGTCGGCACAGTATCTCCTGCAGTCGCTGTATCTCTTTCTCTCTGCCCACTACAGGGTCCAGTTTGCCTTCCTCAGCCGCCTTGGTGAGGTCTATTGAGAAACGGTTTATCGTAGGTGTCTTGGCGCTCTGCTTGCTACCCTCAGCCTTCTCCTGTTGGGTGGCAGTGTCCTGAGGCTCCTCGTCTATGGTGTCCTCATATTCCTCCTCATCATCTGAGAGGTTTATTGCCTTTATGTGCATATATTCTTTTATCATTCTAACTGTGAATTGTGAACTATGAATTGTGCATTTACAAAGAGTGTGCCATAATGGTTATTTCGGCATTACCTATGCCATAAATTCCTAACATTGGCGCATCAGCACGCATTTCCTCGAGTAGAGTCTGACAGCTGGGTGTGCCATCGGCACTGACAAACTTCTTGTCTGGCAGTCTGAATTTGGTCACAAAGTAGGCATACACATAGTTAAGGTATAGCGACAGGTCGTGTGTCACCACCTCCTCAGGTATCTTCTCATACACTGCCAGTGCCTTGTCAGGCTTCTCGGCATAGAGCAGAGCCCACCCAAGGGTGTTGCTCACGGCGTGGTTGTCAGGATTCTCAAAGTTCAGCCTGTACAGTTCGTTGAGCACCTCGCTGGCTCTGCCGTCCTTCACCATCGCCATGCAGTAGTTCAGTGCATACGATATGCGGTCGGGCTGCAATGTGCGCAGAGCGTCGTAATAGAATGCTGCCTTGCCATAGTCGCCGCTTGAGTAGTAAGCCTTAGCCATTCCCCTCATGCTGGGCTGGTGGTTAGGGTGCTCCTGCAGGTATGAGTTGTAGTAATCTACCGCCTCGCCATAAACGCCCTCGTTCATCAGCAGCTCGCCTGACAGGTAGTCCAACTCGGCATCGTCCTGGTTGGGGTAGCAGTTTATCAGGTCCTCCAACGCGCGCAGGTACTTTTTCTTTATCATGTATTTGCCCATCTCCATCATGTGTGGGGTATCTACATAACTCAGTGATATCAGCCATGCCTCAAAGTCCTCTGCATCCTTGAAGGGGTCGTTGAGTGCCTTGCCCAGAGGGTGTATGGAGAAGAAGCGGAACAGGTCTTGCAGATACTGCCTCCTCACGTATGTGGGTTCCTGCACCTCGCTTATGTCCTTGTGCATTCCAATAGGTCCCAGGTCGCCTTCCTCCATCAGTTCGCGCATCTTGTCTGAGAAGTCGCCTATCACGTCTGCCATGGCAAATACGAAGGAGTATTTGTCTGAGTTGCAGAACGGTCCCATCTCCAGCACTCGCTCCAAGAATTTGCTGCCCTTCAGCTTCTCTGCCACTGCAGTCAGGTCGGGGTGGTTGATGTCGAATGGTGCAAACCAGTTTGACACCTTGTTAAAGAATGGGTAGCGCTTCATCTGCTTGAATCCTCCGAAGAATATGTCTGAGCCTTGCTTCTGCATCTTCTGCACCTTCATGATGTTCTGCTCCATAGCCTCAATCTTCTCCTCTGAGTCTTCGTCGCTGTTCTCCTCGTCCTTCTCCACAATGCCGTTTCGGGTCACTATGAAGGGCTGGTTCTTTATTATCTCAGGCATTATGGTCTCGTTTATCTTCGTAGCATCCACATCAGCCTGGGTGCATTTTATCAGTTGTATCTGCAACTCTATGAGTGCCTTCACCGCCTCGTCGCTGTCTAACAGTTCCTTCAGCACCTCGTCGCGCTTCTTGTTATACACGGCATCTCTGTCCATGCTCAGCGCCAGAACACATCCCACAAAGGCTCTCTGCCTCATGTCCTCGTACATCGAGATTTGTCCTTCGTCACCTTGTCCCTTTGTACCTTGTATCTTGTCACTTAGTCCCTTATATATCCTTGCTAAGCACAGTGCTTTCTGCTTCGAGAAATGCTGCAGGGTGCTCAGCGTCAGTGCACCTATCAGTATGTAGTGCTGACTGGTCAGTTTCACGTCGCCAGTGAAGTGGCTCACCCAGTCTTCTATGTTCTCGTTGCGCCAGTGGTATGATGCCATCACCTCATAGAAAGCATACTCAGCATTAGCCTCCAGCAGAGCCTCCACCGATGAGTCCATCTGCTTCACGTAAGGCATCCATGCCTTCACTAATGGCATCTCCCTCAGCTGCTCACACACCTGTATGTCATAATCCAGATTGCTCAGCTTGCCCTTGATGCCCCTGAATATCTCGCCTCGCTTAGGGTCGTTCACACCCCTCACAAAGTAGTCGCGCAGCATCTGAAACTCCGTTCTCAGCATCTCTAACCTCTCGGCAAAGTTCTCGTTAGGATACTTCGCCGCAGTCACTGCCAGAGCGTTTATCGCCTCTATTATCTGTCCGTTTTCTATCAGGTATATCGTATTCACTTCCATATCCATTCGTAATTTTCCTTGCCAAATCTTCTAATCGAGTCCTGAGCTATCCTCAGCGGCTCCTTCAGCTTCGCTACGTTAATGATAACTGGAACCTTAACCAGTTTCGAGCTCCGTGGGCTTTGTTGCCCCTTGTCTTGGTTCCCGTTATCGTTCCCGTTCCCGTTAAGGAGCGGAAGCTCCACTCCTCCTTGCTTCACTGCCATCGTTGCATAAGGCTCAGGCAGCATCGCCGCATCCACATTGCCCGTCGTCAGCATCTTCAGTCGCACCATCAGGTCCTCCACCTGAATGATGAACACAGGCTGCTTGGCATTCAGCAGCGAGTCCACCGCCATGCGAGCCAGGTCGTAGGAGTGTCCCTCCTTGTCAGCCGCTATCACCTTGTCATTCAACTGGCTGATGCGCTTGATTCTCGCCTTCTTCGATGTTACCAGCTTGAAGTCTATCGCCTCGTCATTCACACAAACGTCAGCCTCGCCACTCTCCACAGCCTGTCGGCATTCAGCTATCGAACCCTTCCTTATCAGTCTCACGTCAGCGTGCAGAGAGTCGAGCAGTCCCAGGTGCTCAGCCACCACCAGTGGCAGACACTCATCCACCTCCACTATAGCCACTCTCACAGCCTTAGCCGAAGTGGCCTTCTCAGCCTCATTGCCATCCTTGCCAGAACAAGCCGCCAGACTCATCACCAGCACTCCCCACGCCAATATGTATTCTACTAATCTCATAAACTAATGCAAAGGTAATAAATTACCTTGACCTATGCAATTTTAGGGTAGTTTTTAACATTTAAGCCCATTCTCTCTGCAGAGGCATTACTTTTAGGGTGTAAAAGCATTACTTCTACCGCTAAAAGCATTACATTTAGCGCTAAAAGCATAGCTTTTATCTTTGCCCCGTTTTCCTCCCCGTTTAGTTTGGTTACGTATCACGTAACCCACTGAACCACAGCCCTTTGCAAGAAAAGTCACTTTTTTCTCTCAGAAAGCCGTTTTTGCACACTTCCGCTCTTTTGTGCAGGGTAGTTTTTAACATTTAAGCCAGTCACCAGGAGCAAAAAGGTTGACAAGGTTGACAAGGTTGACTTGATGTTTTTGGTTAACAAGGTTAACAAGGTTAACTTGATGTTTTTGGTGAACAAGGTGAACATCGTGTCTTATACTGAAATAGGTTG
>DEJW01000013.1 GCA_002353585.1 Prevotellaceae bacterium UBA2738 | reverse complement strand
CATATCAGAAATGATGTGACTCTTTTTTTGTAATAGTTTTGAGAGTTATGTAGTCTTATCTCTCCAAAATAATGTGAACTTGTTAGTTTTTGTTCATTTTTTCTTTTCTTTCAAAAAAATGTGTTATCTTTGCATTAAATTTAGGAAAGACGATGAGAAAAGGACTCTTTACTTTTTTATTTCTTTCATTATTGGCATTGTTTCTCTCTACTGGATGTACTGAGAAAAAGACTGATGGTGTGGATTCTCTGAATACAGATACACTGGTGACAGATTCTGTTGATTCCATATCTAATGTAGTAGAGAGTAATCCTATGCCAGTGGCAGCCGACGAGTTATTTGATGATTTCTTCTTCAATTTCGCAGGAAGTAAGAAGGTTCAGTTGAAGCGTGTTGCATTCCCCGTCAAAGTTACTGAATTCGGTAAATCTTCTATTATAGAAAAGAAGAACTGGCGAGTGGAACATTTCTTCATGGGTCAGGGTTATTACACACTGATATTTGATACAAAGAAGCAACTTAACGTAATGAAAGACACAACGATAAATGATGTTACCGTTGAGAAAATCTCAATGTCTAAGGGTGTTGTGAAGCAATGGCACTTTGTAAGAAATCGTGGTTTATGGATGCTTAATGATATAAATACGGTGTTACTCAAGCAGCATCAGGATGCTTCATTCCTTACATTCTACCAGAGGTTTGTTACAGATCCAAAGTTCCAGCAGAATTCTTTGTCGGAAAGTGTGACATTTACAGGACCAGACCCCGAGGATGATTTTTCTACTATGACTGGAGAGATATTGCCTGAACAGTGGCCAGTCTTTGCTCCATGGTTGCCGTCGGGTTCTATATACAACATAGTTTATGGCAAACCACAGCAGACATCTTCTTCTAATGTACGTTATTTCTTGTTGCGCGGAATATCTAACGGATTGCAGACCGACCTGATGTTTGTGAGAAAGGGTGGTGCTTGGAAACTGAAGACAATAACAACGTGAAGAGTCTTTTAACATATAATACATTCGGTATAGACTGTAGCTGTAAGGAGATATACGAGCCTGCTACGGTTGAGGAGGCCAAAGAGATATTGGCAAGAGTGAAGTCTGAGCCATACATGATACTCGGTGGCGGAAGCAATCTGCTGCTTACCCAGAACTATGACGGTAATGTGTTGCATTCAAAGATAAAAGGAATAGAAAGTCTGGATTCTTCAAATGTGGGGAATTCAGATGCTTCATATATATATATAAGGTGTGGTTCTGGAGAAGTGTGGGATGATGTTGTGGCTTACGCTACGGAGCATTCTTACTACGGAATGGAGAACCTTTCGATAATACCTGGTGAGGTGGGCGCTTCGGCAGTACAGAACATAGGTGCCTATGGTGTGGAGGCAAAAGACCTTATATATAGTATAGAGGCAATAGAGATAGAGACGGGCAATGTGCTCACCATAAATCCTGCTGACTGCCACTATGCCTATCGTTACAGCAAGTTTAAAGATGAATGGAAGAACAAGTTTTTCATTACTCACGTCACCTATAGGTTGAATAAGGATTTCAAGCCGTGTCTGGGATATGGCAACCTCAAAGGTGTGCTTGCATCAAAGTTGAACGTGGCAGAGGATGGACTCGAAGGCATCGTTACTGCAACAATGGTGCGTGAAGCCATCATTGAGATACGTAATGCTAAGTTGCCTGACCCAAAGGTGGAGGGCAATGCAGGTTCGTTCTTCATGAATCCGATAGTAGATAGAGCCAAATTCGAAAGTCTGCAGAAAGAATACCCCAATATGCCTCATTACGATGTTGATGACAATAGGGTGAAGATACCTGCTGGTTGGATGATAGATCAGTGCGGATGGAAAGGTAAAACGATGGGCAGAGCAGGAGTGCATAAGAATCAGGCTCTGGTGCTCGTAAACAAGGGTGGCGCAACAGGAAAAGAGATAGTTGACCTATGCAATGCTATACGTATTGATGTTTTTAATAGGTTTGGCATAATGATTAACCCAGAAGTGAATATAATATGAAGCTGACATTTCTGGGCACAGGAACATCTATAGGCGTACCAGCAATAGGTTGTAATTGTGAGGTGTGTCTTAGTCAGGATCCAAAAGATAAGAGGCTAAGGTCATCTGCTATGCTTGAAACTGATGGCGGACTGAGGGTATTGATAGATTGTGGACCAGACTTCCGTCAGCAGATTATGCGATATAACCGTCAAGGAAAAACACCATTTTTCGATAAGATAGACGCAGTGCTCTTTACGCATATACATTACGACCATGTGGGTGGGACAGATGACTTGCGTCCTTTTGCTTGGTTTGGCGATGTGGATATATATGCCCAGAAAGATGTTATCGATGGACTGCATCAGACTATGCCGTATTGTTTTAAGGAACAGTTATATCCTGGAGTGCCACACCTAAAGCTTCATCAGATAAGCGCGGGCAGACCATTTACTGTGCGACGACCTTATGAAAGTACGGTGGAGGTATTTGAGGGTGGTGCAACATTACAAGGCATAATGCGCGACAAGAGGGAGCAGCGTATCATACCGCCAGCTTTAGATGAGTTGGAGATTCTACCCATCCGTGTTATGCATGGCAATCTTCCCATCCTTGGTTTCCGTATAGGCAAATTTGCTTACATTACTGATATGAAGTACATGGAAGACGAAGATGCGCAGATGTTGCAGGGCATAGAGACACTTGTAATCAATGCCTTGCGTTTTAAGAAGGAGCATCATAGCCATCAGTTAGTGAACGATGCAATAGAGTTTGCACATAAGGTCGGGGCACGCAAAACTTACTTCATACACCTCACTCACGATATTGGTACACACGATTGGGCAAACAGTCAGTTGCCCGATGGTTTTGAGTTTGCTTTTGACGGTCAGGTAATAGAATGCTGAGCACGCATTTTGTAGTTTTTACGTTGAAAAATTGTTATTTTGTCAAGAAAAACGGGGTAAAAACATAAAAAATGACACAAAAAGCGAAAAAAAACGGCAAAATGTTATTGAGTTACGATATTTATTTGTAACTTTGCATCCGTAATTACAAAAGGGTAAAAAGATATTCATTAATATAACAACAATCAAAACAAAAAAGTAAAAGAAGATGAATGCACAGAAAGTGATTGAGAATCTTAAGCAGAGATTCCCTAATGAGCCAGAGTACATCCAGGCTGTTTCACAGGTTCTTCCTACTATCGAAGAAGAGTACAACAAGCACCCAGAGTTTGACCGTGCAAACCTTATCGAGCGTCTTTGTATCCCAGATCGCGTGATTGAGTTCCGCGTTTCTTGGGTTGACGACAAGGGTAATGTTCAGACCAACATGGGTTACCGTATCCAGCACAACAACGTAATCGGCCCATACAAAGGTGGTATTCGTTTCCACCGTTCTGTAAACCTCGGTATTCTGAAGTTCCTTGCTTTCGAGCAGACTTTCAAGAACTCTCTTACAACTCTCCCAATGGGTGGTGCAAAGGGTGGTTCTGACTTCTCACCACGTGGCAAGTCTGACGCTGAGGTAATGCGTTTCTGCCAGGCATTTATGACTGAGCTCTATCGTCACGTAGGTGCTGACGAGGACGTTCCAGCAGGTGATATCGGTGTAGGTGGCCGTGAGGTAGGTTACATGTTCGGTATGTACAAGAAGCTTACACACCAGTTCACTGGTATGCTCACAGGTAAGGGCCGCGAGTTCGGTGGTTCACTTATCCGTCCTGAGGCTACAGGTTACGGTAACGTTTACTTCCTGCTCAACATGCTGAAGACTCGTAACATTGACATCAAGGGCAAGACAGTTCTCGTATCTGGTTCTGGTAACGTTGCTCAGTACACCACAGAAAAGCTTATCCAGCTCGGTGCTAAGCCTGTAACTCTGTCTGACTCTGACGGTTATATCTATGATCCAGACGGTATCACACGTGAGAAGCTCGACTACGTAATGGAGCTGAAGAACGTACAGCGTGGCCGTATTAAGGAGTATGCTGAGAAGTATGGTGTTAAGTACGTTGAGGGCGCTAAGCCTTGGGGCGAGAAGGCAGACATCGCACTTCCTTCTGCTACTCAGAACGAGATCAACGAGGAGGCAGCTAAGACTCTCGTAGCTAACGGTGTGATTGCTGTTTCTGAGGGTGCTAACATGCCTACAACTCCTGAGGCTATCAAGGTATTCCAGGATGCTAAGATTCTGTACTCTCCAGGTAAGGCAGCTAATGCTGGCGGCGTATCAGTATCAGGTCTTGAGATGTCTCAGAACTCAGAGCGTCTGAGCTGGACAGCTGAGGAAGTAGATAACTACCTCCACCGTATCATGGATGATATCCACGCTAACTGTGTGAAGTATGGCACAGAGCCTGACGGCTATATCAACTACGTGAAGGGTGCTAACGTAGCAGGCTTCATGAAGGTTGCTAAAGCTATGATGGCACAGGGCATCGTATAAGACGAGCCTGCCATCAAAGGTTTTCTTTTGTATGGCACAGGGTATCGTATAATCCGACAATAAGAAAATATTATATCAAAAGGGGGTGTTGGGATAACAATCTCAGCACCCTTTTTATCTTTTTTTCATAGTATGTCTGAACTTAACCTTAAAGACACGACATTCCTCAACCTGATGCAGCGTCGCATCGCCAACGTACTGATTGTAGCCAATCCGTATGATGCCTTTATGCTTGAAGACGACGGTAGGGTGGAGGAAAAGATATTCTCAGAGTATATGAAGCTGGGACTGCGTTATCCGCCTTCATTTACTCAGGTCTCTACCATAGAAGAAGCCGACGAGGCACTGTCGGTAACACAGTATGACCTTGTAATTTGTATGCCTGGTAATGCTGATAATGATGCGTTTGACGTAGCCTATGCGGTAAAGAAGACATCCCCCTTAACTCCTTGCGTGGTGCTCACGCCGTTCTCACACGGCATCAGTCGCCGTATGCAAGACCTCGACCTCAGCATATTCGATTATGTATTCTGCTGGTTGGGTAACACCGAACTTATCCTCTCCATTATCAAACTGATAGAGGATAAGATGAACATTGACAACGACACTAAGGAGGCTGGAGTGAAGTGTGTGTTGCTGGTGGAAGATTCCATCCGCTTCTATTCGTCTATCCTGCCTAACCTATATAAATTCATTCTTACCCAAAGTCTTAACTTTGCTACTGAGGCGCTCAACTCACAGGCTGAGATGCTGCGTATGCGAGGCAGACCAAAAGTACTCTTGGCACGTAACTACGAGGAGGCATGGAAACTTTATAAGAAGTATGAGGACAACATGCTTGGCGTGATTTCCGACAGCCGTTTCGATAAGGATGGCGAGGAAGACCCTATAGCTGGTCTGAAACTGCTCCAGAAGATACGTGAGGCTGACGAGTATCTGCCACTGATAATGCAGTCATCAGAGAAAAACCTCGACATCCCCGTTAAGGGTGTGAGTTTTATAGACAAGAACTCTAAGAAGTTTAATGTTGACTTGCGTCACATCATGGAGGAGCATTTCGGCTTTGGAGACTTCCTCTTCCGCAATCCAGAGACCAAAGAGGTGATATGCAGGGTGAGAAACCTGAAGGAGTTGCAGGATAATATCTTCAAGATTCCTCGCGACTCTATGCTCTATCACGTCAGTCGCAACCACGTTTCACGTTGGCTTGCCGCCCGTGCTATCTTCCCTGTTTCAGAGTTCCTCAAACACGTAACGTGGCATAAACTGCAAGATGTAGATAAGCACAGGGAGATTATCTTTGATGCCATTGTTGCCTATCGTCACATGAAGAACTTTGGCGTTGTGGCGGTATTCAATCGTGACCGTTTCGACACCTATTCCCACTTTGCCCGCATTGGCGACGGTTCGTTGGGAGGCAAGGGCAGAGGTCTGGCATTCCTCGACAACATCATAAAGCGTCATAAGGAGTTCCACCAGTTTCCTAATGCCAAGGTGTATATACCAAAGACGGTAGTTCTGTGTACTGACCTCTTCGACCAGTTTATGGACAATAACCGCTTGTGGGAAACGGCACTCAGTGATGCACCAGATGAGACTATACTCGAGGCATTCCTTCAAGCCGAGTTGCCTGAGTCTCTGCTCGACGACTTCAACACTATGATTAACGCAACGCAGAAACCTCTTGCCGTGCGTTCGTCATCCTTGCTCGAAGATAGTCACTATCAGCCTTTTGCTGGTATCTATAGCACCTACATGATACCTTATTCCGATAATCGTGATAAGATGCTTGCCGACCTCTCCGAGGCTGTCAAGAGTGTCTATGCCTCAGTTTATTATCGTGATTCCAAGGCTTATATGACGGCAACGCAGAATGTCATAGACCAGGAAAAGATGGCTGTCATAATACAGGAGGTGGTAGGTCAGCAGTATGGTGAACACTATTACCCTAACATCTCAGGTGTGCTTCGTTCGCTCAACTACTATCCTGTGGGTGATGAGAAGCCAGAGGAAGGCATAGCTTCGCTTGCTCTCGGACTGGGCAAGTATATCGTTGATGGCGGACAGACGTTGCGCGTCTCGCCTTATCACCCTGCTCAGGTTATGCAGATGTCAGAGATGGAGGTGGCTCTTCGCCAGACGCAGACTAGTTTCTATTCTCTAAGTATGAAACCAGAGGATAGCGAATGCCTGAACTTTACTATCGACGATGGCTTCAATATACAAAGACGTATGGTGGCTGATGCTGATGCTGACGGCTCTTTGCAGTATATCGCTTCTACCTTCGACCCTTACGACCAGGTTATCCGACCAGGAGTATATGAAGGAGGCAGAAAGATTATTTCCATGAATGGTGTGTTGGAGCAGGGAGTGTTCCCTCTGCCAGAGTTGATGCAGATGTCGCTAAGATTAGGCGCAGAAGAGATGCGTCGTCCTGTGGAGATAGAGATGGCTTGCAACATTCATCCTGATAAGACGGGCTGTTACTATCTGTTGCAGATACGACCTATAGTCGATTCCAAGCAGGAACTGGATGAAGACCTGCTTCAGGTTAATGATGCCGAATGCTTACTACGCTCCCATAACTCTTTGGGTCACGGCATAATAGATGGCATCAGCGATGTGGTGTATGTGAAGGTTGGCAGCGACTATAGCGCTTCCAACAATGCTTTCGTAGCAGAGGAGATAGAGAAGATAAACAATCAGTTCCTCAATATGCGCAAGCAAGATCCAGGGAAGGCTGACCTTTCTTATATCTTGATAGGTCCTGGCAGGTGGGGCAGTTCTGATTCCTGGCTTGGTGTGCCAGTTAAGTGGCCTCACATCTCAGCCTCTAAACTGATAGTGGAAGAGATTCTGCCAAGCTATTTCGTTGACCCGTCTCAGGGTACTCACTTCTTCCAGAATCTCACTTCCTTGGGAGTGGGTTATTTCACCATTGATGTAAACCACGACAAAGAGGGCAACCCCGTAAATGCTGACAATCGCAATAGTTATGGCAATGCTGCCCTTGAGATTCTCAACCGTCAGTATCTTGACTCTCTGCCTGCTGTGAGCGAGACTAAGTATGTTCGCCACGTTCGCTTGCCTCATCCTTGCACCATCAAGATGGATGGCATGAAGCAGGAGGGTGTAGTCATTATACAGGCTTAGGCTATGGAGTGCTCCTCCAGCCACGCTTCATAGAAATCAGGCAGGTCAAGCAGTTGGTTGCCGTCTTTATCTATGAACAGTTGGGTAGTGCTACCTTTGCAGCAGAGGGCATTGTCGCGCTCTCTGTATATCTCATATTCAAAATCCAGACGTGCTCCACGCTTGTGCACATAGCGGGTGTGAATCACGGCGATGTCGTTCAAGCCGAGTGGAGCCAGACACTTCACCTGTATGTCATATATAGGTGCAGGTGTGTTGTGCTCCAGCATCGTCTGGTAGTCTATGCCTGGGTAGTGACGGTTAAACGATTCCCTGCCGTCCTCGAAATACTTCACGTAGTTGCCGTGCCACACGCAGAGCATGGCGTCAATCTCCGAGAACTTTACCCTTATCTTGCAAGTATCTTCTAACATATCATATGTCTCTAACTTCTAAGTGGCTGGAAGCCACATTAACTCCTCTAACTCCTTTAAACTCCTAAAAAGTTGAGCTTATGCGAGACTTAAATTACTTAAACAGCTTATCGTCAACCGTTGCTCCGAGTTTGTAGTTTGAGAACACATACTCGGTATATGCTCCGCCCTTCTGGTTCAGGCGTATGGAGCGCATCTCCTGTGCCTTGCCGTCGATGGTGATGATGAATGAAGAGAACATCAGCTTCTTGGTTGATGTAGGAGTGATGGTGAGCACCACGTTAGAGCCGCTCTTAGCCATCTTCACGTCAGCATTCTTAGAGAGGTCGGTCTTGCCACCATTGAATATTGCCTCAAGCACATCGTGGAAAGTCTTGTAGCGAGTATCGGTAGCTGCATTGGTCTTTGCCTTCAGTGGACCTTTCTTCATGGTGAATGCATTACCATTCATTATCAGGGCGTCCTTGCCGTTTACTATTGCCACCTTTCCGTCTTTCTTCACTTGCAGAGAGCCTGCCACTACCTTGTCCTTGGTAGAGCCACTCTTGTGTACTGTGCGAGTGGCTGTAGCTGTGAGCGAACTAACGTTGCCATACTTGGCAACTGCCTTCTTGAAATCCTGGCTCTGCGCCATAGCGCAGAAAGTAATAAGTAATAAGTAAAAAGTAATAAGTAGCTTCTTCATATCTTTTAATTGTTTAATCTTTCAATTTTCAACTTTCAATTTTCAATACCTCTTCGCAAGTAAACTTCGCCGTCATAGTCACTCCATGCAGTCCGTGGAGCATCAGACTCTGTCCTGTCAGGAACAGGTTTGGTATTGGGGTCTTGGGCGATAATATGGTGCCAAGCACATTGCTGTAGTCCTTACGCACACCATAGGCACTGCCGTATGGCGAGTTGTTGTAGGTGTAGTAGGTCAGTGGGGTAGAGGTGTAGCTGTGGTCTATCATACCTCTCAGTCCAGGTATCACCTGCTCGGCAAGGTCAAGACACTGGTTGCTGATGTTATTCTTCATCTCCACATAGTCCTCACCTCGTTTGCCAGGAGTTTTGTTAGCCCAAGGCTCAATAAACTCCCATTTCATCGGAGTGAGGATGTCTATTACGTTGGCAAAGCCCGTTCCGTCTGTAGGCACAGGACAGCTTATCAGCACTCCCTTCACCTTTGGCTGTTCAGGCTCTACGGCTATGTTAGCCCATACATCGTCTGTGTCATATACAAACTTGTTGTGGTTGAAGTAGGGCAGAGCCTCTGGCTTCAGTTTCAGTTGCAGGGTAAACATTCCGCAAGTGTTCTTCAGCGTGGTCATGCGCATACGGAAAATCTTCTTTATCAGCTTGCTCTCCTTCACCAGATTTACCGTTACTGATGGGTGGGCATCTGATATAAAGATGTCTCCCTCAAACTCTCTGCCGTCTCTGCATATTGCCTTGGTTATCTTGCCGTCTTCTTCCTTCAGCTCAGTCACATCGGCATTGCATATCACTTCGCCTCCGAGCGCCTTAATCTCTTCGAGCATGTGGTTTATCATCACATTGCCCTCGCCCTTCAGTCGCCAGCTGCTTTCTATAAAACTGCCGTTTCCGTGGGCAAAGGTGAAGAGGGGCAAGGTCTTCTTGCGCAGTTCCATCTTTATGCTTGCTCCGCTTATGATGCTGATGAGCAGTTTATTGTGAATGATGGAACAGAGATAGTCGTAAGCGTTAGTCTGTTGCAACCACAGCTCGTCAGTAGTCTGCAGCATCTCCACATATTTCTCCAGTCCCTCGCGTTCCTCAGGAAAATCCTTCGCCAGTTCGTTGACGAAGTTCTCATAGCCCTGAGCAAACCTGTATGTCTTGCCCATGATGGTTATCTCGTCAAAGCCATTCGGGTCGAGCCTCTGCCAAGGCAGGTCGAGCAATCCCAGTTCCTTGAACGCATCGTGCAGGGGCTGTCCCTCGTCCAGTCCGCCTACGTAGTGCAGCCCTGTGTCCAGGCAGCATCCCTTGCGCTTGTAGCTCTGCAAACAGCCTCCTGGCTGGAACTGCCGTTCCAACACCAGCACGCGCCTGCCCTGCCTGCCCAGAGTGATGGCACACTCCAAGCCACCCAGTCCGCTTCCTATTATGATAACATCATATTTCATTCACGAAACAGTCTATTCGGGTGCAAAATTACACATTTTTTTGTAATTAAATGTGTTACATACGTAGAATTTTCGTTATTAAGCCTCCATAATCTCCATAATCTGCTAATTACGCTTCTTATACAAAGGGGCAATATATGGGAATAGGTATCGTCGCCTGAGATACAATATCCATTCCTCTTTGTTTGCTACATTCAAATACTTTTCCATGTGGCTAAATAAATCTTCATAACAAAGTGGGGCGCAGGTATTGCTTTTCTCATCCGTAAGAAACTTCTTATAATTCGGCATAGCATCTAAACTGAAATGTATGTTCTCTAATGGATATAGGGTAACGCTCGTGAACTTTGCTATATCCCCCCGTAAAACCATTGATGCTCCCAATATGTGGTTTCTCCATATTTGACGGTACTTGTTAGACACAAGTTCATCGAGTGAAACGCTTTCCTTGTAGTAACCGCTTTCTTTCGTAGCCCTAGCGTATGGCTCAAACAAGCGTGTATTACCCTTGTCGTCTTTTACGTGCTTGTATTCAGTTGAACCTTCCTTCAAAAGATATTCGTTTTCAGTGTACTTCACCTCAATGCCTATGCCGCAAGTCTGCCCTGATGTGTCCTTGTATGGTATATACACGTCAAAAGCTGTGTGGTCGCTAAGATACCTCTCAATAGGTTCAGGATGATATTCTATCTGGATGTCTTCGATTTTTCCTATGCTCAAACCTAATAAATTGTTGAACAGAGTCTTTGCTCCATCCAGGTCATGAAGCATTGGGAAGAATATATTATAAGGTATGTGCTCACTCCTCAATAGGTTTGTAAGCATCTGCCCACTGGGTGCTGATGATGTAGGATGAACTGGCTCCTTTAGCTTCTGCATTATCTCATCCCTGAAACCTTCGAAGAATATCAGCCCTTTTCGGGCATCAGCATAATTGAGTACGTTGTCATATTTATTAAAACCAACTCCCAATATATTTTCACGAAAACGCACTTGATGTTCCCGTGCCTTGCTTTTAAAAGCTGCATACGACAGACGACGAACGCCCATAGACACTTCACCATCCAATTGATTCTTGCGAAACTGATTTAAAACATCAAGGTAAGTCATATTTTCTGTCGCCATATCTCATTATTTATTTTAACAGTCGTTTGCCTTCATTTCCCTCCAATACATGCATCTGCTTAATAGCAATCTGGTTAAGTTTTATGAGCCTTTCTCCTTGTGGTATTCCGTCATTTGGTGAAAGCGTTTAACCTGGCTTCTTTTCTAAACCCCTCGAATTCGAGGGGATTATTCTACTTTTTATGTTCTTTGAGTTCGCTGATGCTCACCTTGCCATCCTTGGATATGGTGAGGGGAGCAGCGAGTGTGGGCATATCGTCGTAGGTGAGTACAAGGCCAGTGGTGAACTTCACCCCTGGCGTTATGAGCAGGCGCGGGGTGTCGCCGCTGAGGTCATACTCTATCTGCTCGCCTATCCACAGGGGCTGTTCGCTGTCGAAGCCGCCCATGTCGCTGACTATGTTAGCGTTATCGTTCCAGTTAAAGTTCACATTAGCTATCTCGCGCCCGCTGTCGTAGAGCGTCACCTGCTCTCCCTCTATGCTGTAGCCCAGTCGCTGGCACACTTGCTGCTGAATGTCGTAGGGGTCTATGGTGCAGGCTATATGAGCCTTGTTGTTCTTGTCGAAGCGCATCAGGTACAGTCGCTCCACTTGCACCCCCGTGCCCCACATGGCGCAGTTGGCAAACCATAGCGTGCCCGTCTTGGCGTCGTATCGCGCCTTGGGCTGACGGGCGTTGCCGAGGTTGAGGAACGAGGTAGATGCCGCCCCCTTCTCCACTACTATGCCGTAGCCCTCGGTGGGTGTGGAGTCCACCTCGCCGATAGCCTCCACGCAGATGGAGTGCAAGGTGTCGCTCATGATTTCGTAATTGTGAAAACGCTCTGCCCTCTCCATTGCCTCAAGAATCCGTGCAGGAGCCGAGTCTGGCTTCACTGCTTCCTCCAGTGTGCCAGCCACGAGCGGATAACTGGCTTCAGATGCCTTACTGCTGCTTTTGCATGAGCAGAATAATAAGTTCCAGCCGCCGAGAGTGACGATGGCGGCTATCATCCATGTCTTCATATTTTTCATGTTGCGTTTAACTGTTTCCTCGTTATCTGTTCAAATACGCCTTACCTTTATAGATTACAATGCCCTTGGCATTCTTGCTGACGCGCTGACCGAGGAGGTTGTAGCAGTCGTCGTCGCCGACACCGTACATAGTGGCAGGGGTAGCCTGACGCTGTCCGTCAGCCCCCACGGTCTCTATGGCTGTCATGCCCGTAATCTTCTGCAATCCGCCGAGGGCGTTTATCTTGCCTGCACCAGCCTGTATGGTGTTCTTTGATGGTATCTTCTCTACGTTGGTGGTATAGTCGTCATTATAGCTCGTCTCCTTTATTAAAGAGCGCACGTCGGCATAGGTAAGCTTGGGGTTAGCCTGCAGCCAGAGGGCTATGACACCTGTTGCATTTGGCGCAGACATCGAGGTGCCCTGCATTATTCCGTAGTATTGGGTGTGCTTGAACTCCGTCGATGGCATAGTCACCTTATTGGTTATATACATTATCGGTATGTTGGGGTCTGCAGGGTCGTCAGACTTTGCCTTTATCTCGCCACTCTCCGTGAAGTATGAGGCATCGTAATAGTTATATGCAGAGTACACCTCAGCACCTGGAGCTATGACATCAGGGCAGTTTATGCTACCATAATCGTCTGTGCCCCATGAAGAGAAAGACGCGATTTTATCGTTCTCCTCCTGACCAGGATAGTATAAACGTTGGTTCTCTATAGTGTACCAGTCATAGCATGAAACGTAAGCTCCGACACTTATCACCTCTTCGCCACAGACGTGAATGCTGAAGGCTCCGTTGTCCTGTCCGTCAGCATATCCTGCCAAGCCACAAGAGAAGAATCCTGCTGTTCCTGCCTGTCTATCCTCTATAGCCCTTAGTGTCTTGTCCTGAGCATCCTTCACAAAGTAGGCAAGCTTTAGGTTTGGCTCGTGAAACAGGTAGGTGTCAGCCAGAATGAACTGTATATATTGCTTGCCGTTCTGTGTGCCTTTCTGTTTTGGGAATGATGTTATTTTCTTACTTTCATCATCACCGTTATACAAGGGTTTCTGCTCAAGTGTGTATAGCTGTCCTGTATTCACATCTACCACCTTCACATCAGCGTCTATCTCGCTTCCGTCAGTGTTATAGAACATGTTGTTTACTTTGTTATATACATAAACAGTCTGTTCGTTATACTTGCCCTGTCCCGACTCGCCCAGCACTGTTCTGAGGCAGTATCCGTCAGTGCCTGCAGCCTGTGTTGTTGTAAGTATGGCAGCCTGGTGTCCGCTACTGTTGCCTGCTGACAAGACTATTATTCTGCCCTTCTTCTTACTGTCTGTGCTATAGTATTCTCTGAGGCCTTTCAATACTACTGACGACTTAGCGTCGTGAAAGCCTATCAGGTCACCCATACTGCAGTTTATCACGCAAGGTTTGCCCTGGCTGTCGGCAAACTGGAAAATGTTCACCATGGCTATGAGTAGCTGTGAGTCACTTGTGTCCTCTCCTCCCATTCCGCACAAGGCAAGGTCTGCCTCGGGTGCCATTCCTTGGTTGTTTATGCCCTCGACAATGCTGCCTGCTGCTGTTCCGCCCACATGGGTTCCGTGTGACATCTTCGTATTGTCGGTAGTCAGCGTTGCTATCTCTGCGGCGTCAGTAGTGGTTTTCAGTATCTTCTTGCCGCTATACACCTGGGCAAACTTCACTCGCGTTGTGCCGTCAGCCTTGCGAAAGGCAGCATGGTTAAAGTCTATGCCTGTATCTACAATGCCCACTATAACGCCGTTTCCCGTATATGCCTGAGGCAGATTGTGCGACTGGGCTGCCTCCAGGGTAGCTACCTCTTCCACATGGCTCTTCGTTCTGCCCGAATAGTTCATCAGGTGGTTCATCTTATCGGCATTCACGCTCTCTATCTCGTCTATACCGTCAAGCGCCAGCAGGCTCTCGGCAGGCACGTTGAGTATCAGCATCCTGCCTATCTGCATCACGATCTCCACACCCAGTGCCTGAAGCTGGGCAGCAGGACACTCGGCTCCCTCCCTCAGCATCGCTATGGCACTGAAGGTCTTTACCGTGCAGTCAGTGTTAAACTCCACGTTTATCTGCTTCTTCACCGAAGCTGTGTCGATGGTATGTGGCTGTAATGAACCCTTGGCACTTATCGCCTCGTTCTTTGATGGCAACAGGCTTGTCAGTCTTGTGTCTATCTTCTGTGCCTGAATCGTGATGGCAGCGTATATCGTAACCGCCGCAATAGTGAATAGTCTTGTCATAGATTTTTTTTATTTAATGGTGCAAAGGTACGGCTTTAATTTGGAACAGCCAAACATTATCTGGAGAAAAAAGAGCCTTGCTTCTCTCTTTCCTTGCCCTGCTTTTAAGGCTTGAGGCAAAGCTTTTATCTAACAAAACAGCTTAGTTTATAGAACAAACTAACTTACTTTGTTGAACAAACTAACTTACTTTGTTAAACAAACTAACCTACTTTGATAAACAAACTAACTTAGTTTGTTATTTAGAAGCATAGCATCTGGGGTTAGAAACATAGTGTCTGAGAGGAGAAGTAATGAAAGAAATGAAAGTTTGTTGGAAAAAAGGTATTGTGATATATTTTTTTCGTAATTCTGCACCCCGAAAAGAGATTGAAGATTTCTAAGAAACATTATTCATAAATAAACAAAAAGAGGTACAATCGCGCAGGTTGTACCTCTTTTTTCAAAAATAATTTGTACCTTTGCCCTCGCTTATATATAAATAAGGTAAGAGAAATGGATCGTAATTCGCAAATAATCAGAACCAGTTGGGTTGGCATCATAGCCAATGTGTTGCTTGCAGGCTTTAAGGCGGCAGTGGGTATGCTGGCGGGTTCGGTGGCTATAGTGATGGACGCGGTAAACAACCTGAGTGACGCGCTCTCGAGCGTGATAACCATAGTGGGCACGAAACTCTCGGCTAAGCCTGCTGACAGGGAGCACCCCTTCGGTCATGGGCGCATAGAGTATTTCAGCGCCATCATAATAGCCGTAATAGTGCTGTCGGCCGGCATCACCTCGCTCATAGAGTCGGCAAAGAAGATTTTCAGCCCTACGGAGCCTTCCTACACCGCCACGACGCTCGTGGTGATAGTGGTGGCTATTGGGGTGAAACTGGCATTGGGACAGTACGTGAAGCGCAAGGGCGAGCAGCTGAACAGCGACGCCCTGACTGCCTCGGGGGCTGACGCGCTGTTTGATGCCATCATCACGCTTGCCACGCTCATCTCGGCTGGCATAATGCTGCTCTGGGGAGTGTCGATAGACGGCATACTGGGCGTGCTGATTTCGCTCGTCATAATGAAGGCTGGCGTGGAGATGCTCGTATCGCCCGTAAACGAACTGCTGGGCACCAGCATATCTGCCGAGCTGGCGGGCGAGATAATGAGGGAGGTGGCATCATTCGAGGGAGTGCACGGGGTGTATGACCTGATACTGCACAACTACGGTCCCGACATGAAGATAGGCTCCATACACATCAACGTGCTCGACACGATGACGGCTCACGAGATACACGGACTGACGCGCAGGATAACCATGCACATGATAGAGCACCACAACATAGTGCTGACAGTGGGCGTTTATGCCATAGCCACGGGCGACAACCGCAGGACGGAGATACAGACGGCGGTGTCGAAGGTGATAGCCAGCCACAGGGAGATAGTGCAGGCGCACGGCTTCTACTACGACGAAGGGGAGAACTACGTCTCCGTAGATGTGGTGCCCGACCTCTCGGTGCATGACGAGCCTGCATTCGTAGCCAAGCTCAAGGACGAGATACAGCCGCTGGTGCCTAATATGCGAGTGGAGATAGTGGTGGACCATAATTATAGCGAATAAATATCATGAAGAAGATTTTTTTTTCAATGGCAATTATGCTTGCCATCGTGAGTTCTTGCAACAAGAGCAAGACAGAACAGCCACAGGCTTCTGAGCCTGTAGCGCAAGACACTATTAAGCCTGCCCATGCTGAGCAGGCAAAGGTAGCTAAGGCTGACAGCGTAAAGACTGCCAAGATTACCCCCGAACTTGCCTATGAGGGCATCAACAACTATTGCCATAAGGAGTTTGACTGGAGCCCAGCCGAGGAAAATCCTTCCATCATGTATGTGGCGATGGGCGACGAGACTGAGACGGAATACAAGGTGATATTCCGTAGCTACACAGGCTCCTTCACCTATTTCTATGTCAATAAGAACACAGGCAAAACGCGAATTGAAGAGTTCGTTCCCGCTCTCGACATAACCCAGGAGTCTGGCACCCTCAACCTGTTTGATTACGTAAAGAAATAAGAATACTCTTACGCCCCATTGATTACGCAGAGCACCACACTCCAATGGGAGATGGCGCCAAGGAGCACGAAGACATGCCAAATGGCATGAAAGTGGAGTTTTTTGTCGTTAGCAAAGAAATAGGTGCCAGCGGTATAAAACAGTCCTTCAGCAAAAAGAAAACTGATGGCAAGCCAGGAAAGACGCGACATGACAGGCTCTATGACCAAGAGTACACTCCATCCCATTACGAGGTATAGGGCAAGGGACAGTTTGGGGTATTTGCCCAAGGCGAAGATTTTATAAAAGGTGCCACCAATGACAGCTGCCCATTGCACTCCAAAGACTGTCCAGCCTATCCATCCGCCTACTACACCAACGCAGATGGGGGTGTAGGAACAGGCTATCATGACGTAGATGCTGATGTGGTCGAGTTTGCGTAATACATCCTTGGCTATGCCTGGATGCACCCAGTGGTAGATAGTGCTGCTGAGAAACATGAGAAACATACCTACAATAAAGAAGATGACACCAAAAGCCATTTGCCACCCCTGGTGCACAGCAGGCCACACCATCCAGATGCTGGATAGTGCGAAGACCGCTCCTAAGAGGTGGGTCCAAGTGTTGCCCTGTTCGTCTTTAAGTGGTAAGCCCAATTAGTAATGAAGAATGAAGAATGAAAAAATGAAACTGTGAACAGAATTATGCTTCGCCCTGGATTCTTGATTTCACAATTTGTGCTATTTCGTCATAGGTGAGCGTCTCGTTAGGTCTTACTTCTGGCAGATACTCCACCTGTATGTGACAAGGCTGAATGAATCGTGTGCCACGCTTCAGCATACGATATGCTCCTGTGATGCGTACAGGTACGATAGGTACGTTGAGTTCTTTAGCAAGAATAGCGAATGTTTTCTTGAAATCACCCATCTCGCCTGAGTAAGTGCGAGTGCCCTCGGGGAATATCATGATGCTCTTTCCCTGACGAAGCACCTTGGAGAGTTTCAGAATGGAGTTCTTCAGATTACGATTCTCCATAAGTATGATGTTGTGGCGGTTAGCCATAAATCGCAGGAACTTGCCTTGCACATGCTCCTCTGTGGCATAGAAATAGATATCGTTAATCTGATTCTTAGGCACACCAGCCATGGCGATAGGAGCATCGAGGTAACTTTGATGGTTAGGGGCAAGGATAAACGGACCGTTGGCAGGTATATTCTCTGTGCCCTTTATCGTCATGCGGTTATAGGTCTTGAAGAACATCTTGAACATTCCCTCATACAAGGTATGGGTGAAACTTGCCATAGGCAGTTTCAGGTTTTCGTTTTCGTAGTGAGCTTGCTCACGTTTCGTAGGCATAGCCGTTTCTTCTTCGCAGGTCAGTATCTTATGCCAATCTATCTTCTCCACCTCGCGGCGAGTCTGCCCCTTTGTCACTTTCTCGGCAAGGGTGCGGATGTCCTTGAAGTCAGCCATAGTGTCGGCATTGATGGTCATGCCGAAGGTCTGCTCTATGAAGCCCTGCAGACTCACACGGTCGAGCGAATCGAATGCCAGGTCGGTCTCTATGTGGTCGGTAGGCTTGACGGTTACCTTCTTTTCAGCCTCGATATATTCCTTGATGATACGGTATTCCTCGCTCTCGGGCTCGTCAGATTGGGGGACTTGGTTAAGGGGCTCGTGGTTAGTAGCTCCGTCCAGTATGTCCTTGAGCTTGAAGCGCTGGAGCTTGTCGAGCTTGGTGCGTGGCAGGTCACCGTTGTAGATGAAGATATTCATTATCTTCTTGTAGTTCTCAACAGTCTTGTTGTATGGCTGCACCACCTTGGTCTTCAGCTCATCTTCAGTGATATTGGCGTTTTGTGGTACGATGATGGCCCACAGCATATCGTTCTTCTCAGTCACGGCAACCTCTTTTATAAGGTCGTCATACTTCTCGAGCTGGAACTCTATCTCAGCAGGTTGCACATTCTTACCGTTTGAAAGTATGATTATCTCCTTGCTTCTGCCTGTGATATATACTCGTCCCTTCTCATCTATACGCGCGAGGTCGCCAGTATGTATGAATCCGTCGGCATCTATCACGTCTGCTGTTTCTTTCGGACGGTTGTAGTAGCCTACCATCACGTTAGGACCCTTGGCGCAGAGTTCGCCGTTGACTATCTTACACTCAACTGATGGCAGAGGCAGTCCTACACAACCTGGTATGATGTCATCAGGACGGGTAAAGGCAATGATTGGTGCTGTCTCAGTCATGCCATATCCCTCAAGCACGTCAAGACCGAGGGTGCGAAGTCCTTCGCCTATCTCTGTGTCTAAGGCTGCACCACCGCTTACGCAGAAGTCAAGATGTCCGCCCATCTTCTGGTGTACACTCTTGAATATAATGCGTGAAAGTGTGCGACTGTTGGCTTTCTTACACAGATTAAACAGAGCACGCGTAATCCACTTCTCGTCTATCTTCTTCTTTATACCACTATAGAGGGTTTGCCACAGACGAGGCACACCAACGAAGATGGCTATCTGTCCTCGGCAGAGAGTCTGCATGATGTCAGGTCCTGACAGACTTGGACAGATTGCTACACCACCACCATTGAGTATCGGTGCTATGATGGTGCCCATAAGTGGCAGTATGTGGTGGAGTGGAAGGAGTATGAGTGTACGACGCTCGATATTAAAGATTTTTACCTCTTCGGACACACCACGGATGTTTGCAAACAGATTACTGAAAGTGAGCATTACACCCTTAGGTGAACCTGTAGTACCTGAGGTATATACTATCAGGGCTATAGTCTGCTGGTCTGGTTCGTAGTTTTCTGCGCTTACGTCAGCATCCTCCTTGCAGAACTTTGCAAAGTCCTCAATGCTCACCACCTTGGTCTTTGCATCAGCTTCTTTGATGGCTTTCTCTGCTGTGTCAAGGCAGTTTGCTGATACGATGATACATTCCGGTGTACAGTCGTTGAGTATATAGGCAAGGTCTGAAACGGTAGAGGTAGCATCCACAGGCACAACTATACTGCGCTTCTGCCAGATAGCAAAAACAGAATATATCCATTCTTCGCGGTTTTCGCTGAAGATGATACACTTCTCTCCCTGTTTTATAGGAAGATGATTAGCAACAGCTGTGACGTTGTGAATAAGCTCGGTGAAGGTGATGTCCTTCTCACCAGCCATGATGGCAATCCTGTTAAAATCTTTAATCATATCTTTACACCTATATTTCCGTAAAAGGTGTCACAAAGGTACTACGTTTTGTTCTAACAGGCGATAAATTGTTCTATATTTCTATAGAGAAGCGCGCGTTTGTTTAAGAAAATTAACAAATACACAAATTCTTTAATCAGTTTTTTATGGCGGTTAGTATTCTTTCCTTACCATACTCATCGTTGGTAATGTTGACATTGTGGAAGGAGTGGGTGGAAAGGAGTTCCTGGGTTAGCTTGGAGTAAATTGGGTTGATTTCAAATGCTATAAGACCATTGCTACGTAGTGCTTTTTCTGCATAAAGTGTGATGGCACGATAAAACAGCAGTGGATCATTATCTGGCACAAAGAGAGCAAGATGCGGTTCATGGTCGAGCACATTTCCTTCCATGCTCTCAGCCTCCTGTTGGCAGATGTATGGTGGATTGGATACGATGATATCATATAATAATGTGTCAGCAGGAGGGGTAAGTGCGTCTTGATGTTGGAACGCAACGTTGGCATCAAGATCATTTGCATTTGTTTGGGCTATTGCCAAGGCTTCGTTGCTTATATCCCATGCCTTAACATCAGCTCCTGGCAGTTCTCTTGCCAGCGTTATGGCTATACATCCGCTTCCAGTGCCTATATCGAGTATGGCAGGGTGAGGCATTGCATCGTTCTGTTTGCAATATTGCAATACGGCATCAATGAGTGTCTCGGTCTCAGGACGGGGTATCAGCACACCAGGTGCCACATTATATTCCCTACCATAGAATGTTGCCTTACCTATAACGTATTGCACGGGTTCACCATTCTCTAAACGATGCATCAGTTGCTCCAGACGTTCAGTCTCAGATGGCGATAGTCTGTCGAGTGCCCCACTACATATATCGTTAAAACTGAGGTTAAGACAATCGCTAAGCAGGAGGCGCACAATGCTGCGTGCCTCCTGCCTGTCATATTGCGTTAGTCTATTTGCTAATGTAGTGAGATTCAACTATGAACTGTGAACTATGAATTGTGAACTGTCTTAAGGTGTTCTATGCATGCTTCGAAGGTCTCGAAGGTTTTATCTTCAGCCACTACCATAGGTATGAGATGCATTTTGTGCATGATGTAGCTGGGTTGAGGCTGTATAATGGTCATCAGCACCTCTATGCCTTTTGCCTGCAAATCCTTTACAGCATTCTCCATAGCGTAAGCGCCTGACTGGTCCATGAAGTTTACTCGCTTCATGCGAATGATAACGGTGTTGATACCCTCTGGCACATCGTGCATCACCCTGTTGAAGCCAGTTATAGAACCAAAGAAGACAGGACCTTCAAGACGCTGTATGTAGATATGCTTCTTCATCTCTTCTGTCACACCGCTCTCGTCTTCCCAAGGTGTATCTTTATCGAATCCATCGGTCAAAACGCCACCTTCATACTGCTGTTCAGCAAGATCACCGGCACGTTTCATGAACAATACGCAGGCTATAACCATACCGATGCCTACTGCTGTGAGCAGATCCACGAATACGGTGGTGAGGAATACCACGATGAGAACGAATGCGTCAGCTTTAGGTATGCGAGTGATATCCTTAAAACCGCGAAAGTCGATGATGCCCCAACCAACGGTGATAAGGATGCCTGCAAGTACAGACAGAGGAACATACTTCACCAGACTGCCTAAGCCTAAGAGTATGGCAAGGAGGAAGAGGGCATGAACCATACCTGATATCTGCGTTCTGCCGCCTGACTGCACGTTTACTACGGTACGCATGGTGGCACCAGCACCAGCTATGCCGCAGAACATACCGGCAACGGCATTGCCTATGCCCTGACCTATTAGCTCCTGGTTGGAGTCGTGCTTGGTCTTCGTTATATTGTCGGCTACGATTGATGTGAGCAGGGTGTCAATCGAACCCAGGCCAGCAAGCGTGAGACCAGGGATGAGCGATGCCTCGATAGTCTGCATCCAGTCGATACCGCTTAGGTCGATACCTTCTTTTGCAAAGAATGGCATGGGCAGGCCTGCTGGTATCTCGCCGATGGTGAGGGCAGCGTCAAAAGAGCAGAGTATGCTGATGATGGTCATCACGATAAGCGCAACGAGGGTTGCTGGTACTTTCTTGGTCAGACGTGGCACACAGACTATCAGAGCTATAGTGCCGAGTCCGAGCAGAAGTGCCATAATGCTTACGTTGTCGGCACATGCACTAGGGAAATTAAGTAGCATGTCGAGTGTGCTGACAGGCGATTTCTTGCCTATGAGTGGGTATATCTGTTGCAGTATGATGATAACGCCAATACCGCTCATGAATCCTGACAGTACAGGGTAGGGGATATAGCGCACATACTTACCTATTCTTAAGATACCGAAAAGTATCTGGAATAGTCCACAGAATATTCCTGCCATCGCCATGGCGATTATTACTGCAGAGAAATTGCCTGATGAGGCTGTCCATGCAGCACTCACTATGCTGGCTGTTACTACGGTCATCGGACCCGTCGGTCCGCTGATTTGTGAATGTGTTCCGCCAAAGAGTGCAGCAAAGAAACCTAACAGAGTAGCGCCTACAAGTCCTGCAAGCGCTCCCATAGATGCAGCTGCAGGGTCGTTGATACCGCCAAAAGCCTGAATGCCGAATGCGAGGGCGAGCGGCAATGCTACTATGCCTGCGGTGATACCTCCAAAGATATCACCCTTGATGTTGTTTGTCTGGATAAATGCCATTGATTTTGTTGTTTGTATAAATTCGCCTGCAAAAGTACAAAAAAAGTTTAAATCAGACAAAACTATGGACTATGAACTGTAAACTATGAACTATTTTTTGTACCTTTGCACTCGGTCGTACTGGTTAGATAGGGATACTCATCAATTACAGGAAATACCGAGGGACGCTTCCAGTTGTTAATGGCGGGCCACAATAAAAGTCGCGAGACCGGTGGATTACAAAGGCATGGAGCACCTTATTCTTCTATACTCGGAGTTTTCATCACATCACCAGTGCGGCTTTTTTGTATCCATTATGCTATTAAATCCATATCAAATCTGCCATTATACTATCGCTGATGTAAAGTCCTTGTCGCGTCAGACTTATCCTTTCACCCTTTATTTGCAGATTGCCACTGGCGATTGCTTTTTCTGCATTCTTAAGCAGATATGATTTGTATGGCTCCTCGACTTTCGTTATGTCAATGCCTTCTTTTGTTCTCAGCGCCGTCGTTATCGTGTCATTATAATGCGTAGCAGGGTCTATAAGTTCCTTCTCTGCAGGTATCTCCCCATTCTCTATTGTCTCGATATACTTCTCTATGTCGCCGATATTCCATTGTCGGCTCTTCCTGTTGTATGAGTGGGCAGCAGCACCCAGTCCCAAGTATATGCTGTCGTTCCAATAGCTGGAGTTATGCTTGGAACGATAGCCTGTCTTCGCAAAGTTGCTTATTTCGTAATGCTCATAACCTGCCTTTTCCAGCATTTCCATCAGCACATCATACATTTTTGTGCTAAGTGCCTCGTCGCATTCCTTCACCTTTCCTTCTGCCAGCATACGATAGAGCGGGGTACCTTCCTCATACATCAGTGAATAAGCTGATATATGTTCTACATCCAACTCAATAGCTCTTCTTATATCCTTCTGCCACTCGCTTAATGTCTCGTCAGGAAAACCAAACATCAAGTCTATGCTGATATTCCTTATCCCATGTCTGCGTAATGTCTGTACGGCAATGGCTGCCTGTGCGGCATTGTGTCGTCTTCTCAAAAAACGTAATCTCTCATCTGAAAAACTCTGCACTCCTAACGAAACACGGTTTACTCCCATCCCCACTATCGTCTCTGCAAACTCTTCTGTCACATCATCAGGATTACACTCAATCGTAAACTCTTCTATATCGCCCTCCTCAATGCCCTGTTTCTTTTTGATTGCGTTTATTATATTTGTCAGCAAGTCTGTTCGCATATATGACGGTGTGCCACCGCCTATATATATAGTATGTACCCGTACATTATTTATATAATATGCTCTTAAGTCCAACTCCCTCATGACAGCCTTTGCGTATCTTTCTTGCAAGTCAGTTTTTCCTGTTGTAGAATAGAAGCCACAATACACACAACGGCTCTTACAAAAGGGTATGTGAACATAAATTCCAGCCATAAATAATATCTTGGAGGTTAAATTTGCAGCAAAAGTACTATTTTTTTCAGAAAATGCTGTTAAAATATGAAAAAAGTTTGCTTTTTGTTTGTGAGATTTCCAAAAAGTACGTACCTTTGCACTCGCTTCCGCTCAAAAAATGGGTGTTTGAGGCACAAAAGAAAGAGTTCTTTGACAGAGTTACATAAACAGGAAAAGTAGTAGTACGAGAAGCTGGTATGTATGTCCTTATTTATATAAGGTATATATACTTGGGTGAAGAAACA
>DEJW01000048.1 GCA_002353585.1 Prevotellaceae bacterium UBA2738 | reverse complement strand
TTCACAGCTAAGCTGGCTGGTACAGAGCGCGGTATCACTGAGCCTACACCAACATTCTCTGCTTGTTTCGGTCAGGCATTCCTTGAGCTCCACCCAACAAAGTACGCTCAGGAGCTCGTTAAGAAGATGAACGCTAATGGTGCTAAGGCATACCTCGTTAACACTGGTTGGAACGGTACTGGCAAGCGTATCTCTATCAAGGATACACGTGGCATCATCGACGCTATTCTCTCTGGCGACATCGACAAGGCTCCAACAAAGCAGATTCCTATGTTCGACTTCAAGGTGCCAACAGAACTTCCTGGTGTTGACCCAGCAATCCTCGACCCACGCGACACATATGCTGACGCTTCAGAGTGGAACAAGAAGGCTGAGGACCTCGCAGGTCGCTTCATCAAGAACTTCGGCAAGTACACCAACAACGAGGCTGGTAAGGCTCTCGTTGCAGCAGGACCAAAGTTGTAAGGCCATGAGGTTGTGAGGTTATAAGGTTTAACCCTTAATGTCAGCAAAAGCGATTTGACTACCTGACAACCAAAATATAAACTCAAAGCCCGCATATCATTCCGATATGCGGGCTTTTTCTATGCCATTGTTTAATATGGCAACTTTTGTTATGCTTCTCCTGTGGGATGGAATTTTATAGCCATCATGGTGAGGTCGTCACTCTGTTCTGCCTCGCCTACGAAGGAATTGACGGCTTTTACTATTTGCTTTATGAGGTTTTCAGGTGACGGACATCCATCAGCGCAGGCAATGCGCGCCATCTGGAGCATCTGCCCTTCACCGAACTGTCCGTGCTCAGTGTTCTCTGCTTCCGTCAGTCCGTCAGTATAGAGGAATATGGTTGCACCGTTCTCAATAGTGTTTTCCTGACTTTTGAACTCCCACTCAGACATTACACCTACGGGCAGGTTGTTTTCTACCGTCAGCATTTCTATGCGCTTGCCGTCCTTTGATATGAGCACAGGAGCATCGTGACCAGCGTTGCAGTAGCTCATGTGTCCTGTCTTCAGGTCGAGCGCCCCCACAAACAGGGTGACAAACATGTTTGTATCGTTGTCCTCGGCTATGGTCTTGTTGATATGGCTCACTATGTTCTCAGGTTCCGACTCGTGGGCAGAGACGGTGCGGAACAGTGCTCTCGTCACAGCCATCACCAGTGATGCCGGAATACCCTTGCCGCTCACGTCGCCTATGCAGAAGAAGAGTTTTTCATCGCGTATGTAGAAGTCATACAGGTCTCCTCCCACTGCCTTGGCAGGTGTCAGCTGTCCGTATACGGTGATTTCCTCACAGTCGGGATAGGGAGGAAAAGTCTTCGGCAGCATCGCCATCTGTATTGAGCGTGCTATGTGCAGTTCGTTAGCCACTATCTCCTGCTGCTGCTTAGCCGCATTCAGTCGGTGTATGCTCCTGACGGAGTGTCGCGCTATGTATGTAAGCAACAGCACCGTGAGCACTATCATGGCAAGCGTGAAGAGCTCCAGTTGGATGGTATATCCGTACACCACGTTCTTTGGGCATGCTATGAGGAGCACCAGGTTGCGGCTGCCTATGGCCTGCTTTCTGATGAAGTAGTCGTTGCTGTCAGGCTTGGTTTCATCTGAAGCTACAATCACCTCTCCGTCCTTTGTCAGCAGTTGGCATATGCTGCCAGGATAAGGTTCCACCTGTCGCAATATCTGGTTTATCCACTCCATAGAAACGTCGAGGCTCACCACGCCTATGGTGTCTCTGCGGTGCTTCACGTGGCGGCAGTATGACATCATCAGTCTGTCGTGCTGTGTGTTGTCCCTGTACGGCGCGGTCCAGTTGCCTTTCTTTCCCTTGCTTGCCAGTCCTATGGTGTACCATTCCATGCTGAAGTAGTCATGATGCCTGCCTCCGGCCTGCTCATACACTATGGAGTCGCCCTCGCGGTAGGCGCACGGCTCATACCAGTGTCCCTTCTCGGGGTAGTAGTTGGACCTGAATCCTATGGCGCACCCTATTATCAGCGGATTGGTGTCAACCACCCTGTGCATCACCGCATACATGGAGTCAGGTTGCTGCAGGCGCTTCAATATCTGGTCGTCCAGGTTCTCTATCGACCACTCCGTGTCCTTCAGATACGAGTCAATGCGCAGGCTGGCTATCTGCAAGTCACGCTCCACCAGATTCTCGCATTTCTCCTCGTCCCACTGTGCTCCATTATAGTATAGCACCCCCATAACGATGACAATCATCATCGTAGCAGTCAGTATGGCGGCTACTCCCCGCTGTTGTAGTATATCCCTTATCTTTTTCATAGAAAATGTACTGTGCGCACTATGATAGTGTCTACAAAATTACGTAAAATTTTCCTTAATCTAGAGATTAAACGGCAAAAGTTTCGTTATTTCCAATAAATTTATTACCTTTAGATAAGTTTCTTGCACTCGGCAAATCAAAAATAAAAGATTTTATTTTGTTATTTGCTCTCATTTTTGTAACTTTGCACGCATTATATTGCATAATTGTGTCACTTCGGCACCTGTTAAAGGCAAATAACAAACAAAAATAATAATAACAACTAACTAAAAAAATGCAAAACAAAGGAATTGTAATTGTAACCGCCATTCTGTTGACGCTTGCAAGTATCTTCTACCTTTCCTTCTCGGCAGCAACGAGTTATTATGACTCTAAGGCTGCTCAGATGAGCGACCCTATCGCTCAGCAGAACTATAAGGACAGCGTGAAGTATCTTGGCGTCTATACCTACCAGCAGTGTCTGGAGACTCAGATTGGTCTTGGTCTGGACCTTAAGGGCGGTATGAACGTAATCCTCGAAATCAGTGTGCCTGACGTAGTAGATGTGCTTGCTGACCACAAGACAGACGCAGCTTACCGCAAGTCACTCGAGGAGGCTAAGAAGGAGGAGGAGACAAGCCAGAAGGACTTTATCACCCTCTTTGTCAACGCTTATCACAAGAATGCGCCAGGTCACCGTCTGGCCGAGGTGTTTGCCACACAGCAGCTGAAGGGCAAGGTGTCAACCCAGTCCACCGACTCAGAGGTTGAGACTGCTCTGCGTGCTGAGGTGCAGAATGCCATTGACAACTCTTACAACGTAGTTCGCAACCGTATCGATAAGTTCGGTGTGGTACAGCCTAACATTCAGAAGCTTGAGGGTCAGGACGGCCGTCTGATGGTCGAGATGCCTGGTGTTCGCGAGCCTGAGCGCGTGCGTAAGCTGCTCCAGGGTTCTGCTAACCTTGAGTTCTGGGAGACCTATAACGCTCAGGAGGTTCTGCCTTACATGCAGCAGCTCGACACTCAGCTTGCCAACATTGCTTCTGGCAAGACTACTGAGGAAGCTGACAGTGTTAAGAACGAGAACGGTAACGTTAACCAGATAGCACAGGCAGCCGATACTGTCAAGAAAGAAGCTTCAGCTAAGTTTGAGTTGAAGAAGACTGATGCCGATTCACAGGCACAGGCAGCCGACAACAAGGCAGCCAACGATGCCGAGATAGCAAAGGCTAAGAAGCAGCACCCTCTCTTCGCTATCTTCGAGCCTGTACGCGGTCAGAGCCTTTCAGTAGTAGGCTATGCTCACGAGCGTGACACAGCCGAAATAGACAAGGCTATCTATGGCAGCGAGGCTAAGAAGATTATCCCTTCTGACGTTAAGCTCCTGTGGAGTGCCAAGCCAGTTGACGGCACCAAGAACATCTTCGAGCTCCATGCTCTGAAGGTTACCTCAACCACTGGTCGTGCCCCACTCGAGGGCGATGTAATCACTGATGCACGTGATGAGTTCGACAACTTCGGTCATCCATGTGTGTCTATGTCAATGAACAACGAGGGTGCCCGTCTCTGGGCTCAGCTCACCAAGCAGAATGTGGGCAAGGCTATCGCTATCGTGCTCGACGGTGTAGTTTACTCTGCTCCACGCGTAAATGGTGAAATCTCAGGCGGTAACTCACAGATTACTGGTAACTTCACTATCGAAGACACCAAAGACCTTGCCAACACCCTCAAGTCTGGTCGTATGCCCGCGCCTGCGCGCATAGTACAAGAAGAGGTGGTAGGTCCTACACTCGGTGCCCAGTCTATCCAGCAGGGTATCATATCATTCATCATCGCCTTCATACTGCTGATGATATACATGGTTTGCATGTACGACTTCATCCCAGGCATGATGGCTAACTGCGCCCTCGTAGTCAACCTCTTCTTCACACTCGGTATCCTCACCTCGTTCCAGGCTGCGCTCACCATGTCAGGTATCGCTGGTATGGTGCTCTCGCTCGGTACGGCAGTGGATGCTAACGTGCTCATCTACGAGCGCATCAAGGAGGAACTCAAGGGCGGACTCGGCATCAAGCAGGCTCTGAAGAAAGGTTATGAAAACGCCTTCTCAGCCATCTTCGACTCTAACCTCACCTCCATCATCACGGGTGTCATACTCTATGTGTTCGGTACAGGTCCTATCCGCGGCTTCGCTACCACATGGATTATCGGTATCATCTGCTCATTCTTCACGGCAGTGTTCCTCACACGTCTGGTATATGAGAACCGCCTTGCCAAGGACAAGTGGATGAAGCAGAACTTCACCACACGCTTCTCCAAGAACCTCCTGCAGGGACTCGACATCAAGTTCATGTCCATGTACCGCAAGACCTTCACCATCGTGGGCGTGGCTATCGTAGTGTTCATCTGCAGCTTCGTCGTTCGCGGTCTGTCACAGTCTATCGACTTCACAGGTGGTCGCAACTATGTTGTCACCCTCGACAAGGCTACTGAGCCTGAGGAGGTGCGTGGTGTAATAGCTCAGGCATTCGAAGGCTACAACACCAGCGTTATCGCCCTCGGTACTGACAACAAGACCGTCCGCATCTCTACCAACTACAAGATTGAGTCTAACGACCCAACAGTAGATGATGAGGCTGAGTCTATCCTTTACAAGGCTCTGAAGAAGGAGGGTGTAGTAAACCAGAAGAATGAAGAGGCATTCAAGAACCCAGACGTTCGCGAGGGTGGTTCTATCATCTCTTCTCAGAAGGTAGGTCCTTCAGTGGCTAAGGACATCACCTACGGTGCCATCATCAGTGTGCTGCTTGCTCTCGTGGCAATCTTCATCTACATCATGGTACGTTTCCGCAATGTGGCATTCTCAGTAGGTTCTACCTGTGCCCTTGCCGTTGATACCATCGTGGTGCTCGGTATCTACTCGCTTTGCTGGGGCTGGATGCCGTTCTCACTCGAGGTTGACCAGACCTTCATCGGTGCTGTGCTCACGGTGATAGGCTACTCTATCAACGATAAGGTGGTAGTCTTCGACCGCATACGTGAAAATCTCAAGCTGCACACCAAGTGGGACACTCAGACCGTGTTCAACACCTCTATCAACCAGACACTGGCTCGTACGGTGAACACCTCACTGAGTACCCTCATCGTGTTGCTCTGTATCTTCTTCCTCGGTGGCGACTCTATCCGCTCATTCTCATTCGCTATGATTCTGGGCGTAGTCTTCGGTACCCTGTCATCTATCTTCATCGCTGCTCCAGTGGCTTACCTTACACTGGGTCGCAAGATAGAGAACAGACTGGAAAAAGAATAAATATTGCTTACTGAAAAAGGGGTGATATTTTCACCCCTTTTTTAGTTTATTTCGGGATGTAGCGCAGTTGGTAGCGCACTACGTTCGGGACGTAGGAGTCGCCAGTTCGAGTCTGGTCATCCCGACTCAAACAGATTAAAACCTAAACAGACATGAATTTCCTTGAAGAGAAAATCCTCTCTGATGGCAACATCAGGCAGGGGAACATCCTGAAGATTGACAATTTTCTTAATCATCAGATTGACATCGACATCATGCGACAGATGGCTTACGAGTTCAAGCGTCGCTTTCGCAATGAGACGGTTAACAAGGTGCTGACCATCGAGGCGAGCGGCATAGCCATAGCCACTATGTTAGGCAACCTCTACGATGTGCCTGTGGTGTTTGCCAAGAAGAGCGAGACGGCTAACAGCACTGACGACAAGTATGTGTCGCAGGCTTACTCGTTCACCCACAAGCGCATGAACAACGTGTTTGTCTCCAAGCCATATCTGCACGCCACTGACAGGGTGCTGATAGTTGACGACTTCCTGGCTGACGGTCAGGCTGTTCATGCCCTCATCGACCTGGTGCACCAGGCTGGCGGCGAGGTGGCTGGCATAGGCATAGCCGTGGAGAAAGGTCAGCAGAAGGGTGGTCAGGTGCTCAGGGAGGAGGGCTACCACCTGGAGTCTATCGCCATAATAGACGAGATGGACTGGGAGACGCAGACCATACGCTTCCGCGAGCAGCCTGCAAGGACGCCTGAAAACACAAGACTGAAAATAAAAGGTAAGTAGTCAGAAGTTAAGACAAATGAAAAACGATAATCTTTACCAACTGGACGGCAGGATGCCCCTGCTACAGGCAGTGCCCTTCGGACTGCAGCATGTGCTGGCAATGTTCGTCAGCAACATCACACCTATTATAATACTTGCCAATGTGGTAGGACTTAGTCCTGCGCTGAGCGCCGTGCTGATACAGAACTGCATGGTCATTGCAGGCATTGGCACGCTGGTACAGCTCTACCCTATATGGCGCATAGGCTCGAGGTTGCCCATAGTGATGGGTATCAGCTTCACTTTCCTGTCGCTCAACATTGCCATTGCCACGTCGCAGGGCATGGGCGTGCTGATGGGTGCCGTGATTGTAGGCGGTATCGTTGAGGGGATGCTCGGACTTTTTGCCAAATACTGGATTAAGCTGGTGCCTCACCTCGTTGCCGCCACGGTGGTTACGGCGATAGGCTTCTCGCTGTTGCCCATAGGCGCCAACTCATTTGCCGGCGGAGTGGGGGCAGAGGACTTCGGCTCGCTGCAGAACTGGATAGTGGGCTCGTTCACCCTGCTGGTGTGCCTGGGCTTCCAGGTGTTTGCCAAGGGGTTCTTCCGCTCGCTGTCGGTATTGTTTGGACTCATAGCGGGCTATATCCTTGCCGTATGTATGGGCATGGTAAGTTTTGCCGGAATAGAGAATGTGGGTATAGTCTCCCTGCCTAAGCCGCTACCATTCAAGCCCGAGTTTGAGATTGGCGCGGTGCTCTCAATGATAGCCATCTTCATGGTGTCAGCCACTGAGACCATAGGCGATACGAGCGCACTGTGTAACGGCGCGCTGAAGCGCAACCCCCACAAGGAGGAGATGGGAGCCAGCATATCATGTGACGGCTTCGTGAGCAGCATAGCAGGTCTGTTTGGCTGTACGCCTATCACCTCATTTAGTCAGAATGTGGGACTTGCCGCTATGTCAGGCGTAGTAAACCGTTTCGCCATTGCCACAGGTGCCTGCATCATGATACTCGGAGGCATCTTCCCTGCTGTGGGCATGGTGCTCACCACTATTCCTCAGGCAGTGCTTGGCGGCTGTTCTATCATGATGTTCGGCTCCATCATGTTTGCTGGTTTCGGCATGATGTCGAGGTGCGGATTCTCCAACCGCAACATGATTATCGTGTCGCTCTCGCTCAGCATCGGACTGGGTTTCACTCAAGCATCGGGTATGTTTACAATTTTTCCACAGATTTTCCGCACCATCTTTGCCGAGAACTGCGTGGCTGTGGTGTTCCTACTTGCCGTGGTGCTCAACCTCATTCTGCCCAGTGACAAAGAAGGCGTGAAGGGTATAGACAGATAATAACGAAAACGAAACGCGAGCGATGCCCGCTACGAAGACGAAAACAAAAAAACACCTAGACAATGAAAAAAATCCTTTTCCTTATTGCATTTTTCAATCTTCAATTTTCAATTTTCAATCCTCTAAACGCGCAGAACATTCAGCTGCACTATGACTTCGGCAGAAACATATACACCGGTGCCGAGGCAAGCCGCTCTAAGGTTACCATTACGCTGGAGCAGTTTAAGGCTGACAGTTGGGGTTCATGGTATTACTTTGTGGATGTTGACCTGTCAAGCCACTTCACCGAGAGTGCCTATACTGAGATTTCGCGCGAGTTCAAGCTGGGCAAGACTACTCCCTTCGCGGCTCACATAGAGTATGATGGCGGACTGAGCAGGAACGGCAGCTTTCAGCAGGCAGGCCTCATAGGTGGCGCATGGAACGGTCACAATGCCGACTTCTCCAAGACCTACAGCGTGCAGCTGCTGTATAAGCAGTTCTTCAAGAGTTATAATAACACCCGCTCTTATGCTTCAGCACAGCTAACGGGAGTATGGGGTCTCAATTTCCTCAACAGGAAGCTCACTTTCTCTGGCTTCATTGACTTCTGGCGCGGCGAGAAGTCAAACGGTCACGGCTGTCTGGTGATACTCTCCGAGCCGCAGCTGTGGTATAACTTCACGCCACACTTCTCAGTGGGCACGGAGTGGGAGTTCTCCAACAACTTCGTCTATAACAGCGACCCCACCAGTAGCGCCACCTTCTTCTGGAATCCTACCATTGCCCTGAAGTGGAACATGTAGCCTCTCTCTCTGCTACCACTTTCTACTCTTCGTTCATCTCCTTATAGAGCTGGTCGTACTTATCCTTCTGCTTGAGCATCTTGTAGCACTCAAGCAGGGGGGTGCCCCAAACGTCGTATTTGTCGGGCAGGAGGCGGCGTGACATCTCAAGATAGGTGCGCGCATTGAAGTAATATGTCTGCACCTCAGCCAGTTCCTTGTTGTAGGATGACTGCTTGACCTTCTGGTCGCTGCCAGAGAAGACGAGGGAGAACTGACCCTGACGGCGCAGCAGTATCACGTCTTGCAGGTAGGTGCTGCCCATTCCTGCACAGGCATAGCCGTTGTCCTCGTCAAGGGCGATAGCCTTGCTGAAGCAGTTGCGTGCCTCGGTATTGTTCTCGTCAACATTGAAATAAAGCACACCCTTGGCATACCACGCATCGGCATTCTGCGGATTGGCGGCTATGAGCTTGTCCATCTCGGCGTATGCCTCAGCCATATTGCCTTTCTTGCTCTGGTAGTATTCTATGAGTCGGTCAGAAAACTGGGGGTTCTGCGGACAGCGCACGATAGCCTCCTTGAGCAGTTCCATCCACAGGTCGTTCATGCCCTTCTCCTTGCATGCCTCCATGCCTGCTATATAGACGTTGGAGATGCCCTTGGAGGTGCGTCTGCCATAGGGCAGAGCCTTCATCACGCCATCCATATCGTTTACGGAATAAAAGAGGTAGATAGCATTCACGGCAGCCTGGTCATACACCCGTCGGTCAGCCTGATAGAGCGAGTCTTGCTGTGCCTGGGTCATACCCCTGCGCTGGGGCTCCTGAAGATAGAGCAGGAAACACTTGGCTGCCTCAGCCTTGTCGCCACGTTCGTGGGCACGATAAGCCTGACTGTTGTAATAGTCTATGGGTTGCTGGGCAACGGTGTTGAGTGCCATACAGCAAAGAAGTGAAAGGAGGATGGACTTCATAAGAGTTTAAGAGTTTAGAAAATTTGCGATGCAAAGTTAGCACTTTTTTCTCAAAACCATACTCTTATTTAGTTTTTTTTGTTAACTTTGTCGGTGAAATCGAATATATTTTTAACCTATGAACTGCAGACATATCATACTCATCACGGCGCTCTTTGCCTCAATGACGGCAAAGGCTGACGAACCCAAGGACTCACTGAAAGTGCCTGAGGCAACCATCGACTCGCTGAAGGCTGACACGGTGGATAAGAACAAACCAGTGTTTACCACCATCATGGAACTGCCCATCACGTCAATAAAGGACCAGAACCGCTCAGGCACATGCTGGGACTACTCGGCACTGTCGTTCTTTGAGTCGGAGCTGCTGCGCACCAAGAAGAAGGAGTATGACCTGAGCGAGGTGTTTGTGGCAAACAAGAACTACATGGATCGTGCCATACTGAAGGTGAGGATGCACGGTGACGCACAGTTTGCGCAGGGTGGCTCGGCATACGATGTGCTGTATGTGCTGAAGAACTACGGCATCTGTCCTGAGGAGGCGATGACGAAGCCTGGGGCAATGGTGGGCGACACGCTCAATAACTTCAATGAGTTTTTCCACGTTATGACACCATACGTGAATGCCGTTTCCTCGTCGAAGGAGAAGAAGCTGACCCCTGCATGGAAGGCTGGTCTGCAGGGCATACTGGATGCCTATCTGGGCAAGACGCCTGAGAGTTTCACCTATGAGGGCAAGACATACACCCCACAGACGTTTGCCAGGAGCTTGGGGCTCAACTGGGACGATTACTACAACTTCACATCATACACCCACCATCCTTTCTACACCGAGTTTCCACTCGAGATACAGGACAACTGGCGTCAGGGCATGTCGTGGAATGTGACTATGGAAGAGCTGGAACGCATAATAGACAATGCCCTGGAGAAGGGCTACACCGTGCTGTGGGGTGGCGATGTGAGTGAAGACGGATTTACGCGTGACGGTCTCGCCATGCTCGTGGATATAGAAAAGGTGCAGAGCAACGAGGACAGCGACATGGCTAAGTGGCTCAAGCTGTCGTCAGGCGAGAAGAAGGAGAAGCTGCAGAAGCTCGGAGTAAACGTGCCTGAGCTCACTCCGTCGCAGGAGAAGCGTCAGGAGGAGTATGACAACTGGCAGCTTACCGACGACCACGGCATGCACATATACGGCAAGGCTGCCGACCAGAACGGCAGGCAGTATTATAAGGTGAAGAACTCATGGGGCAAGCACGGCGACTATGACGGCATCTGGTATATGTCAAAGAATTTCATCATAGCCAAGGTTATGGACATCATGGTCAACAAGCATGCCGTGCCAAAGGAGATACTGAATAAACTGAAGAAGTGATGATGAGAAAAGTCCTGTCATTAACCATAACGCTGTTAGCTGCGACGGTGTGTTACGCTGCCCTGCCCAAGGCAAACCATGCCGTGTTTGCCGATTTCACATATAACGGTGTAGAGAAGAAGGGGATGAGCAGCTGGCGCAACCCCATACTGCCAGGCTGGTACAGCGACCCGAGTGTGTGCAGAACAGGCGATGACTACTGGCTGGTCACCTCCACCTTCGGCTATTTTCCTGGTGTGCCGCTGTTTCACAGCCGCGACCTCGTAAACTGGGAACTGGTGAGGCACATCCTTGACCGTCCGTCACAACTGCCTCACCTCAACGGACAGTCCATAGACCGTGGCGGTATATATGCGCCCGACATCAGCTACAACCCACACAACAAGACATACTACATGATAACCACTGACGTGGGCAAGGGGCATTTCTACGTCACGGCGAAAGACCCTCGCGGCGAGTGGTCTGACCCCGTGTGGCTACCACAGATAGGAGGCATAGACCCGTCATTCTTCTTCGACGATGACGGCAAGGCTTACATAGTGCACAAAGAAGATACCGAAGGTAAACCTAAGTGGAGCAACAACCGCGCCATACGCATAATACGCTTTGACACCAAGACAGGACAAACGTATGGTGAGGATGTTCCATTCAGTGAGGAGGGTGTGGGACCAGAGGAACAGCTGGCACGAGACGAAGGTCCGCATATATACAAGATAAACGGAAAGTATTACATGATATGCGCCGAGGGAGGCACCAGCTGGGCGCACTCAGAGGTGTGCTACAGGGCTGACAGCATCTTTGGTCCCTACACACGATGGGCTCGTAACCCTATGCTCACCCAGCGTCTGCTGAAACCCAATCCCAACTACGGAGTGACATGCACGGGGCATGTGTCGATGGTGCAGCGGCCGCAAGGCGACTGGTGGGCAGTGTTCCTGGGTTGCCGTCCGTGGGCTGGGGGCACTGAGCAGTTAGGACGCGAGACCTTCCTCATGCCTGTGAAATGGAGCAAAGACGGTTTTCCATATATCACGATGACGAGAGACACGATACCAGTATCAGATACCCCTCCGATAACCATTCCCTCACTCGGAAGGGGAACATGGGAATGGGGAATGTCGCTCCGTGCTCCTATTACTGACATGAAGGTGAAGGATGGCAGGCTGATACTGCCTCTGTCATCAGCAGTGTCAACAGGCACTGGCACACCAAGCTATCTGTGCCGTCGCATTCAGCACCACCAGTTTGATGTGCAGACACAGATGTTCTTCACTCCGCGTGACAGCACGGAGGCAGCAGGCTTGTTGATATTCAAGAATGAGAAACACCAGTATTTTCTCTGTCGCAGCGAAAAGGGACTGGAACTGCGCCAGATATCAGGTTCAGACAAATGTAAGGTTCTTGCTTTTTCAGTACTTCCCGATTACGTAGAGCGCGTCTATCTGCGGGCAGAGTGCAAAGGCACTACCTACTCTTTCTTCTATCGCCTTGAGGGTAGCGGAGTGGATGACTGGACCGTTATAGCCGAGAACATAGACGCCTCGTTTGTGTCTTCAAAAGCAGGCGGTTTCACAGGCACCACCATCGGAGTGTATGCTGAGAAAGTAAACTATTAAACCATCAGCTGAGGAAGAACTTGGCAAGTTTCTCGATAGCCCTGCCACGATGTGAGATGGCATTCTTATCCTCGCTCGTCATTTCAGCAAAGGTGACGGTTAAGCCCTTGTCAACAGGCATGAAGACAGGGTCATAGCCAAAGCCGTCGGTGCCGTGCTTCTCTCGTGCTATCTCGCCGTTTACTATGCCCTCAAACTGGTGTACCTCACCATGATAAATCAGCGAGATTACGGTGCGGAAGCGTGCCTTGCGGTTCACCGTCGTACCCTTCTCAGCCTCTCTCTCCTCCAGTTTGCCGAGCAGCTTGCGCATGTTAGCCTCAGAGTCGTGGTCCTTGCCTTGCAGTCCCCAGCGGTTCTTGCCGTCGATGGTGTCGCCATCGTCGCAGTTGGCGTAGCGGGCGGAATATACTCCCGGCGCGCCGTTGAGAGCCTCCACCTCCAGCCCCGTGTCGTCGGCAAAGCAGTCGTAGCCGAAGCGCTCGCTGACGTAGCGTGCCTTCTCGAGCGAGTTTTCTTCTAACGTGAGATGCGTTTCGGGCAGTTCGTCGAAACATTCCACATCCTTAAGCGACAGAATCTCAAATCTCTTACCGAGGATTTCCCTTACCTCCCTCAGTTTGTTTTCGTTGTTGGTAGCAAATACTATTACCGGTTTCATCATTCTATTAAGTAAAGGGCATAGGCACAGCAACAGTATTGCCGTGATGCCAGCCGTTATTGCAAAGAACAGGAAAAAGTCTGAAAGGGTGACTATCCTGATGCCCAGTACGCTTGCAGGCTCCTTGCCCGGTGCCGGCAGCAGGGTGGCAAACTCGCCAGCCAGTATGTTTGCCGTGGCATTGCTCATAAACCATACCCCCATGAGCAATGATGCGAAGTGGGCAGGCGAGAGCTTGTTGACCAGTGACAGTCCGATAGGCGACAGCGACAGCTCGCCCATGGTATGCAGGAAGTAGAGCACTATGAGCCACCACATGGAAATCTTTGCCGTGGTGTCAATGCCCCATGTGCCGCAGGCTATCACGAGGTAGCCGATGGAGAGCAGTGCCAGACCGATAGCCTGCTTTACCGTTGAGGGCACGTTGATGCCCTTTCTGAGCAGCCATTCCCACATCATTGCCATGACCGGGGCAAAGGTGACCACCACTATGGGGTTGACGCTCTGAAACCACGTGGTGGGCATCTCCCAGCTGCCTATGTGGCGGTCGCACTGCTGGTCGGCTATGATGGTGAGCGACGAGCCCGCCTGCTCAAAGGCGCTCCAGAAGAATATCACGAACACGGCGATGATGTATATGACACCAATGTGCATCTTCTCCACCTTCCTTAGCCTGCCGTCGGTGATGATGAATATGGGCAGCGCAACCGATATGCCGTAGATGGCAGCCGAGATATAGTCGTTGAAGTTGCCCGCCCTCATGGCAAAGAACAGGAAGATGACAACGGCGAGAATGCAGCACGCCGCAATGCGAGCGTAGTTTCTCCGTTCAGCGAATAACTGCGAACTATGCCCTGCTAACTGTGACGGCTTCTGCGAATAACTATGAACTATGAACTGTGAACTATGAACTGCCCTCTGCGGTTTCCCTCCTATCTTCGCCCCCTCAGGCGTAACGAGGTATCTATCCTTCAGCATCACGAAGATGAACACCGAGAACAGCATGGCGCAGCCCGCCGCAAAGAATCCCCACCTGAAGCCCGAGGGGTCGGCCCAGTTGCCGTTGCCAAGCGGTCCGCAGATGAGTGGGGCGATGAAGGCACCCACGTTGATGCCCATATAGAAGATGGTGAAGGCAGAATCCTTGCGTTGGTCGTAAGGCGAGTAGAGGTCGCCCACCATGGTCGATATGTTAGGCTTGAAGAAACCGTTGCCTATGATAAGGGCGGCAAGTCCTGCAAACATCAGCCACAAGGACAGCTGGTTGTTGACGGAAGGGTCAATAGCAGCACCTTCGCCGAAGATGCTCTGGCTGACAAAGCACGCCGAGAAGAACATGAGAAACTGTCCCACAGCCATAGTCAGTCCGCCTGCTATGATGGAACGACGGTTGCCCCAGTAGCGGTCGGAGACATATCCGCCCAGCAATGGTGTGAGGTAAACCAGTCCTGTGTATGAGCCGTAAATCTGGCTCGCCTGGTCGTTGGAGAAGAAGGCTGCAACAAGATATAAGACAAACAGCGCGCGCATTCCATAATAGGAAAAGCGTTCTGCCATCTCGGTTACGAAGAGTAGATATAAGCCTTTTGGGTGTCCTTTATGTGCCATAGAAAAAATATTTGTGTGCAAAGGTACGTATTTCTTTCCAAAAATTCCCCACAAAACCCAATAAAGCTAAGAATTAACCTTTAAAAGGTGTTTATTTGATTAAAAAGTGTTACCTTTGCAGCCGTAAAATTGAGAAACAGGAATTAAATGAAAAGAAAAATTACTTATTTTATCGTGGCACTGATGATGACAATGGTCTATGCCACAACAGCGACAGCGGCTGCTATCCAGCAGATAGGCGACCGTTACATTATCCATATTGATGAGTTGAACCTCTCAGGCGAAGAGACCCTTGCCGAGGTGCTTGCAATGTTTCCTAATGTGATTGATTTTAGGGGAGAAGTATTCGGTGCGAATGCTACTGTCAGAGTCAACGATTACGGACTGTCCACCCACAATATGGGTTATACAGGCGACTATGAGCAGTTCCTTGAAAAGACAAAAGCAAAGGAGTTAGACCGTATTCAGGTGTGCACTATGGCTGGAACCATGAAGGGTACAGAAGGAGTAGGCAAGGTTATCGATGTCTATTTCAAGAAGGGCAAAAACGGCACATCGGGCAGAGTGAGCGTTAAGGCTGACTCATACGGAAGCCTCACCTCATTCAACACCGTTAAGGTGGAGCGCGACAACCTCACCGTTTGGGGTCAGCTCATGGGCGGATTTAAGCACAAGATGATAAATGACCTTGAGACTCACACCGGCAACGAGGCTGCAGTGGTAGGCTTCGACTGGCATATAAACGAGACCAACAAGCTTATGGCTAATGTGAACCAGTCATTCTACAGGGAACATGATAATTCCTTTGATACGAAAACTTTTTCACGTGACATAGATGTCAACATCGTATATGACCTTGACCTTTTCGATAAGAGAGGTTACATGGAGATACAGACAGTGTTCCTGAATTTGGGTGACAACAGTTCAACGCAAACAGGAGGTGAATTTAGTCACGGCCACTACACAATTCCTGTAGGTGTGATAGAGTTTGGCATTCCTCTCTATAAAGACAAGGCGCTGCTGATGGCAGGTATAGAGGGAGGATTGACCAAATACACAGAAAATGTATTGGTACCTTGTAGCGACCGTCAACTCTATTATGATGTTTACGGACAGATAGACTGGAATATCCACGGACTTAACATCAGCATTGGCGACCGTGTGAGAACCAACAAATACTATCAGAACGAAAACGAGTATGTTGACGATATCGACCCTGACGTAAGACGTTCAGCAGACCATCGCCATCGCAACCATTTCTTCAACTTTGCTCTCTATGGCAACATCACCAAGCACTCTGTGCTGAAGGGAGCGTTTGCTAAGGCTCCAATGTCTCCTATATTTCAGAACTTCCTATATCAGGATGACCCATCTAAGGACTATTTCGAGTATCGTTCAAGTGTGCAGAAGATGGATGCTTACATAAGCGAACTGAAGTATGAATACCAGAAGCCTGACTTCACCTTCACCACCTTTATAAATAATTCACACACAAACTTCACCTCTATACTTCCTTCTCCCGGTGAGCATGGCAATATATTCCAGGTAGGAGCATCAACCTATTGGCATAAGGGCATACTGAGACTGGCTGCTGCGCTCAACTATTACAATGTGATGAATCATGAATCAGACGAGAAGGAGTATAGCAATATTATACAGGTTCGCCTGCAACCATCTATATCACTGCTACAGGGTTGGCAGATAGTTCCATTGCTGAGCTACTCAAGTTTTGCACGCCTTTATGGTATGGGACAGCCTGCTCAGTTTAATGCGTCGCTCCGAGTAACAAAGAGCATCAAGAACTGGGACTTCGACCTTGTTGGCAACAACCTCGGTCACCAGCGTTTCGGTCATCGCTCAGTTGCTCTCGGCATAACCTACAACTGGTAAAAACAGGGGATTATAGGAATTAAAATAACAGCATAAAAAAAGCTGGCGCTACCCATCGGGGTTGCGCCAGTTCTTTTTATAACAATGTGTTCAGACGATTAGAGACCGAGTGACTTCTTAGCGTTGCTTGCTGCATCGTCAATAGCGCTGGCAGCCTTCTGCTTTGCTGCAGCCTTGGTGTCTTCTGCCTTTTGCTTAGCCGCAGCCTTAGCATCCTCTACTTTCTGGTTAGCCGCAGCCTTAGCATCCTCAACATTCTGATTAGCGGCAGCCTTAGCGTCCTCCTTAGCATCCTCAGCCTTATCCTCTATAGCACCGATAAGTCCGCCCAGACCGTCTCCAGCCTCATCGCTGATGATAGCGTTGATGGCATCCTGCGTGCCTGGCACCTTGCCTGCAAACTCAGAAACCTTAGACTGATTCTCTTTGAGGAACTTCTGCAACTTAGCCACGTAAGCCTTTGCCAGTTCAGGATTCTGCTTTACAAGCTCGGCTACCTTAGCCTTGCTGTCATCAAGCACTTCCTTGAGCTTGTTAGCATCCTTGGCATCAATAACGCCGTTGAGCGTATTGAGGGTTTCCTGAATAGCCTCCTCAGAGAGTGAGTCGATGAGGGCTACAGAGTCAACCGCCTCGCCCTGCTCTGTCTTGTTACCACCACATGATGTGAAGCCGATGGCTGCTACAGCCATCACTGCAAAAAGAATTTTCTTCATGTTCTTGTTGTTTTTGGTTAATATTAATTATTCAGATAATGTCTCTTGTACCTATAACTGGTATGGGTGATATGGCTGCAAAGTTACGATAAAATTTTGATACGGCAATATTTTTTGCAATTTTTTCATTCCACCAGTCCCACGTTGCAGGTGTGAGCCTTGAAGTAAGGCAGGCTTATCAGGCAGTAGCCTTTTTGTCCCCATTCCTTACCGTATGAGTTCTTGCAACGCAGCATAATCCTGCCAGGATGCTTGCGCGATTTTACAATGCCTTCTATCGCCATAGCATGGTCGCTGCTCACAATGCCGTCAGGGGTGGGGTTGCCGTATTCCCAATACACAGCATGACCAGCCTTGAGACTTGCCAGCACCTTAGCGGTGATGCTGTCAATGGGCACGTTGGTGAAGGCGTGGTGGTAGCGGTTGTCTGCTACCTCAAGGGTAATATCGGTGTTGTATGGATGGTGGGGCACTGAGGTGTAGAAATGCCAGTGCTGGTAATACATCACGCTCTCAGCAAACTGCAAGGGGTTATAGCGCATGGAGAGGTAGTAGAAGGCAGGCTGCTTGCCTGTTGTGGGTCGTGTGGTAGTAAACTGTGGCAGCATGTCAGTCATCCTTTCGCGCAAATCATCTAGCGAGAGGGCTTGACGGGCAAGCAGTTGCAACTTGCGCTCTGTCACACTACCACGAGTTATCTGTGTCTTCTCGTGCTGATAGGGCACGAGTCCGTAGATGTTGATAAGCCTTATAGCCTCGGGTCCCACACCACGGAGGGAGATGTCTGCACCCTTACCGTCTGAGAGGTAGTGCCACACCGTCTGCTCTTCCAACTCTTTTGCCATAAGCCATTGGCGCGACAACTGTACGCTGTCGCCCCTCATAGCCGCTTCATGCTCAATGCATTCAAGCATAGCATATATCCAGCATGCCGAGGTGCGCCCCTGATCATCGCGCGCCCTCTTATCCTGACAGGAAGAAAGAATGAAGAATGAAGAATGAAGAATGAGGAATGTGAGTAACCACAATCTTCTGTAAATCATTCCTCGCAACATCTTATTCTTATATTTCAATTCTTCATTCTTCATTCTTTATTCTTCATTTTTCATTGCCTTCAGCGCCTGAGCCAGCTGGTCGGGACATGAAGTAGGTTTGGCACCACACCTAATGCCTTCAAGGCGACTGATAGCCTCGTCAACCTTCATTCCTTTTATTAAACTGCTGATGCCCTGAGTGTTGCCTGGACATCCACCAACAAACTGCACCTCCTGCAACACTCCGTTGTCAGCGGTGATGTGAATCATTTTAGAGCATGTGCCCTGTGTCTGATAATCGTAAGTCATATTATATTACTTTAAACTTTAACTCTAACCTCTAACCTCTAAACCCTAACCTCTCAACTAATAAATCACCCTCTCACCATTTCAAGGAGTTCCTCGCCAGTGAGTTTATGGCTCATATCTGTAGCAGCAAGAATATTGCTGACGAGATTCTGTTTGCGCTCGTGCAGACGCTGAATCTTTTCCTCTATGGTGCCCTGTGATATAAGATGATAAACGGTGACAGCCTTCTTCTGTCCTATACGGTGACTACGGTCTGTAGCCTGCGACTCTATAGCTGGGTTCCACCATGGGTCCATGTGTATCACATAGTTGGCGCGTGTGAGGTTCAGTCCTAATCCTCCTGCCTTGAGCGATATAAGGAACACAGGACATTCGCCTGCCTGAAACTTCTCCACCAGTTTCTGTCGCTCAATGATGGGCACCGTACCATCTATATATAAATAAGGAACGTGAGCATCGTCGAGTGTGCGACGAATCTCTGCAAGATAGGTGGTAAACTGCGAGAATACCAGTGCCCCTCCACGACTTTCTTCCTCCTGTTGTTCATAGCCGTCTGTCACGGTCTGCAAGAGTTCGAGCAGAGCGGTAATCTTTGACTGACAGCAAGCTGTAAGTCGCAGACGGGTTATCTCAGCAAGAGTGTTCATTGACACTCTGCCCAGTCCGTTGGCAATGAGTGTCGCCTCAGCTTTCTGTCGCATAGCCTCATAGGTCAGCTGCTCTTCCTCGCTCATGGTGACATGCTGGTATATTTCCTCTTTCTCAGGCAGTTCGCGTGCTACCTTGTCCTTGGTGCGCCTAAGCATAAATGGTTTCACCAAACGGTCCAACTGCTGCTGTGCTATACGGTTTGAGTTTTGTTCTATAGGTACGATGAAACGACGGTTGAAATCCTCAAACGACCCCAGCAGCCCGGGATTGACAAACTGGAACAGATTCCACAGTTCGCCCAGGTGGTTCTGCACTGGTGTACCTGTAAGCATGATACGGTTCTTGGACTTCAGTTTCATAGCCACCGCAGAGGTCTTGGCACCACGATTCTTGATGATATGTGCCTCATCCAGACAGATAGTGTTCCACTCCTTGCTGGTTATCTCATCCTTCACGCTGAGCAGCAGCATATAGGTGCACACCACCACATCGCCAGCCTTAGCACGGAGTATTGCCTCATGTCGGTCTGACTCAAAGTTGAGCATGGTGACGTTAAGCGAGGGAGCAAACTTCTCAAACTCCACCTTCCAGTTGGGTGCTACGGAGGCTGGTGCTATGACGAGTGCAGGTCCTTCCTGTGCTTTTGACAGTAGGAAGGTGATGGTCTGTATGGTCTTTCCCAGACCCATGTCGTCAGCAAGCAGTGCACCTGCTCCCCAGTAGTTGAGGCGTGACATCCACTGGTAGCCCTCCTTCTGATATTCACGCAGTGTAGCATGCAGGGTAGGGGGCACATCAGGGGTGTAGGTGCTTGACTCCATTATGCGTCTTCGAATCTCCGTCAGTTCCTCGTCCTCAGTCAGTTGCAGTTCGCCGTGCATTATGTCAGGACCTAACAGGGCTGCTGAGAATGGTGACATCTGCAGTTTGCCGTGATGCCTTGAGGCAAGCGTGTTGAGCATATCGAGCTGGCGTCGCAACTGTTCGCTGATGGCAAGGAAATCGCCGTTGCCGAGTGTGATGTATCGTCCCTGCGACTGGTTGGCAAGTTCCAGCAGCTGTGCCATACTTATCACCTTGTTCTGGTCGAGTTCCACACTGCCCTCTATCTCAAACCATCCGTTGTCATTTTTCTTTATCACACCATTCCAGATGGATGACGAATTGTGGCGCTTGATGCTCATCTTGGCACCTTCAGGCCACTCACACGTTATTCTGTCAGGGTTAGCCTGAGCGTATTCTATAAGCGGAAGCAGTTCAAAAGACTGTACGGAGTCCTCCTGGTTGTCTATGATATAAGGCAGTTCAGGCACTTCTTCGCTCAGGGCGCTTATGATGTGGTCAAGGTTCTCCTGCTCCTTCTTCAGGTCACGCTTCACCCTCGTGCGGATATAGTTCCCATTATCGTTCCCGTTATCGTTCCCGTTAACGTTAACGTTCCCGTTATCTATTATCACCTCGTTGCCTTCTCCAGGCACACAACGTATTCTGCCCCCCTGTAGCGGACGCACAAAGAACGAAACGCAATACATGGAGTCGCTGGGTCGCATCTGCATCACAATCTTTGATTCACCATCGCATATAGGCAGGGTGCTGCCACCCTCTATCAGGTCGCTGTGTATCTCTATGTCGCCACCTATGCGGTTGAGGAATCTGCGCAACTGTGGTTCTGCCTCGTTAGGGAAACGCTCTATCGACAGCAGTCGGCGATAGTACGGACGCTGTTGTGGGGTGAGTCTGATGAAGTTGATGCTTGTAGCACCTCGATAGGTTATAATGATGTCTGAATCAACCTCGCTGGCTGTTACGTTGCTGCTGATAACAAAACCGTCGTTATCGTGGCGCAGACTGATGTAAGGCATCTCCTCAGTCACCTCAACAAGTGTGAATGGTGCATAGCGACCCACATACAAACGGCTTTCCTTTGCCATCTCAGGCAACACGCTATAGAGGTTTATGTCTCTGGCATGATAGGCATTGTTGCCTTCCTTCAGTTCGCTTTCTATGATGCGGCGGTCGCCATCCGTCATACCCTCCACATATCCAGCCATGAAGGTGGGCACACTGACCTGTCTGCCTGCTCCCCATCCGCCTTTCTTCAGTGTTGCTTGTTGGCGTGGCGTAACGGTGTTGTTCTTAATGTTTCGCATAAAGTAGCCTATGCGCACATCTTTCTTGGGTTCCTGTGTAGCATCAATGTTGCGATTTGCTCCAGGAATGTCGTTAAGTACATTCTCTAATGCTTTTCTATGGTAAATGCCAGATAGCAGTGGGGCATCTCCGTAGGGGTGGTTGCTAAAAACGGGTTTCTCCACTCCGTCAAGGTAGGGTGAAAGCTCATGGCGCGTAATGTCCCATCGTGGTTTGTCATACGATGAGAAGTCTTTGCCCACATATCGGCACATGAGGGTGGCAAGCGTGCGGTCTGTTCCTCCGTTCGAATAAAGCAGGTTGAGTTGTTCGCGCACCTGTTTGTCTGTGGCTGTGCCATAGAGAATGCTGTGGAGCAGTTTCGCAGCCATCGTAACGTGCATCTCAGTCGATTTTGCCAGGGCGAGCCCACGTTTGCGTCCTTCTTCAGTCCCTACCTTATAGGCTGTTAGTATGTAGTAGAAATTGGCTATCGCGAATGGCAGGTAGTGCTTAGTCGAAGTGTAGTAGCCTCCGTTTCTGTTTCCTAAGGTTACGGCATTCTTAAAATGCTGGAATGCCTTGTTCATATTGCCGTGATAAGCCTCGTATATGCCTGCTATTATCAGGTGGTACATATCAGTGGAACTGATGTTGGCTGGCACCTTGCCCTCCATCAGGTAGTCCATCAGGTCACACATGCACAACACGTGTTGCAAGGATATGTCAGCCTCTATGGTGTCAAACCTGTAACCTCTTATCACCGAACGCAGATAGGCGGTGTCTATAACTTCTTCTCCCTCCAGTGCCTTAGTCAGAGTCTTCTCGAAAAGGTCGTGGAAATTGGTTGCGCTGAACACCATCAGCAGGGGCAGGAAACGGCTGTCTAAGGTGGCTGGTATGAAGCATTCTATCGCCTCGCCTATCTCGTAGTCGTTGATCTCTTCTATGCTGATGTTCTGAAAGCCCGAACTGATAAACTGCCACAGCATCTTCTGCACTGCTGAGGGTTTCATGCCTCTTGCCTCGTCGAGCACACTGATGGTCAGCTGAGGCTTCTGCTCATAGAAATAGAGCATGAGGGGTATAAGTTTTTCAGCCGTAATGCGATAGTCGTAGGTATCGTTGCGCCAGTTATAGCCCAGCTCCTCCAAATACCCTTCCTTCTTTATGCCTGCAAGCGTAGCCTTGAAGTCGATGAGGGGTTTGCCCGTCAGCGACTCCACTATGCTTCTCACTCTTCCCGTCTGTGTTGCGTCGATGTTAAAGAGTGAGTAGATGCACAGCAGGCATTGTTCGGTATGTGTGAGGGTTGAAATCAATTCTCAATAGAATAAGCCAGTGCGTATGCCTTGATACGCTTCACCATAGCGAGCAGACCGTTGCTGCGGGTTGGTGACAGGTGGTCTTTCAGTCCTATCTGTTCTATGAAGTAGAGGTCGGCGTCGAGTATGTCCTTCGCCTTCTGGTGGTTTATCACCTTGATGAGCAGGGCTATGATGCCCTTCACTATCAGTGCGTCGCTATCGGCAAGGAAACTCAGGGTTCCGTCTGCCTCCTTGTCACACTGCACCCACACCCTACTCTGACAGCCGTCTATCAGGTTCTGCTCCGTCTTATATTTCTCGTCCAGAGGCTCCTGTTCGTTGCCCAGGTCTATCAGCATCTGGTATTTATCCATCCAGTCGTCAAAGGCGCTGAACTCCTCTATCACTTCGTCTTGTATCTCGTTTATCGTCATCTTTATCGGTAATGTCTTTAACTTCTATAACTTCTCTAACTTCTTCATTCTTCGAGCAAAGCTCTCAGGCGAGCAGAGCTCGGAACTTCACTCTTCATTCTTCATTACAAACACCTTATCATTCGGTCTTACTTTGTCAGGCACGGCGATGCTTATGCGTTGTCCTTTCTTTGCCACATCTACGGGCTTCAGGTCGTAGCGTATCTCCTTCACCTCATCTATATACATAGCTCCTGTGGTAGGACCAGTGATGAGCAGTTTGTCGCCCACCTCTATCTCGTGCGCCTCCACCTGCAGTTCAGCCACACCTATCTTTGAGAAGTATTTTATGGTCTTGGCTGCATACACCTTCTTCTCCGTAGCCTTTGAGCCGTAGCTGTCATTCCACTCGCCGAGGGTCTGACCAAGGTAGTATCCGTCCCAGAAACCGCGGTTAAACACCCTGCTGAGTCTCTCGTCCCAAGCGTCCTTGGCTTCTTCAGTAAAGGCTTTGTTCCCGTCCCCGTTCTTGCGCTCCAGTTGGTGCTCAGGCGCTTCGCGGAGCCCGTTCCCGTTAACGTTCTTATCATGCAGAACTGCCTTGATGGCTTCCTTGTAGCAACGCACTACGGTGTCCACATATTCGGGTCCTCGTGCTCTGCCTTCTATCTTAAACACCCTCACACCTGCATCCATCATCTTGTCTATGAAACGGATGGTTTTCAGGTCTTTAGGCGACATGATGTATTTGTTGTCTATCAGCAGTTCGTTGCCTGTCTCCACATCAGTTGCCAGGTACTGCGCATCGTTATCGTAGCGAGCTTGCTCGCGTATCGTAGGCGAAGCCGTATCGTAGTGAAGCGTATCGTTAACGTTAGCGTTCCCGTTAACGTTCACTCTGTACCCTCTTCTGCATATCTGCACACATTCGCCTCTGTTGGCAGAGCGGTTGGCGTTATGGAGTGACAGGTAGCACTTGCCTGATATGGCCATACACAGGGCTCCGTGACAGAACATCTCTATGCGGATGGGATTGCCTGACGGACCGCAGATATTCTCCTTCACAGCCTGTTCGTGGATAGCCTTCACCTGATCCATGCGCAGTTCGCGAGCCAGCACCACCACATCGGCAAATTGAGCGTAGAATCTCAGTGCTTCGATGTTGCTGATGTTGAGTTGGGTGGAGAGGTGCACCTCCTGTCCCACCTGCTTGCAATACATCATCACGGCAACGTCTGAGGCTATCACGGCAGAGATATTTGCCTCCTTGGCAGCATCTATTATCTCACGCATCTGCTCCAGGTCCTCGCCATAGATTATGGTGTTTACCGTGAGGTACGACTTTATGCCGTGCTCTGCTGTCAGGGCCGCTATCTCTTTCAGGTCTTCTATGGTAAAGGTGCTTGCCGAGTGGGCACGCATATTCAGTTTCTCGATACCAAAGTATATCGAGTCAGCCCCAGCATTGATAGCAGCAGCCAAGCTCTCCCTGCTGCCCACAGGAGCCATTATTTCATATAGTTCATAGTTCATAATTCATAGTTCATAGTTAAATTTACTTTGGTTGTATCTCAGTAGTTTTAACTATGGATGTCAGTATTTTAATTAGTTCTCTATTATCTTCTATTAGCGACTCAAATTGTTCTTTACTTATATATTCTGTTTCGCCCAATAGCTCTATCCAATATTCAGATTCGCTTGCCTCTTTCAGTGCGATGTTAAGTTTTGACCTAAAGTCAGCCCTGCTCTGCGCCCTCAAAGCCTCTTTTATATTCGCTCCAACACTTGTACCTGAACGTAATAGTTGCTTTGACAGTATAAATTCCTTTTGTTCAGCAATCATAGTTAAATATTTATAGAGTTTCACAATCCTTATTGCAAAAGACTTACTTTTTTCTGCTATGATACTTTGCTTCATTCCTTAACTATGAACTATGAATTATGAACTATGAACTGAGGAACTATATACGAAATCAAATTTCGTATATAGTTCCGTCAGGGGTGTCTTTAATGATTATTCCTGCCTCATTGAGTTCATCACGTATCTGGTCTGACACAGCCCAGTTCTTCTCTTCCTTAGCCTTCTGGCGCATGTCGAGCACCATCTGCATCACCTTGTCCAGAGCCTTGTCCTTCTCAGTGTTCCCGTTGCCGTTAGCGTTAGCATTGGTAAGTCCGAGAATGTCCTCGATGAAGAGGTGCATCACGTCTGACAGAGCCTTCAGGTCCTCAGCGCTTATCTTTGCCTTGCGGTCCACGAGCAGGTTTATCTGGTGACAAGCCTCAAAGAGTTCGGAGATGACGATAGGTGTCTGCAGGTCGTCGTTCATAGCGTCGTGCAGTTTCTGTGGCAGCTCCTTCACATACTTCGCTATCTCTGGGTTTGAACCCTTGGCAGGCTGTATGCGCTTGAGGTCTTTGAGTCCCTGCATCAGTCGTGCAAAACCCTTCTCTGCTGCCTCCAGTGCCTCACTTGAGAAGTCCACCGTACCACGATAGTGGGCTGAGAGTATGAAGAAGCGTATGGTCATAGGTGCAAACGGCTTGGTGAGCAGTTCGTGGTCGCCCTTAAAGAACTGGTCGAGCGTTATGAAGTTGTTGTATGACTTACCCATCTTCTGTCCGTTGATGGTAATCATATTGTTGTGCATCCAGTAGCGCACGGCAGGATGACCCATTGCTGCCTGTGCCTGCGCTATCTCACACTCGTGGTGAGGGAACACAAGATCCATGCCTCCTCCGTGTATGTCAAACTCGTCGCCCAGATACTTCCTTCCCATCGCCGTACACTCACAGTGCCAGCCAGGGAAGCCCTCAGCGATGTTCCCGTTCCCGTTATCATCACTCAACTGTGAACTATGAACTGTGAACTGTGAACTGTTCATCACCCACGGCCATCTCATGATGTGCTCTGGCTGTGCCTTCTTCCACAGGGCAAAGTCGGCTTGGTTCTTCTTCTCGCCCACACCAGCGAGGGTGTCGCGACTGGCGTCCTTGATGTTCTCCAGCGTTCTGCCTGAGAGAATGCCGTACTTATAGTCCTTGTTGTATTTCTCTATGTCGAAATACACCGAACCATTGCTCACGTAGGCATAGCCCCTGTCCAGTATCTGCTGCACCAGTTGCTGCTGCTCTATTATGTGCCCTGTAGCATGTGGTTCGATAGAGGGTGGCAGCACGTTCAGTTTCTCCATCGCACTGTTGAAGCGACGGGTGTAATACTGCGCTATCTCCATTGGCTCCACCTGTTCCAGACGTGCCTTCTTGGCTATCTTGTCCTCGCCCTCGTCAGCATCGTGCTCCAGATGGCCTACGTCAGTGATGTTCCTCACATAGCGCACCTTGTAGCCCAAGTGCTGCAGGTAGCGGAAGAGTATGTCGAAAGTGATTGCTGGGCGAGCATGTCCCAGGTGAGCGTCGCCATATACCGTAGGTCCGCAAACGTACATTCCCACGTGTCCTGGGTTAATAGGCTTAAAAGCCTCCTTCTGTCTTGTCAGTGTGTTGTATATAAGTAGTGTCATAATTCTAAGGAGTTAAAGGAGTTAGAGGAGTTAAAGGAGTTAAAGACAATACCATTAGTTCCATTTCCCGTTCCCGTAGGCGCTTCGCGGAGCTCGGAACGTAGTGGCATAGCCACGTATCGTAGGAGCTGAAAGCTCCGTATCGTAGCAACCTTTGGTTGCGTATCGTAGGCGAAGCCGTATCGTTAACGTTCCCGTTCCCGTTAAGATAGCTCCAGCATTCTGTTTATCGGTTTCACTGCATCCTTGGCTATGGCTGGGTCAACGTCCACCACAGGGCTCTCGTCGCGCAGGCAGTTGCGCAGTTTCTCCAGCGTGTTCAGTTTCATATACTGACACTCGTTGCATGAGCAGGAGCCCTTCGCCAGGTCGTTCCCGTTAGCGTTCCCGTTCCCGTTAACGTTCCCGTTTTCACTGACTTCTGGCGGCACAGGAATAAAGGTGCACTCAGGACAGGTGCGCTGCAGTTCGTGCAGTATGCCTGCCTCCGTAGCAACGATGTATTTCTGTGCGGGGTGACTCTGTGCATACTTCAGCATGTCGGCAGTAGAGCCCTTCACCTCAGCCATCGCCAGCACAGGAGCCTTACACTCCAGGTGTGCCATAACCGTTGCGTCTGGGTTCTCAGCCTTCAGCTTCGCTATCGCCTCCACTGAGAAACGCTCGTGCACATGACAGCCACCGTTCCATAGTTCCATATTCCTGCCCGTCACGCTGTTGATGTATGAGCCGAGGTTGTAGTCAGGACCAAAGAGAATCTTCGCATCCTTAGGCAACTGGTCTATCACCTTCTTCGCATTGCCTGATGTCACCACCACGTCGGTCAGCGCCTTCGTGGCAGCCGTGGTGTTCACATACTGCACCACCATATAGTCGGGATGCTGCTGCTTCCAGCGCCACAGGTCCTCAGCGTCGCAACTGTCGGCAAGCGAACAGCCAGCGGCAAGGTCAGGTGCCAGCACCTTCTTCTCAGGCGAGAGCAGTTTGCAGGTCTCAGCCATGAAGTGCACTCCACACATCACTATGATGTCGGCATCCGTCTGAGCCGCCTTACGAGCCAGGGCGAGTGAGTCGCCCACAAAGTCAGCGCAGTCCTGTATATCACCCGTGGTATAGTAGTGAGCCAATACCACAGCATTCTTCTCTTTACACATCTGGCGTATCTCCGCCTGCAGTGCCTTAGTCAGTTCACAGTTCATAATTCACAGTTCACAGTTTACCGTTTACATTTTATTGTTTTCGTAGCGAGCCTCGCTCGCGTATCGTAGTGGCACAGCCACGTATCGTAGGAGCTTAAGCTCCGTATCGTAGCAATCTATGATTGCGCGAATGTGCAAAGATACTTATTTTTCCTGACATGAGCAAGCAATCGGTCGTAAAAAGTTTTAAAATGCTTTGTCGCCGCGTCAAACTGCCGCCAGCTATTCTCAGACTACGCAAAGAAAACTGCGACCGAGCGTTCGCTTAGTCGCAGTCCTTAATTTCTAATTTCTAATTACTCATTCTTGCGCTCCAGTAGGTGCTCAGGCGAGCAAGCTCGGAGCCTCATTACTCTACGGCACTGCCGTTGGCACTGTATTCCTTGCCGTTCTTTATGATGATGAGCTTGCCGTTCTTGATAACCTTGGCGTTCTGGTTAACGTTCCCGTTAGCGTTAACGTTGTTCACGCCTGTTATCTGCTTGAAGGAAGCAGAAACGGTTACCTCCTCGCTTGGCATGGTGAACTTGCCGTCGGCGCTTACCTCGTAGGCTGTGTTGCTCGTTGCGCCCGTCACGCTGATGGAGTTGAGCTCGTAGCCCTCGGCTGGCGTTGCCGTCACTGTCACCTCTGCGCCTACTGGGGTGCGGTACTTCTTGTCTGCCCAGTCAACCGCAGCTGTGCCGTTCTCTGGTGTTGCCACCGTTATCAGGTATGCTCCCGGCTCTGGCAGGGTTACGGTAGCGATAGGCTCGTCTATCATTATCTGCTTGAACACTACCGTCTTGTTTGATGCCGTGGTGAATACTACCTCTGCGTCAGCATCCGTAGCCTCGTAGCTGTATGTGGTGCCCTCGTCGGTGGCTGCTATTGGCTCCTTGGCTGTGCCGCCTATGCTCACGCCGAGTGCTTCCTTCACTGCTCCGAACTTCACGTTGAGCGTAGAGCCCTTCTTCACCAATACCTTGATGTATGCGTCCTTGGTCTTGAGCTTCAGACCCAGGTATGGCTCGTTGCGCATAGCCTTGTTCTCGAGGTCGTTGAGGGTGTCAAGTGCGTTGATGTCTGCATACTCTATGTAGCTGTCGGTGAAGTCCTTCGTTATGTCGTACTTCACTCCGTTGTCCAGCACCAGTTGCTCTATGTTCACTGAGGTAGAGTAGTTCTTTGGCTCAACTACGGTTACAGCGCATGTGGCACTGAAGTCGTCGCTGGTGTCGTCAGGTGTGCCGTTGGTGGCGGTAGCGGTGATGGTTGCTGTGCCTGCGCCCACGGCAGTCACTACGCCGTTAGCTACGGAGGCAACGCTTGCGTCGCTCGTCGTCCATGTCACGGTCTTCTCCGTGGCGTTATCGGGGGCGACGGTGGCGGTCAGCGTCAGCGTCTCGCCGCCCACAGTCATTGTCGCCTCAGTCTGCGAAAGGGATACGCCTGTAACCGCAACTGTGGTTGGGTTTGCATAGCCATACACCTCAATCTTTTT
>DEJW01000003.1:52408-65589 GCA_002353585.1 Prevotellaceae bacterium UBA2738 | reverse complement strand
TATATATATTATATATAATGTAAAATATATTAACTATTCTTTTCCCATCCTCTTTGCATTAGAGTGTGATGTGCTCATGAGAAAACTGTAATCTGTAATACTGTAATCGACAGATGTCTGTATCATAAATAACTAACATACTTACACCGCAGTGAGAGTATAGATATAGATTACAGAGGCAGGGATAGCCATGAGTGACGAGTCAAAACGGTCAAGCATACCACCGTGACCTGGGAGTATGTTGCCACTGTCCTTGATGCCGAGAGTGCGCTTAAAGAGTGACTCCACAAGGTCGCCGAGGGTACCGAACACCACCACTACGAGACCCAAGCCTATCCACTGAGCAAGGGTGAGCCCAGTCTCTGTGGCTCCGAAAGAAACGAGCAGATGACTTTCATCTACCCACGACATGAGCACGGCAACGAGCACCACGATGATAGCTCCGCCTATACTACCCTCCCACGACTTGCCTGGGCTGACGCGAGGAAAGAGTTTGTGTCTGCCCAACAGTGAACCAGTGCAGTAAGCGCCTGTATCGTTCATCCACAGGAACACGAAGATGCTCAGCGGCAGCAGGAAGTTATACTCCACACCGTCAGCACCATAGCGGAAGGCAAGAATGTTAAGACAGCTCAGCGGCAGGGCGATATACATCTGCGACATCATGGAGTAAGCCCAGTCATTGACAGGATCGGCATTGCGCGTGAACAGTCCTGCACAGAACAGATACACCACCGTGAGCAGATATGGTATGAAAACCGATGATGGTGTCAGTTCGCCACAGAATCCTGCCACAGCGATGAAGAAGAACACGCCTGCCGCCGTACATATAAAACGGTTGACAGTGATGTGCTCACGCTGGTTTACGAGTCCCGTAAACTCCCATATCGACATGCCCGTAACGAGGGCAAAGAAGAACATCATCGACATAGGGCGAAGAAAACATACTATGACGGCTGCTACGAAGAGCACACCTGTTATGGTTCTGACTATAAAATTATTCATCTTGGCTTTCATTAAGGTTATCACCACTATTCTTAGCATCATCGGTATCGATGACGCTTTCGTTCTCGTTGATTATCTCTTCCGCACGGCTTGCCCACTGGCGCTTGCCGAAGATTTTCTCCACGTCGTCGGCAAAGATTACCTCACGCTGTATGAGCAACAGGGCAAGGGCATTGTGACCCTCCTTATGTTCGGTGAGAATCTGCTTGGCACGCTCATACTGCTCGTTGACCATCTTGAGCACCTCATCGTCGATGATGCGTGCCGTCTCTGAAGAATATGGCTTGTTGAAGGCATATTCATTGTTGTCGTAGAAGCAGACGTTAGGCAGTTTGTCGCTCATGCCGTAATAGGCTATCATGCTCTGCGACATCTTGGTGGCGCGCTCGAGGTCGTTCATGGCACCAGTAGAGATATGCCCTGTGAAGAGTTCCTCTGCTGCCCTGCCACCCATGAGCGAACACATCTCATCGAGCAACTGTTCCTTGGTGGTGAGCTGGCGCTCCTCAGGCAGATACCATGCTGCGCCGAGAGCCCTGCCACGAGGTACGATGCTGACCTTGACCAACGGATTAGCATGCTCGCAGAACCATGATATGGTGGCGTGGCCAGCCTCGTGAAGCGCTATGGCACGCTTTTCGGCATCAGTCATTATCTTAGTCTTCTTCTCCAGTCCGCCGATGATACGGTCCACGGCATCGAGGAAGTCCTGCTTGCTCACCATCTTGCTGTCATGACGTGCTGCTATGAGAGCTGCCTCGTTACATACGTTAGCGATATCAGCACCCGAGAAGCCTGGTGTCTGACGCGACAGGAGGTCGATATCGAGTTTTGGGTCCACCTTCAGCGGTTTGAGGTGAACATTGAAGATAGCCTTACGTTCAGGCAGGTCAGGCAGGTCAACGTGTATCTGACGGTCGAAGCGTCCTGCACGCAGCAGTGCCTTGTCGAGCATATCCACACGGTTGGTAGCGGCAAGGATTATGACACCGGTGTTGGTACCAAAGCCGTCCATCTCGGTGAGCAGGGCGTTGAGAGTATTCTCACGCTCGTCGTTGCCACCCATACCTGGGTTCTTGCTGCGAGCACGACCTATGGCGTCAATCTCGTCGATGAAGATGATGGAAGGCGACTTCTCCTTAGCCTTGGCAAAAGTATCACGCACACGTGACGCGCCCACGCCCACGAACATCTCTACAAAATCAGAGCCCGACATAGAGAAGAATGGTACGCCAGCCTCGCCAGCCACAGCCTTGGCAAGGAGCGTCTTACCAGTTCCAGGAGGACCTACGAGCAGAGCGCCCTTAGGTATCTTACCGCCGAGGTCGGTGTATTTCTTAGGATTCTTGAGAAAATCAACTATCTCCTGCACCTCCTGCTTGGCACCCTCCTGACCAGCCACATCCTTGAAGGTGATGCCGAGGGTGTTGCCCTTCTCAAACATCTGAGCCTTGGAGCGTCCCACATTGAAGATGCCCATGCCGCCAGAACCGCTTCCACCTCCCATTCTGCCCATGAGGAAGAACCACAGGAAGATGAAGAAAGCCACAGGAGCAAGGGATATGATGAAGTCGAGTATGGTGTTGCGCGACGTAACCTCGTAGGTCAGGTCGCCCTTGAACTTACCCTTAGAACGCTCATAGTCAACGAAGCGCTCCAACTGGTCCACGCTGCCATACATCACGTCGAGGTAAGGATTAGGACCTGTCTGCTTAAGCGACATGTGGAACACATCGCGCACATTCTCAGCCTTAACGTACATACGCACTTTCTGTTCCGTCTTGTTTACCACGAGACGTGAGGCATAGCCACGGTCAACGTATGCCTTGAAACTGGTGTAGGAAGAGGTGCGCTGGGGTGCCTGACCGATGTTCTTGCCATCGCCCATGAAATACATCACACCGAGCGTAACCAGAATAATGATATATACCCAGCTCATATTGAACTTAGGCATCTTAGGTGGTTGCTTGCCTCCACCAAGTGAAGGCGAATTGGAATTTGCCATATAACGGGTTTTTCTCTATCTATGTATTAGCTAATTTAGTCGAGGTCAGGAACCTGGGTTGTTGGAGCATCCTGCCATAGTTCCTCGAGTTTGTAATAGTCTCTGGCATCAGGCAGAAAGATATGAACCATCACGTCGGTATAGTCCATCACAACCCAAATATTATTGGTTGTGCCGCCAATACGTATCGGTTTCTCTTTGAGCTCTTTACGCATGGTCTCTTCAACCGACTCTGCAATAGCCGAAACCTGCGAAGGCGACCCACCCTCACACACTACAAAAGCCTGAGTGATAGCACCTGGCATCCCCTCAAGGTCAATGATATTTATACTGCGTCCTTTCTTCTCCTGAATGCCCTTAACGGCAATGTCAGCCATGTATTTAACTTCTTCTGTCATTATTATTATGTTATTTCTTGCTTAAAAATGATATTTTCATGCAAAATTACATATTATTTGTTGAATAATCGCATTCCGAGCGCACTTTTTTGATTTTTTATAAAAACAATAATTATTTGTGAAAAGAGAGAAAATATTTTGTCAGTTCAGATTTTTTTTGTACCTTTGCACACAAATTGCGTGTAAAGACGCTAATAAACTCTTATGCTCAACATGAAGGCGATGGACATAGACTTGAAGTCATTGACAGAGGGCGACCACGAGTTTTCCTTCCAGATAGACGACAGTTTCTTCCAAAACCTCAGCGATGCAGAGATAAAGCAGGGTAACGTAAATGCCAAGGCAGTAATCCATAAGACTACCGACAGCAGCTACACCCTGGCACTGGCAATAGAGGGCAATGTTACAGTAACGTGCGACCTATGTCTGGACGATATGCAACAGCCCGTCAGCGCAACCAGTTCTTTCATCGTAAACATGGGACAGGAGGCGAGCAGCGACGATGACGTCATAACCATTGATGAGAACGAAGGAATACTCTCTCTGGCATGGCTGATTTACGAGGCAATAGTGTTGGCAATACCCATTAAGCACGTTCATGCACCTGGAAAATGCAATGATGCGATGACAAAAAAGCTCGAAGAGCTGTCAGCCACCCGAAGTGGTGATGAGGATGCCGCAGACACCGACCCCCGATGGGCAAAGCTCGAACAATTAAAACAACAAGGTTAACTCAATTAAACATTAAAAAACAAAATGGCACATCCAAAAAGAAGACAGTCAAAGACTCGTACACTCAAGCGTCGTACTCATGACAAGGCAGTAGCTCCAGCACTCGCTGTATGCCCTAACTGTGGTGCTTACTATGTTTACCACACAGTATGTCCTACATGTGGTCAGTATCGCGGCAAGCAGGCTATCGCTCAGGACGAGGCTTAAACTGTCAAGAAAAATAATATTCAAGAAAAACTCAACTCATACTATATATAAATAATGAGTAAAGTAAACGCTGTTATCACTGGCATTGGAGGCTACGTGCCTGAATACATCCTCACCAACGAGGAACTTTCACGCATGGTGGAAACCAATGACGAGTGGATTCTGACACGAGTTGGAATCAAGGAGCGTCGCATCCTCAACGAGGAGGGTCTCGGCTCAGCATACATGGCACGTAAAGCGTGCCGACAGCTGTTGGCAAAGACAGGAGTTGACCCACAGACCGTGGACTGCGTAATCTGTGCTTCAACCACACCTGACTACCGTTTCCCATCTAATGCATCAATAGTAATAGGCAAACTCGGACTGCAAAACGCACACGGATTCGACATCTCATGTGCCTGCTGCGGATTCCTCTATATGCTCGACCTGGCATCAGCAATGATACAGAGCGGCAGATATAAGAGAATTATCGCAGTAGCCGCTGAGAAGATGTCATCTATGGTGGACTATCAGGACCGCCAGACATGCGTACTATTCGGCGACGGTGCAGCAGCAGCCATGCTTGAGGCTACAGAAGAGGAGAATGTGGGATTCCAGGATTCATTCCTGCGCACAGACGGCAAGGGACTGCCCTTCCTGCACATGAAGGCAGGTGGTTCGGTATGCCCTGCATCACACTACACGGTTGACCACCGTATGCACTACATATACCAGGAGGGACGCACGGTGTATAAGTATGCCGTAACATCCATGTCAAACGACGTTCAGGAGATAATGAAGCGCAACAACCTCACCTCTGAAGACGTCAACTGGGTAATACCTCACGAGGCCAACATGAGAATCATCGAGGCTGTGACAAACCGCCTGGAGCTTCCGATGGACAAGGTGATGGTTAACATAGAGCACTACGGCAACACCAGTGCTGCAAGTATCGCCCTCGCCATGTGGGACTTCGAAAAGAAACTCAAGAAAGGCGACAACGTCATACTCACCGCATTCGGTGCAGGTTTCGTTCACGGAGCAAGTTACTATAAGTGGGGATACGATGGCGACAAGGTGAAATAAAACCTCTTTATTCTATATGAATAAACAGCATAAAGCAGGATTCGTAAACATCGTTGGAAATCCCAACGTGGGTAAAAGTACGCTCATGAACCAGTTGGTTGGTGAGCGTATTTCTATTGCCACATTCAAGGCGCAGACAACACGCCACCGCATAATGGGCATAGTGAACACTGAGGATATGCAGATAGTATTCTCAGACACACCAGGCGTGCTGAAGCCAAACTACAAGCTGCAGGAGTCGATGCTCGCCTTCTCTGAGTCAGCACTGCAAGATGCCGACGTGCTACTCTACGTGACCGACGTGGTGGAGAACCCCGAGAAGAACATGGACTTCCTGGAGAAGGTGGCTAAGATGCAGACACCCGTGATACTGCTCATCAACAAGATAGACCAGTTAGAACAGACTCAAGACGGCAAAAACTCCACACAGCAACTGGCACAGATAGTGGACAAATGGCACACACTGTTGCCCAACGCCGAGATTCTGCCTCTGTCGGCAAAGAACAAGTTTGGCGTGGACATTCTGCTCAAGCGCATCATGGAACTGCTGCCAGAGTCGCCGGCATACTTCGATAAAGAACAGCTGACAGACAAACCAGCCCGATTCTTCGTCAACGAGATAATAAGAGAGAAGATACTACTCTATTACGACAAGGAGATACCATACAGCGTGGAGGTAAGATGTGACAGTTTTAAGGAGAAAGAAAACTCCATTCACATCATGGCAACCATATACGTGGAACGCGACTCTCAGAAAGGTATTATCATAGGTCATCAGGGAGTGGCAATAAAGAAGGTGAACACCGAAGCAAGAAAGGCGCTGGAGAAATTCTTTGACAAGAGCATATACCTCGAAACATTCGTGAAGGTAGATAAGGACTGGCGCTCAAACGATAACGAATTAAAATCTTTCGGATATAAATGGGAAACTTAGTAGCCATAGTAGGCAGACCAAATGTAGGTAAGTCAACCTTGTTTAACAGGCTGACAAAGACCCGTCATGCCATAGTCAGCGACATAGCAGGCACCACACGTGACCGTCAGTATGGCAAAGTAGAATGGAACGGCAAAGAGTTTTCCATCGTCGATACTGGCGGATGGGTAGTAAAAAGCGACGACATATTCGAAGACGCTATAAGAGATCAGGTGAAGATAGCCACCGAAGAGGCTGACCTCGTGCTCTTCCTCGTTGACGTGCAGACTGGTATAACAGACCTGGATTCTGACGTGGCACAGATACTGCGTAAGACAAAGATACCAGTAATACTCGTAAGCAACAAGACCGACAACAACGAGCAGCAGTATTACGCAGCCGACTTCTACCGACTGGGACTGGGCGACCCCTTCTGCATCAGTGCAGCAACAGGTTCAGGCACTGGCGACCTGCTCGACACCATACTCGACAAACTGCCAAAGGACAAGGAGGCAGAGACAGAGGACAACCTGCCACGTTTTGCCGTAGTGGGCAGACCAAACGCTGGCAAATCAAGCATCATCAACGCCTTCATAGGCGAGGAGCGCAACATAGTGACCGACATAGCAGGCACCACTCGCGACTCTATATACACACGTTACAACAAGTTCGGTTTCGACTTCTACCTCGTGGATACCGCTGGCATACGCCGTAAGAATAAGGTGAACGAAGATTTGGAGTTCTACAGCGTGATGCGTTCCATCAGGGCTATCGAAAACTCAGACGTCTGCATACTCATGATTGACGCCACGAGAGGTATCGAGGCTCAGGACATGAATATCTTCCAACTGATACAGAAGAACAACAAGTCACTCGTGGTGGTGGTAAACAAATGGGACCTGGTGGAAGACAAGTCGCAGATTTCAATCAAGACATTCGAAAACGCCATACGTGAGCGAATGGCTCCATTCACCGACTTCCCTATCGTCTTTGCATCTGCAACCACCAAGCAGCGTATCTTCAAGGTACTGGAGACAGCCAAGCAGGTGTATCTGAACCGTAAGGCTAAGATAGGTACCAGCAAACTCAACGAGGTTATGCTGCCTATCATAGAGGCTACACCACCACAGAGCGTCAAGGGCAAATACATAAAGATAAAATACTGCACACAGGTGCCAGACACACAGATTCCTACATTCGTGTTCTACGCTAACCTGCCACAGTACGTAAAGGAGCAGTATCGCCGTTTCCTGGAAAACCAGATACGCAGCCACTGGACTCTTACAGGCACACCTATCAACGTATTTGTAAGACAGAAATAAGCATGAAGAAGGCTTTTTACATATTCACGATAATGTCAACGATATCGTTGACATTATTCTCCTCTTGCTCCAATAAGGACGGCATGAAGCAGGAGGATGTGGCACTACAGACGGCAAAGGCATATTATGACCAACTGGTGAACGGCGACTACGCCACATTCGTGGATGGCACATTACAGAACGATAGCATACCAGAGGACTATAAGGCGCAACTGATACTCAACATGCAGATGTACATAGAGCAGCAGAACAAGGCTCATCAGGGCATAGCAAGAGTGGAAGCCCTGAGAGCCACATGCGACTCAGTGAAGCTGCCTAACGACTCTACAATAATGACCGCACAGGCTTTCCTTGCACTTTGTTTCAAGGACAGCATGCGAGAGGAAATTGTGGTACCAATGGTAAAGAAAAACGATATCTGGTATCTTAGATAGCAAATAAATCTTAAAAAATTTGTGCTTCTATATTTTTTTTATTAACTTTGTGTACAAAACGAAGTTAAATCAATAATTCATATATAGAAAGCACATGAACTTGACAAGCGATTTCAGAAAATTTGCGACCAGCAAAGTTGGTATAAACAGCATGGTGCTGGACGACGTAATGTCTGTACAGAACCAGTATCTTAACCCATACATCCTTGAGGAGCGTCAGCTCAACGTGACACAGATGGACGTATTCTCACGTCTGATGATGGACCGTATCATCTTCCTCGGAACAGAGATTAACGACTACACAGCTAACACCATACAGGCACAGTTGTTGTACCTCGACTCTACCGACCCAGGCAAGGATATCTCTATCTACATCAACTCTCCTGGCGGTTCGGTGACAGCTGGACTCGGCATATATGACACCATGCAGTTCATATCAAGCGACGTGGCAACGATATGCACAGGCATGGCAGCATCAATGGGTGCCGTACTGCTTGTGGCAGGTCAGGAAGGAAAGAGAACAGCCCTGCCCCACTCTCGCGTCATGATTCACCAGCCACTCGGAGGCGTTCAGGGTCAGGCAAGCGACATCGAAATAGAGGCTAAGGAGATACAGAAATTCAAGAAGGAACTCTATACCATCATCAGCAACCACTCTCACACTCCATACGAGAAGGTTTGGCAGGACTCAGACCGTAACTACTGGATGACTGCTGAGGAAGCAAAGGAATATGGTATGATAGACCAGGTACTGGTTAAGAAATAATAATTGTAAGAAGGTAATGGCAAAGAAAACGGAAAATCGCTGTAGTTTCTGCGGACGTTCTGAAAAAGAGGTGGCGTTACTCGTTACAGGCATGAACGGCTTTATCTGCGACCAGTGTATCGCCCAGGCTTACGAGATAGCCAGGAGCGTGCCTAACATCATGGATGACACAGCAAAACCTGCAAGCGAAAAAGTTAATAAGGAACAGGAGTTAAAGGAGATTCCTAAGCCACAGGAGATAAAGGAATATCTTGACCAGTATGTAATAGGTCAGGATGATGCCAAGAAGTATCTCTCAGTAGCTGTATATAACCACTACAAACGTTTGTCACAGCCTGAAGACAACGATGGCGTGGAGATAGAGAAGAGCAACATCATCATGGTGGGCTCAACAGGTACTGGCAAGACTCTCCTTGCACGCACCATAGCAAAACTGCTGAATGTGCCATTCACCATAGTTGATGCTACGGTATTTACCGAGGCAGGATACGTAGGCGAAGATGTGGAGAGCATACTGACCCGACTGCTGCAGGTGGCAGACTACAACCTCGAGGCTGCCGAAAGAGGTATCGTGTTCATTGACGAGATAGACAAGATAGCACGTAAGAGCGACAACCCAAGCATCACCCGTGACGTGAGTGGCGAGGGTGTGCAGCAAGGTATGCTGAAACTCCTTGAGGGCACTATCGTGAACGTACCACCAAAGGGAGGACGTAAGCACCCTGACCAGGACTATATACACGTGGACACAAGGAATATCCTATTTATCTGCGGTGGAGCTTTCGACGGAATAGAACGTAAGATAGCCCAGCGTCTGAACACCCACACCGTGGGCTATAACAGCGTGCAGAACACCCGCAAGATTAACAAGAACGACATGATGCAGTATATTGCTCCGCAAGACCTGAAGTCATTCGGACTGATACCTGAAATCATCGGACGTCTGCCTGTGCTGACACATCTTGACCCTCTGGACCACGACGCTCTACGTCGCATTCTCGTAGAGCCTAAGAACAGCATCGTGAGACAATACATCAAACTGTTCCAGATGGACAACATAAAACTGACCTTCACCACTGAGGCTCTTGACTATATAGTTGACAAGGCTGTGGAGTACAAACTCGGTGCAAGAGGTCTGCGTTCCATCGTGGAAACTATCATGACCGACATAATGTTCAAGGCTCCCTCACAGAATATCTCTAAGGTGGAGATTACCAAGCAGTATGCTGAGGAACAGCTGGAGAGCAGCGGAAGTATGATAGCATAATAAAAACATAGCAATAATCACCCACCATATAAAAAAGTTACGCCTTAAAAATACATGAATACTAACCTAAACGAGGCACTAAAACGATACTTTGGCTTTGACAAATTCAAAGGCAAACAGGAGGAAGTCATCAAGAACCTGCTTGAGGGCAATGATGGCTTCGTGCTTATGCCAACGGGCGGAGGAAAGTCACTCTGTTACCAGTTGCCTTCACTCATCATGGATGGTACAGCCATCGTCATCTCTCCGCTGATTGCCCTGATGAAGAATCAGGTGGACGTAATCAACGGCATAAGTGAAAAGGACGGTGTGGCACACTGCCTTAACTCATCCATGAACAAAACGGCAATAGACCAGGTGAAGAATGACATCAAATCAGGAACAACCAAACTGTTGTATATGGCACCTGAGTCGCTGACTAAGGAGGAATATATCAATTTCCTGAGAGGCACAAAGATATCATTCTATGCCATAGACGAGGCACACTGTATATCGGAATGGGGACATGACTTCAGACCCGAATATCGCAGAATAAGACCTATAATAGACAATATCGGTGTGGCTCCTATCATTGCCCTTACTGCAACGGCAACGGAGAAGGTACGTTTTGACATAAAGAAGAATCTCGGCATAGCCGATGCCAAGGATTTCATGAGTTCTTTCAACCGTCCGAGTCTGTATTATGAGGTAAGACAGAAAGACAGTACCATAGACAAACAGATAATAAAGTTCATAAAGCAGAATCCTGGCAAAAGCGGCATAGTATATTGTCTGTCGAGAAAGAAGGTGGAAGAACTGGCTGAGGTGTTGAAGACCAACGACATCAAGGCTGAGGCATACCACGCAGGACTGGACACTGCCGTGCGCAACAGCACTCAGGACGATTTCCTCATGGAGAGGATTGACGTTATAGTGGCAACCATAGCATTCGGCATGGGTATCGACAAACCTGACGTGAGGTTTGTGATACACTACGACATACCTAAATCGTTGGAGGGATATTATCAGGAGACAGGACGTGCAGGACGTGACGGAGGCGAAGGAAAGTGTATAGCCTTCTACTCGCACAAAGACCTGCAGAAACTGGAGAAGTTTATGGACTCAAAACAGGTGACTGAACAGGAGATAGGACGCCACCTGCTGCAAGAGACGGCAGCCTATGCCGAGTCGTCAATCTGTCGCCGAAAGATGCTGCTGAAGTATTTTGGCGAGGATTATCCGAAAGACAACTGCGGAAACTGCGACAACTGTCTGCATCCAAAGAAAAAGATACTGGCTACCACAGAATTGCAATACGCCCTGAAATCCATTCTGGCATTGAAGGAGTCATTCAAAACCGCTTACGTGATAGACTTTATCAAGGGCAGGAAGACTGACGATATAGAGTCTCACAAGCACCACCTGCTCGAGGACTTTGCCTGTGGAGAAGGACTGAACGACAAGATATGGCATCCGCTCATAAGGAGAGCCATGATTGACGGATATATCAAGAAAGACGTGGAGAGCTTCGGCAACCTGAAGGTTACGCAGGCTGGACTGAAATGGCTGAAGAAGCCGACAGACTTCTACGTGACAGAAGACAACAACTATAACGAAGACACCACAGAAGCTATGGGTAGCGGAGCAGGAGCTCTCGACCCTACCCTCTTTGCTATGCTCAAAGACCTGAGAAAGTCTGAGGCTGAGAAGCATAAGGTGCAACCGTATATCGTCTTCATGGAGAGTTCTCTGGAACAGATGGCTACCATCTACCCTGTGAATCTGCAGGAGTTGCAGAACATCCCTGGTGTAGGACAAGGAAAGGCAAAGCGTTACGGACAGCCTTTCTGCGACCTTATCAGCAAATATTGCGAAGAGAACGAGATAGAACGTCCTGAGGATATGCGCGTAAGAAGCGTGGCAAAGAACTCAATGCAGAAACTGAAGATAGTTCAGTGTGTTGACAGGAAAATGCCTCTCGACGATATAGCTAAGTCGCTCGGCATAAAGTTTACAGAGCTTCTCGACGAGATGGAGGCTATAGTGTATAGCGGAACACGCTTAAACTTAGACTATTACATCGAGGAGACGATGGACGACGAACAGATTGACGACATATACCAATACTTCTCGGAGGCAGAGACAGACGGACTGAAAGAGGCATTTAAGGAATTCGACGGAGACTATCAGGATGAAGACATCAGACTGATACGACTCAAATATATTTCAGAAAACGCCAATTAACAAAGTTAAAAAGTACGAAAACACTCGTTTCTCTCACACTTTTTTTGTATCTTTGCATCCAAAATTAAATAAATTGCAAACATAAAAAGATAATGGCACAGCAAGAAGACGTATTTAAGAAGATAGTAAGCCACTGTAAAGAGTATGGCTTTGTTTTTCCATCAAGTGATATCTATGACGGACTGGCTGCCGTTTATGACTATGGTCAGAATGGTGTAGAAATGAAGAATAACATCAAGCAGTACTGGTGGCAGTCAATGGTATTGCTCCACGACAACATCGTGGGTATTGACTCTTCTATCTTCATGCACCCTACAATATGGAAGGCATCAGGACACGTTGATGCTTTCAACGACCCTCTTATTGACAACCGCGACTCTAAGAAGCGCTATCGTGCTGACGTGCTCATCGAGGAACAGATGGCAAAGTACGAGGATAAGATTGCCAAGGAGATAGCTAAGGCTCAGAAGAAGTTTGGCGATGCCTTCGACGAGAAGCAGTTCCGCGAGACCAACCCTCGCGTTCTGGAGAACCAGAAGAAGTTTGATGACCTGCACGCACGCTATAGCGAGGCTATGAACAAGATGGACCTCGACATGCTCAAGCAGATTATCCTCGACGAAGAGATTGTTTGTCCTATCTCTGGCACACGTAACTGGACTGACGTACGCCAGTTCAACCTCATGTTCTCAACCGAGATGGGTGCTTCTGCTGACAGTTCTATGAAGATTTACCTGCGTCCTGAGACTGCCCAGGGTATATTCGTAAACTACCTGAATGTGCAGAAGACAGGACGTATGAAGATACCATTCGGTATAGCTCAGATTGGTAAGGCTTTCCGTAA
>DEJW01000003.1:0-52385 GCA_002353585.1 Prevotellaceae bacterium UBA2738 | reverse complement strand
CAGTTCATCTTCCGTATGAGGGAGTTTGAGCAGATGGAGATGCAGTTCTTCATTAAGCCTGGCACTGAGCTCGACTGGTTTGCCAAGTGGAAAGAGACTCGTATGAAGTGGCACCAGAACCTTGGTTTCGGAGCTGAGAACTATCGTTTCCACGACCACGACAAGCTGGCTCACTATGCTAATGCAGCAACAGATATCGAGTTCCACATGCCATTCGGTTTCAAGGAGGTTGAGGGTATTCATTCTCGTACCAACTTCGACCTTTCTCAGCACGAGAAGTTCTCTGGCAAGTCTATCAAGTACTTCGACCCAGAGATGAACGAGTCATATACTCCATACGTTATCGAGACATCTATCGGTGTTGACCGTATGTTCCTCTCTGTCATGTGTCACTCTTATGAGGAGGAGAAACTCGAGAATGGCGAGACTCGTACCGTGCTGCATCTTCCTGCAGCCCTGGCTCCTGTCAAGCTGGCTATCTTCCCTCTTACCAAGAAGGACGGACTGCCTGAGAAGGCTATGGAGATAATGAACGACCTCAAGTTCCACTTCAACTGTAAGTATGAGGAGAAAGACCAGATAGGCAAGCGTTATCGTCGTCAGGATGCTATAGGCACTCCTTTCTGCGTAACTGTTGACCATCAGACTCTTGAGGACAACACCGTAACCCTGCGTTATCGTGACACCATGGAGCAGCGTCGTGTTGCTATTGCCGACCTCCGTGGCATCATCGAGGATCAGGTTTCCATCACATCACTCCTTAAGAAACTGCAGTAATTATTCCTCCCCCCAAAAGAACAACTGTCAAAGTGAGAAAACTAAGCACTATAGTAGCATTATGCATGGGAATATTCATATTCTCAGCATGTTCTTCTGACGACGGCGAAGACCCCAATGCAGAATACTACAACTGGAAGACTCGCAACGATACCTATTTCGAAGAAGTATATAAGAAGGCTACTGAGAAGATTGAAGCAGGAGACGTGAAGTGGTATAAGATTATGTCTTACGCCAAGAATGATGCCGACAACCACAGCAACTACATTATAGTAAACGTGTTGGAGCAGAAAGAGGATGGCGATTACCACGCTCATAAAGAGGTTGTCAACGGTACCAAGAATAATAACGATGGTCTTATGTGTCCTTTGGTTTCTGACTCTTGCTATATCACCTATCGTGGCAACATGATTCCTTCCAAAACGTATAACACCGTTGCCACTCCTGATAACATAGATGTAGGCTATCAGTTTGACACCAAGTGGTTTGGCAACGAACTCATCAAGGAAGAGGCTGTGATGTGGGGCACCACTCCAGGCAGTTTGGTTGAGGGATTCAGTACAGCCCTTCAATATATGCATGTGGGTGACAGATGGCGAGTATATATTCCTTATCGCTTAGGCTATGGCTCAAATGCCAACGGCAATATACAAGCTTATAGCACTCTGATTTTTGATATCTACATGGAGAGTTTCAAGACTAAGCAAAAACCAGAGAAAGACTAAAATAAAACCTAAACCGAGGGAGAGAAAAGACATACTTCATGGACGACGAAAAAAACTTGGATAATATAGAAGAAATTGACGAGGCGGAATCTACGGATTACCGTCCCGTTAATCGTTTTGACGCATCCGTAGTTCACCATCTTTCGGGCATGTATCAAAACTGGTTCCTGGATTATGCTTCCTACGTAATCCTTGAGCGCGCCGTACCTCATATCGAGGATGGTCTGAAACCTGTGCAGCGCCGCATTCTCCACTCTATGAAGAGAATGGACGACGGACGCTACAACAAGGTTGCCAATATCGTGGGACACACAATGCAGTTTCACCCTCATGGCGATGCTTCCATTGGCGATGCCCTTGTGCAGTTGGGACAGAAAGACCTCCTCATCGACACTCAGGGTAACTGGGGTAACATCCTCACGGGTTCTTCTGCTGCAGCACCACGTTATATCGAGGCACGACTGAGCAAGTTTGCCCTTGAGACGGTCTTCAATCCTAAGACCACCGAGTGGCAGATGTCCTATGACGGACGTAACAAGGAACCTATCACCCTGCCTGTAAAATTCCCTCTCCTCTTGGCTCAGGGTGTAGAAGGCATTGCCGTAGGACTGAACTCCAAAATCATGCCTCACAATTTCTGTGAGATATGTGATGCTGCCGTAGCCTATCTTCGCGGTGAGGAATTCCATCTCTACCCCGACTTCCCTACAGGTGGTTCTGTTGATGTGAGCAAGTATAACGACGGACAGAGAGGTGGCTCTATTAAGGTTCGAGCAAAAATTGAGAAACTTGACCAGAAAACGCTGGTAATCCGCGACATACCGTTCTCTAAAACTTCCGAAACACTCATCGAGTCTATCACTAAGGCGGTAGAGAAAGGTAAGATAAAGGTGCGCAAGGTGGAAGACCTCACGGCGGCTAATGTCGAGATACTCGTTCACCTCGCTCCTGGTGTCTCTTCCGACAAGACCCTCGACGCCCTCTATGCCTTCACCGATTGTGAGGTAAGCATTTCGCCTAACTGCTGCGTCATCAAAGACAAGAAACCGCAGTTCCTCACCATTAGTGATGTGCTCAAGAGCAGCACCGACCAGACTATGGCCCTGCTCAAGCGCGAACTGGAGATTCGTCGCCAGGAACTCCTTGAGCAGCTCTTCTTCTGTTCTCTCGAAAAGATATTCATAGAGGAACGCATATATAAAGACAAGAAATACGAGAATGCGGCTTCCATGGATGCTGCATGTGAGCATATCGACGAACGCCTCACACCTTTCTATCCTCAGCTTGTAAGAGAGGTGACCAAAGACGATATCCTGCGCCTCATGGAGATAAAGATGAAGCGCATACTGAAATTCTCCAAAGACCAGGCTGACGAACTGATAGCCAAGATAGAAGGCGAGATAGCCGAGATAGAGCGCGAACTCAACCGTATCGTTGATGTAACCTGCGAATGGTATGAGCATCTGAAGAACAAATACGGTGCTGAGCATCCTCGTCTTACCGAGATACGCAACTTCGACACCATCGAGGCTACCAAGGTGGTAGAGGCTAACCAGAAACTCTATATCGACCGTCAGGAGGGCTTCATTGGTACTGGTCTCAAGAAAGCTGAATTCGTGTGCAACTGTTCTGATATCGACGACATTATCATCTTCTATCGCGACGGCAGATATAAGACAGTCAAAGTTGCCGACAAGATTGATGTGGGCAAGAACATCATCCACCTTCAGGTATGGAAGAAGGGTGATAAGCGCACCATCTACAACTGCGTATATCGCGACGGCAAACAGGGACGCTATTTTGTTAAGCGCTTCTGCGTCGATTCCTGCACTCGTGACCGTGAGTACAATATTACCCAAGGCACTCCAGGCACAAAGGTGATTTACTTCACAGCCAATCCTAACGGCGAGGCTGAAACCATCAAGATTACCCTCGAGCCAGGACCTAAAATTAAGAAGATATTCTTTGAATACGACTTCTCCATTCTCGACATCAAGGGACGCTCAGCCAAGGGTAACATCCTGTCTAAGAACCCTATACACAAGATTGGACTCAAGTCTCACGGACGCTCTACCCTGGGCGGACGAGAGATATGGTGGGATGCCGATGTCAATCGTATCAACTACGACCAGCACGGCATATCCATCGGCAAGTTTGACGACAACGACTACCTGCTTGTCGTTCTGCAGAATGGCGATTTCTACATCACCACAGCCGATGCCACTAACCACTTCGAGAGCAATATCCTCCGCATCGAGAAATGGAAAGAGCACAAGGTGTGGACAGCTGCTGTGATAGATGCCGACAACAATAATTGCGCCTATATCAAGCGCTTTGAGATGGAGGCTATCAAGAACCACCGCAACTTCGTGGGCGACAATCCTGACAGCCGTCTGCTGGCTCTCACCGATGTGGTCTATCCTCGCATGAAGGTTGTCTTTGGCGGCACCGATTCTAACCACGAACCTATCGAGATAGAGTGTGAGGAATTTGTGGGTGTCAAGGGTTTCAAGGCTAAGGGCAAACGCATTTCTACGCTCAACGTGGAGGATGTGGTGGAAATAGAGCCATTACGATTCCCAGAGCCTGAAGAGGAAACCGACAACGATGCAGCAGAACCTGAAGAGGAAGAAAACCTCGACCCTGATGCAGGAAAATCACAGCAAGACGTGCTCGACGAACTCACGGGTCAGCTTAATCTCTTCGATTAAATGCTGACGATGAGCATCAGCACATGCTTAAAAAAACAGATAGGAAAATTTTGCCGAAAGGTGATTTTTTTGTAACTTTGCTTTCGAATTTATCAACTCAATAAAACTAATAAGAATATGAAGTACTTGACAAATGAAAAACTCGTCATCGTCGGCGCAGCTGGCATGATTGGTTCTAATATGGCTCAGACAGCCCTCATGCTCGGACTGACCAACAACCTCTGTCTCTATGATGTATTCTCTCCTGAAGGCGTAGCCGAGGAGATGCGTCAGAGCGGTTTCGACGATGCCTGCATCACCGCTACCACCGACGTGGCAGAGGCTTTCAAGGATGCTAAATACATCATCTCTTCTGGTGGTGCTCCACGTAAGGAGGGCATGACTCGTGAAGACCTGCTTCGCGGCAACTGCGAGATAGCAGCCGACCTGGGTCGTAACATCAAGCAGTATTGCCCTGACGTTAAGCACGTGGTTATCATATTCAACCCAGCCGACATGACTGGTCTTGTAACCCTCATCTGGTCTGGCCTGAAGCCTTCACAGGTTTCTACCCTCGCTGGTCTCGACACCACTCGTCTGCGCACCGCTCTCGCTCATAAGTTCAATGTTATGCAGACCGAGATTTCTAACTGTGCTACCTATGGTGGTCATGGCGAGCAGATGGCAGTATTCGGCAGCAACGCCATTATAGCTGGTCGCAAACTGATGGACATCGTTGGCACCGACGAGTTCACTGAGGAGGAATGGGAGCAGATGCAGCAGGATGTAACCAAGGGTGGTTCACGCATCATCAAGCTCCGCGGACGTTCTTCATTCCAGAGCCCTTCTATCCTCTCTGTTCAGATGATCGAGGCTGTTATGGGCGGTCGTCCTTTCCCTTGGCCAGCAGGCGTTTACTGCAACGACAAGCGTTTCAACCACATCGTGATGGGTATGGACACCACATTCACCACCGATGGCGTGACCTACAAGATTCCTGAGGGCACCAAGGACGAGATGGCTCGTCTGCACTCAAGCTACATCCACCTCACCGCTATGCGCGACGAGCTCGTTGAGATGGGCGTAATACCAGCTGTAGAGAACTGGAACGAGGTTAATCCAAACCTTTAATTGATGAGAATCGGACTTTTCGGAGGGTCTTTCAACCCCATACATAACGGACACATAGCACTCGGCACCACCATGCTGGGTGCTATGTCCTTAAATGAGGTGTGGTATCTCGTCTCACCGCAGAATCCACTCAAGCGCCATAACTCCGACTTGCTCGACGAGGACATCCGACTGCATCTCGTCACTATGGCTCTCGAAGACTATCCCCACCTCCGTGCCTCCGATTTCGAGTTTCACCTGCCCCGTCCGTCCTACACCTGGAACACCCTGCAGCATCTGCATGAGGCATACCCCCAGCATGAGTTTGTTCTTATTATTGGTGGCGACAACCTCACCAATTTCCATAAGTGGGCGCACTATCAGGACCTGCTGCGCAATTATGACATTGCCGTCTATCCGCGCGAGGACTGTCCCCTGCCCCATTGGGCTACCACCATGCCCAACATCCACATCGTCAATGTGCCTCTGGTCAATATCTCCTCCACCCAGATACGCCAGATGATAAAAAAAGGTGAAGATTACACCCCTTTCCTGCCCCCAAAAGTGGCTCGCGAGGTGGAGAATAATTCATTTTATGGGTGAAAAATGTTTTATGAAACAATTTTACCCGTATAAAACGACCTTATTTCAAGAAAAAACACTAACTTTGAACCTGTAAAACTAAAACCCTATTCACACATGGCTAAACAATATCTTTTAGGATTAGACATCGGTTCGTCAAGCGTCAAGGCTTCCTTGGTTGACATCGAGTCAGGACAGCTCGCCGCCACCACCTTCTATCCCAAGACCGAGGCACCCATCAAGGCCCTCAAGGCAGGATGGGCTGAGCAGGCTCCCGATATGTGGTGGACCAACGCCAAACTCGCCCTCAGCGACATCATGCAGCAGACCTCTGCCACTGGTGCCGACATCAAGGCTATAGGCATCTCTTACCAGATGCACGGACTGGTGTGCGTAGATAAGAATCAGAACGTGCTTCGCGATGCCATCATCTGGTGCGACTCGCGTGCCGTGCCCTATGGCGAGAATGCTTTCACAGCCCTCGGTGCAGGCACATGCCTCTCCCATCTGCTCAACTCACCAGGCAATTTCACAGCCTCCAAACTGGCGTGGGTCAAGGAGAACGAACCCGCACTCTTCGCTAATATATATAAGGTGATGCTGCCAGGCGACTATATCGCCATGAAACTCTCAGGCGAAATCAACACCACCGTCAGCGGACTCTCCGAGGGTATCATGTGGGACTTCAGCGAGGGCAAACCTGCTGATTTCCTGTTCGACTATTACGGCATCCCCACTGACGTCATAGCCCCCATCGTGCCCACCTTTGGCATTCAGTCTAAGGTGTCAGCCCAGGCAGCAGCCGAGACGGGACTGCTCGAAGGCACACCTATCAGCTATCGTGCTGGCGACCAGCCTAACAACGCCCTCTCGCTCAACGTGCTTCAGCCAGGCGAGATAGCAGCCACTGGTGGCACATCAGGCGTGGTCTATGGCGTGCTCGGCGACATCAACTACGACCCCAAGAGTCGTGTCAACACCTTCGCCCACGTCAACCATACCGCCACCGACACCCGTCTGGGCGTGCTCCTCTGCATCAACGGCACAGGCATCCTCAATGCGTGGACCAAGCGCACCGTAGCTCCTGAGGGCATCTCTTATGCTGATATGAACACCCTCGCCGAGAGCGTGCCAGTAGGTGCCGACGGACTCTCCATCATACCCTTCGGCAACGGTGCCGAGCGCATACTCGAGAATCAGAACCCTGGTGCCAGCATCCACGGCATCAACTTCAATATCCACACCAAGGCACACATTCTGCGTGCCGCTCAGGAGGGCATCGCCTTCTCCTTTGCCTATGGCATTGACATCATGAAGCAGATGGGCATGACCATCACCACCATCAAGGCTGGTCACGCCAACCTCTTCCTCTCGCCACTCTTCCGTCGCACCCTCGCTGCCGTCACAGGAGCCACCATCGAGCTCTACGACACCGACGGCTCAGTAGGCGCAGCCAAGGGAGCAGGCATCGGCGCAGGCATCTACCGCGACAGCAACGAGGCATTCTCCACCCTCAAGCTCATCGACTCCGAGAAGCCCGTCACTGACACCTCCGCCTACCTCCAGGCATACGAGAACTGGAAGAAGTTTATAGTTCAATAGTTCAAGTCGCGCTTCGCGCTGGTTCAAGAGTTCTGTTCTGTTTGCTGCTGTACCACAGCAGCCGTAAAAACTAATAAATGTCAATTATCACTTTTCAACTAAAATAAAACATTATGTCTAAACAGTATTTTCCACAAATCGGTAAGATCCCATTCGAGGGACCAGAGTCAAAGAACCCAATGGCATTCCACTACTACGATGCAGAGAAGGTAGTGGCAGGTAAGAAAATGAAAGACTGGATGCGCTTCGCCATGGCATGGTGGCACACACTGTGCGCTGAGGGCGCCGACCAGTTTGGTGGCGGCACCAAGACCTTCCCTTGGAATCAGGGTGCCAATGCCGTAGAGATTGCCAAGAACAAGGCCGATGCAGGCTTCGAAATCATGCAGAAGCTCGGCATCGAGTATTACTGCTTCCACGATGTTGACCTCGTTTCTGAGGGCAACAGCATCGCTGAGTATGAGTCAAACCTCAAGGCTATCACCGACTACCTCGCCGAGAAGCAGAAGCAGACAGGCATCAAACTCCTGTGGTCAACAGCCAACGTCTTCGGCAATGCCCGTTACATGAACGGTGCATCTACCAACCCCGACTTCGACGTAGTGGCTCGCGCCATCGTGCAGATTAAGAATGCCATCGACGCAGGCATCAAGCTCGGCGCTGAGAACTACGTGTTCTGGGGCGGACGCGAGGGCTATATGTCACTCCTCAACACCGACCAGAAGCGTGAGAAGGAACACATGGCAACCATGCTCACCATGGCACGCGACTACGCTCGCGCTAAGGGTTTCAAGGGCAACTTCCTCATCGAGCCAAAGCCAATGGAGCCATCTAAGCACCAGTACGACGTAGATACCGAGACCGTCATCGGTTTCCTCAAGGCTCACAACCTCGACAAGGACTTCAAGGTCAACATCGAGGTCAACCACGCCACCCTCGCAGGTCACACCTTCGAGCACGAACTCGCCTGTGCCGTTGACGCAGGCATGCTCGGCTCTATCGACGCTAATCGTGGTGATGCACAGAACGGCTGGGACACCGACCAGTTCCCAATCGACAACTACGAGCTCACCCAGGCATGGATGCAGATTGTACGCAACGGTGGCATAGCTCCTGGCGGCACCAATTTCGATGCCAAGACCCGTCGTAACTCCACCGACCTCGAGGATATCATCATCGCCCACATCTCAGGCATGGACGCTTGCGCCCGCGCCCTGCTCAATGCCGTTGATATTATGCAGAACTCTCCTATCCCACAGATGGTCAAGGAGCGTTACTCATCATTCGACAGCGGCATAGGCAAGGACTTCGAAGACGGCAAGCTCACCCTCGAGCAAGTCTATGAATACGGCAAGAAAGTAGAAGAGCCAAAGCAGACCTCAGGCAAGCAGGAACTCTACGAAACCATCGTAGCCCTCTACGCTAAGTAATCTCGCTCTCTACTTTATAATAACACTCAGCGCCCCACCCTTTTTATTAAGAGTGGGGCGTCTTCATCATCATATCTGCAAAATTATACATTTATTTCATTCCCCAAAATTTTCAGTTTGGTTTTACGTCATTATTCAGCATAACTGGGCTCAACACCCCTTCAGGGAGGTTGGGAGATTAAAATAGAGCAAAATCTTTTTCTTCCCTTTGTTTGGAGAAATAAAAATAATTATTTAATTTTGCAAGCAGAAACATATTACTCATGGTAAAGACTACACAGGAATACATAGAATTAATCAAGGAACATGCTGACGAGCTTCGCACTAAGTTCGGCATTCGTTCTTTGCGTCTGTTTGGGTCTGTGTCTCGTGGCGAGCAGCATGAAGGCAGCGACGTTGACATTTGTGTTGAGATGGAACCAACACTGTACCTTGTAGTGCGTTTGAAAAGATTTCTTGAGCAGATACTCCAGTGTTCTGTAGATGTTGTGCGAATGCATAAACACATAAATCCATACCTTTTAAATAGTATTGAACGCGATGGAATTTACGTCCTCAAATAGAATATTTTTTGGTTACCTTGTAACCCTCTTTTTTCCAACTATAATTTCTTAAGGTTTATTCTCTACCTGCATAGGTACTTTTCAATAGTTCTAGTGACCTCAAAAGTGGGGTCGCGAGTTGGATTCACCCAGTCCCACCCCACTCACCTCAGCCCAGTATTCATGCGCTTTGAGAGCCCATAAGTGAGTATGTGAGGTTAAAATAGAGCACAATCTTTTTCTCCCCTTTGTTTGGAGAAATAAAAATAATTATTTAACTTTGCAAGCAGATAATTGATAGCGAAACATAATGGCAAACGTATCAGAATATTATTCCGAGAAAGCCCTTGATGCAATGGATAAACTGTGCGATGAGGGCAAGCTTTCTGTCAAAGAGATAGAATCATGGAGTTCTGGTCATGATCGCACTCCTTATGCCCATTAAGATATGGAAAACATAGTCTTAGATTGCGCCATCAAGGCCAATGCACGTTACATCGTGTCAAATGACAGGCATTTCAAAGAATTGAGAAACATTTCCTTCCCTCGTGTAGAAGTAATCAATATTCTTCGTTTTATAGAAGCATTGAAGAAACTGTAACACTCCAGCGCCCCACTCTATTATTGAGCAGGGCGCTGGTTTGGTTTTTCTATTATCTTTACATTAACTATTTAAGCAAACAAGTCTCCAGTCATAACTATAGTGCCTCTCGCTCAATGAAATGGCGAGGATGAAATAATCCCCTTACACCGACCAGGGTGTAAAGGGATTATTGATGTTACTCACCGTATTTGTCTATAGGGGCAGATATTAGTTTATTATTGAAACAAATATTGGCTAAATAAGATAGGAGGATTGCCTAATAGTTTAACGTCAAATTTTAAAGATAAAACAATAGGATTATCAGCACTATGTATTCTAAATGAAATTTCCCATCCTCCATCAAGAATCATATTTAGTGTATCCTGCATTTGATTTTCAGGCTTTGGTGAGAATGCAAGTTCAACAATTCTTGTTGGTGGATTTATATTGGCTACTTTATAACGTGATTTAGCCTTGTTTACGGTTTTATTTAAACCTCCACCAATGTTAAATGCCTTTACTACAACAAGATTCTTGGAGTCTTCTTTTATTATCTGATAAAATGGAGAGACACCTATTATGTATGATATGAGTTTGCTTGGGATATCTTTGTTTGACTCGTTTATTCTGAGTAATTCTTTGCGGAAGGCTTCTAATAATGGTATATAGACTTTTTCCTCCTTGGCTTTCCCCATCATTTCCCACGTTTTACCTGCATCCTTATATTGCTTTACAAATTCGAAAATAGGCTTTATTTCCTCCCAATAATTTTCCGAACATTTCACGCCAAACCATTTCTCACCAAAATCATTCGTCACGCTCAATCTCGAATGTTTTTGCGAGTCATTATTGTTCTTTGCAGAAAAACCTATTTCCCATTTTGATTTTGCACGGCTAAATATAACATCTCTTACGTCACCAGCCTGTCCTTCGCTGTCTTTTGCTAAACGTATTTGCAGGATATCCTTCTCATCTTTTTGTGCAGTTAGACCTGGTTCAATCTTAAACATTGTGTCAAGAGTGGCTTCAGCCGAAGCAAGATACCTTCCTTTAGCAATATCATCAAAGCCATCGTAATATCCTTTTGCTATTTTGTAAGCTTCATCTTTAACAATCTCAGCCTTAAGCCTCCTGCTTCTAATTGCATCAAAATATACCTTGGCTATTGCGTATTCAAAAGCTTTACCAGTCTTTACTTGAGTTGCCATAATTATAAAACTTCTTTAATTGTCTTTGCTACGGCATAAGCTAAATTTACAGGAACTGCGTTTCCTATCATTTTATAGCCAGCATTAATATTCTTATATTTGAATATAAAGTCATCAGGGAAAGTCTGTATTCTGGCAGCTTCACGAACCGATAGCCTCCTATATAGATGTTCCTTACCTGGTACAAAGATACGTTTATCTGCACTTACTTTTATCATCTTTGGTGCTTGAGGATGTAAAGGGGATTGTCTTCCACTAGCTTGAATCGTATATGATACCTCATCCCAACCACGAGTGCGATTACGAGAAAGGAAAATAGAAGAAAAACCTCCTGTGAGATAGTCATGATTAGGAATTTCTTCATTCCATCCTCCTTCTTCATTTATGCCATTAGGAAATCCTTTTGGTTCTTTGTCTGCCAAGTCTCCAATCGCCTGCTTTAATGTGACACGATGTCCAATGGGGGTTGTTGGCTTAGGGAAGGAGTAGTTTATATTCAAATCTTTTCTAAATCCAATAAACAATACACGTTCTCTGTCTTCAGGGACGTTGTAGTCAGCAGCATTCACAACTTGAAAATGTAAGTCATAGCCATATTTGCCTGCCTCAGAGAATGCTTTTTTGAAATTATCCAAAGCATCTCCATATCGATTCATAAGCATACCCTTCACATTCTCAGCTACAAAGAACTTCGGGTTCTTTGCATTTAGTATTCTTATGTAGTCCCAGAATAACTGTCCTCTTTTATCATTCAGTCCACGCTTTGAACCTCCTTCACTCCATGACTGGCACGGAGGTCCGCCTATGATTCCGTCGCAATCTGGCACTTCGCTTTCGTGAATGTCAGTTATAGAACGTGTATCAAGAATCGTGTTTTTATGATTTAATCTGTAGGTTTCCCAAATATCTTTATCATATTCATTAGCCCACATGACATTAAACCCAGCTTTTTCAAAACCAAGGTCAAGACCTCCAGCACCCGCAAACAAAGAAACAATGTTTGGAACGCCAGAAACTCGTAAAACTTCGCTAATGAAACCAAAAAGCGGTATTTCTTGAGTTCGTGTGATATTTATATTACAATCCATAGATTTCTGACCACAAAGTTACAAAATAAATCTTAGAAACAAAAATAAATAATAAAAAATGTATAGTATTCTACAAATGACAAAGCCTTAAAAGAAGGTGAGGTAATTGTTGTTCTCAGAGAAGATTTTACCTGTATCTGCCATAATTGGCAGAATAATGCTGAGAAATAGTGACAGGAATGATATGGCACGGATTTTGAATAGAAGAGATATATTTTAATTAATAATAATCTAAACAAAAAAAATATGGATAAAACTAAATCTTTTTTTGCCATATATAAGTATGATTTTCATAAGGCAACATCACCTACCATAGAAGGTTATCAAGAAGATGGGGATAAGAATCTAAAAATTGCTCAAAAATGCTTTGCAAGTTTGTTTGACAAAAATTCTATTGAAAATCTTTTTAAGGTAAATAGCAAGGGTGAAGCCACACGTCTGCCAAATGATGTCATGGCAAAAAATGGAGATATATTAATCTGGCGTGTGAATAATAGTCTGATGAAGGATTGGTGGAGAAAGAATGGTAAGGACAGTCAGGGAATAGATAAGTATGACAGACAGGAGTTAGAATCTAACCCATACTGCCACGTGCTGATTGACAATCGTCCTAATGTATGTTTGATGGCGATTGAGAAATCTACTGCCTGGGGAAGTAATCCTGATTTGCTACGCGATATGGTTTTGGAAAATTGCAATCATATCCTTACTGATAAATTTAACTTGGAAATGCGTATTGAAGCAAGGATGAATCCAACGGATATCTGGAAGTTTGTACATGAGCGTCTTTATGAGCATGATGACTATATTCGAAAGATTTCATTCGTGTTTCAAAACCCTAAGAAGATAAACAAATCTAATTCGATGGATATTAAATCAAGCCGATTAAAAGCTATGCTGAGAACTGTTGAGATTTCAGATGCCTTGAAAGGTCTCTTCCTGATGGAGTTTGATAAAAACACAAATGATAAAATATCGGAGAAAAACAGAGACCTGGCTGAGATGGTGAGGCTGTGTGGTGAAAACGGCTATGATATCAAAATCATTTTCAAGGATTATAAGGCATATCGCATCAACGATTATGTAAGGGCTTATTATCCTATGACCCATGACTATCTAAGAAAGTTCAGGACTAACTCTCTTAATTTTGATGGAATAACAGACTTGGAAGGTTGGTTTGATATGGTTGATGAACAGACAAAGAAATACTTAAATGAATCAGAGGTTCCAAAACGCAGAAATAAAGCTCATAAGTGAGCAATACGCCGAAAACGAGCTGTACAAGGCAGTCAACACTATAGGTATTCAGTTGGAGAATGAACTAAAGGAGTTTGGATTATGCCCAGAGGAGTGCTTTATGGAAACTCTCGAACTGCTTTCGGAAATAGCAGACAATGGTGAAGAAATTCTACCTGAAATAGAAAACTTCTGGCTTCGAAAGGAAAATGAATACAGGCGATATGACAGGCAAGTAAGCGATAATGAGATTCGTAAGTCCGTCGGCATCGTCTTTGGATTTGCTATCCTTGCCATCAATAGTAGCCGACACGGGTTTTACCAATATACACTTCCTGAGCAACTCATGCAAATGGTTGCCACCCATAAGTTTGATGGGTGGCAGACGACTCTTGACCGCATCTTCTCCATCCCCCTACCCGATGGTTGGTTTGATGCTTTTATCGACGAAGAACCTCAAGATGATGGCGGTTTGGCAGATTTTGCAAAAAACGTTAACGCGCTTAGCAAACAGATGCCTGTTACAGTTCAATTTGTCAGCAACCAATACAACTCCAGTTGCCAGCAGTTTATGGGCAAAATGGAAAATCCACGATTTATAGCACCCAAGCAAGATGAAGCAGTATAATACAGATACGGAAAAGATGGAGAAATCCGAGGATTATAAACCAACGTACATCCACGAGCAGCACAACAATAACTGCCAACAGTTTTTTGGCCCCATCAGCAACTGCACTTTCATGATGCCAGCTGCAACGCCATCATCAAAGCAAAAGCCGAAGGTTGTCAAGCCAAAGGCGAAAACCGACAGGAAGTCCAGCGGCAAGCCCATGACGCTGAAATACTATACGCATGGCAAAAATGGTGTGCTGATGAGACAACGCAAAATGGTACATCAAGTTTTTAAAATGTGGAAAAGATGGGGTTGGATTGACGAGCAAACTGCCATAGAAGATTTTGACGCTTTCTTTGAAGGTGTACCTAAACATTGTAATATCACTTGGACAGGTAGTAATACTACAATCTTGACAATTATGCTACAGAAGCTTTTGAAACAGTCATACTTCGAGGTACAGACTGGATGTGCAGCAAGATCTTTGGTAGAACAGCAGTTTGGAAAAACTGCCAATTTTGACAGGACTCGTCTGGATAATGATATGGAAGAGAAGATTAATATCACCTTGTTTGTTCTTGACCCCCAAAATTATGACTTGATATTTCATAATTCTGATGATTTGTCTAAAGTAGAAGATATACAAGATGCCGCGATACAAGAAATCCTTGCAGGTCATCTACGTTCAACCAAAGGAATATAGTCGTGTAAGCAAGTTCGCATAAATGTAAGCAAAAATGTAAGTGCGCTTACAAAATAATTCTTTCGGAACCCTCTTGAAACACAGCGGGTTCCGTTTTTTTTTTGCCTTTTTCCAAACCATGTAAGCAAATAGCATAAAAGTGCTTACGTGTAGCGTGGTGATTTCCCCATTGCTGAGGGCAGCAATAAATGCCCAAAGCAATATGACAAGAAAAAAAAGAAATCGCGTAGGTTCTGAAGAACAGTATGGACCACGCCCAGTAGGAGAAATCCTAAACAACTATCTTGAGAACAGTAACGAACACCTCGCTGTCGCTTACCGCGACCGCCTGCATCCGAACACCGAACTGGATGTTAACCTTAAACTGCTGACTCGTAAACCAGGGCGCTTGCCTATAGGGAAAATCCTCGGTGGTTCGCTGGCTCATGATGATGAGCAACACTACACGTTTACCGAGGGTCAGAGGCAGATGGTGGTGAGCAGGCGTTATCCGCTGGTGTATCAGGGATGGTACGTGAATGTGCACCGCCACGACGACGGGGCGCTCTACCCGAGCTTCAAACGTGTGCCGATAAAGGAGGACACGGATGTGGAGGACTTTATCAAGATTGTTGGTCTGGAACTGCGTAACGGGCTGAAGGGCTTCGTAGGGAAAAGTGATGTGTAAAGTATTTCATCTCAGTATCTCAGTATCTCAGTAAAAAAAAAGATACTTCTCACATCACTCCCCCTCTCTTATTAATCTTATAACTTATTAATAATTAATTAGTTATATATATAATATAAGTAAAGGGCTGGATGTGAGGGTACCTTAAAAAACTAACTGAGATACTGAGATTTGAGATAGCAATCCAAATTTCAAAGTATCATTTAATCAATTAATTTTCTAAGAATCAATGAATTATAATATATTTGACAAGACTGCTCCTAAGATGCCTAAGCCTACTAAGGGCACTGGTTTCTGTAAATTACTCCTCTCAAAAGCCTCTAAAGACATGCATGAACCGCTTGTTCCGATGGCTTTGCCTGCTCTTGCTGCTCACTTGACGGGTGTGGAGTTTATGTATTCTGATAACATTTATTACGAGCTTTGCGGCCAGATGGGTCACCTAATAGGCCCTTCAGGTGTAGGTAAGGCACAGTTGACTAATCTCATTGAGGCTATTATGAAGCCTTTTCGTGACCACGATGCGGGGGAATATGACAAACTGGTTGACTGGACACGACAGGTGAAGACTAAGGGTGCCAACAAGGAGAAGCCTGAGCGACCAGAGGTTAGTTTCTGGTTTCCTCCTGCCGACCTTACCAATCCTGCTTTTATTCAAAACGCCATAGCGCTTGAGAAACAGGGTGGCAGGACGATGTACCTTAATCTGCCTGAGGTGGAGATGGCTGACAAGATGTGTGGAGGGCACCGACAGGTGAGCCAGACCGTGCGCAACATATATGACCGCCACAGGGCAGGAGCTCTGCGTGCTACGGTTGATGGCGTGACTGGCAATCCGCTGCTGAGGGTGAACATCACATTCAGCTCTACTCCTGAGGCTGCAAGGGCTTTCTATCGCAAGGACTTGACGAATGGTTTTTTCGGACGTATTCCTTTTGCCTATAAGGCGCGCGGCGAGCGTAAGGGCCGCATTCCGCGACAGGGTGTTTACGACAAGGAGTTTCTCAACCAACTCAATGACTATCTGGTGCGTCTGGACAACTGCAAAGGCAGGTTCGTGGTGAAGCCGATGAATAAGATTGCCGACCAGTTGGCTGAGGAGATGGCTACGCTGGCTGACCTTGCTGATGACGATATGCTCTTTGACCTTTCTCACCGTAGCATCTTTGCCGCATGGAAGAAGGCGGCTACCTTGTGGATACTGAACGACCAGACGTGGACAAAGAGTATAGGCGATTATATGATATGGTTTTGTTACTACGACCTGTGGTCAAAGATGCAGGTGTTTGGCGACATGTTTAAGGGTAGTCTGACTGAGACGGAGGATGTGAGCAAGAAAGGACCTAAGAATATGCTCGACAGTATGGAAGATTCTTTCAATGAGCAACAACTTGAGGCTCTGCGTACTTCTTTTGAAAAGTCAAAGGAAGGTACAAAACACCAGCTGTCAGTTTGGGTGCACCGAGGACTGATTGTTTATGATGAGAAAACAGGTCTTTACTCTAAGACTAAGGCTTACCTTAACCGTACACACTGATGGACAGACTTGAGATACAAAAGCTCCGCGACCTTCCCATTGAGGAGGTCGCAGAGCGCCTCGGAATGGAGGTCAAGATGCACAAGGCGCTGTGCCCCTTTCATGACGACCACCACGCCTCGCTCTCGTTCTCGGTAAGGAGGAACACCTACCGCTGCTTCGTGTGCGGCGAGCACGGCGACACCATCAGTCTGGTGATGAAGAGCCTGAACAAAACATTCGGCGAGGCATGCAGATGGTTGGGAGCCTCTACCCAGCCCTCCCCGAAAGGGAAGGGAGACGGGAACTACAAACCTCTAACCTCTAACCCCTCAACTCTAAACTCTAACCCTTTCGACGCTTTGCGTTACTCCCGCTACTTTGAGCATCCGTGGCTCAGTGACGAGGCGAGGAGGTTTCTCTTTGAGGAGCGGCGGCTGGACGAGCGCGTGGTGAGGTGGTGCCGACTCACGTCGTGGCGTGACCGAAGGGGCGTGCCGTGGTTGCAGATACCTTACTACAGCCGTGAGGGCAAACTGATAGGCGTGCAGAACCGCAATCTGCTAAAGGGCGGACAGCCGCGCTTCCGTTTCCCTACAGGCTCGGAGTGCAGCATATATAACCTGCCCGTGCTCAACAGGCTGAAGCCTGGCGACGAGCTGTGGATAACCGAAGGCTGCTCCGACTGCTGGGCGATGCTCTCATCAGGGCGCAAGGCGATTGCCATACCTTCGGCAACGCTGCTGAAGCGCGAGCAGTTGCTCGAGCTAACGGGAACTAAGATTAACGACAACCAGGACAACAAGGGACAACAAAACTCGCAGAGCGAGTTAAAGTTAACGTTCTTGCGCTCCAGTTGGTGCTCAGGCGCTTCGCGGAGCCCGTTCCCGTTAACGTTAAACATGTATCCCGACCGCGACGAGCCTGGCGAACGCCTGTTCATGCAACTGAAGGAACTGCTGCCCTCGCTCCAGCACCACCAGTTGCCGCCTGACTGCAAGGACTTCGGAGAGTATTATGTGAAATATTGTAGGAGTTAAAGGAGTTAAAGGAGTTATCGCTCGCTAAAGCTCGCTAAGGAGGACTCCTCTAACTTCTCTAACTTCTCTAATTCAAAAAACGATATGGAATTCAAAATCAAAGCATACACCAAGAAGGAGCTGGCGCTGAGGTATTTTCCTGACAGCATGCCACGCACGGCAGTGAACCACCTCATGGCGTGGATTCGCCGATGCCCCTCGCTGTGGCAGGAACTCGCTGCCACGGGCTACGAACCCACCTGCAAGGCGTTCACACCACGACAAGTGAAGATAATCACCGAAATGCTCGGAGAACCCTGAGGGCTTTTCTCTATTTCTCGCAAAGACTAAGGACAACTCCTACGGAGTATTGATGGCTCATTAACCCATCCTTATGTGAGCAAGCTCACCAAGTATGTCTTAATTGCTCCATCACTGGCTCTGCCAGTTGTCCTTAGTTACGCAAAAGAGCAAAGACGCTTCTCCGAAGCTTACGCAAGGAGACCCTCCTAAATCCTCCCTTAAAGGGAGGACTTCATACGCAGTCCGCATGGCTTGGCGTGAGTGCTGAAAGCACGACCTTTGCTCTTGGCGTAGAGATGATTACTGACCCGGTCAGTAGTGTATCGAGAGAAGGCACTTGCAGAAGCTTGCTTATGGCAAGGGAATTATCGAGAGACACGTATGGCTCGAAGAGCTAATCATCTCGGCTTTGCGAGAAACAAAAATAAAAAGGACTGGCATCGCACGGCAAGGTGCGCTATCGCACAGACAGGGCGCGAGAAAGTAGTAACTTTGTACTTGTGAAAAGGAGCTGAGCTTTTACCCCTCAGATGCATTACTTCCGGACGCGGAGGGACTGCTTCCAGAGACGGAGGCAAAGCTTCCACAACATCACAAAAGAGCGCTCAAAAATTCAAATTTTTCAATTATCAATTTCTAATTTCTAATTAATTATGGCAGTAATTGTAGATGTCTATCAGGACAAGAGAAAGACCGGTAACAACCTCTGGTATGGACGTGCATGGCACCCTAGCATCCTCGACACTCGCGCGCTGGCTAAGCGCATAGAGCAGAACGTATCAGTAAAGGAGAGTGACGTATATGCCGTGCTCATAGAGCTGGCTGAGGTCATGAGCTACGAGCTTCAGAACTCTAACAAGATTCACCTCGACCGCTTCGGCTACTTCGGTGTGTCACTCCGCTCATCTGGCGCCCTGACCCAGAAGGACTGGAACATTCAGGAGCACATCAAGAATGCCAAGTGCATCTTCACCCCTGAGTACACCCGTACGAAGAACCAGGTGACGGGCAAGAGCCAGCTCGCTTCACGCGCCCTCGGCGACCGCGGTTCATTCCAGTATGTGATCAAGAACCCTGTGGAGGCAACTCAGCCTTAAAGGGCGCACAGGTACTAACAAAAAAAAGGTACAGGATTTTCGTCCTGTACTTTTTGTTATAATCACCCCACACTGATGCAAGGCTTAAATCTTATTGTCTGCAGCGAAGGCGCGGATGCGCTCCTGGAAGAGGGGCTGCTGTGCCTGGCTGAAGAAGGAGGTGCAGATGCGCACGCCCTGCTGGGTGGAGCCCATGGTGTCGAGGGGGAAGACGGCGATGCCGTAGTACATGAGGGCGCGGGTGAGCTCAAGGCCTGTCATGCCTGGATAGCATACGGTGAAGTAGAAGCCGTCGGCAAGGGGCGAGCCCATGTCGTTGTCATAGACGAGGTAGAAGCCGTTTTGCAGGAGCACCTCTTTCATGAATTTGGCGCGGCGACCGTATTCCCTGACATCGTCGAGGAAGCAGTAGGAGCCGTCGCAGGCTGCCTCCATGAGGGCTGACATGGCGTGCTGCACGCTATGGGTGGTGCCGCTGGAGAGGGTGTACATGAGGCGTCCTGTGAAGAAGTCGCCGAAGGTGCTGACACCGAAGCTCTTGAGGGGCTCGAATGGGCGATGGTAGAGCTTATTGCTCATGCAGGTGATGCCGATGCGCTGTCCTGCATAGGAGAATGCCTTGGAGCCGCTTATCCAGAGCACGTAGTTGTCGGTATAGCGTGACACGCTTGCCTGATAGGGTGCCTGGTAAGGATGGCTGAGGTCGCGACGGAAGTCCATGGCGAAGTAAGCAAGGTCTTCGAGTATGATGACATCGTGCCTGGTGGCGAGCTCGCCTATGCCCTTGAGTTCTTCATCTGTGAAGCACACCCATGAGGGGTTGTTGGGGTTGGAATAGACGATGCTGCAGATGTTACCAGCGGAGAGCATCTCATCGAGTTTGGCTATGAGCTCTGCGCCACGATAGCCGTGGATGTCGAGCCCCACCTGACGGAGTCCGATGACGTCGCACTGGGCATTCTGCACAGGGAAGCCTGGCTGGATGAATAGCACGGTGTCGCGCTTGCCGCCATTGCGCACGCCCATGGCGTGATAGAGGGCGGTGAAGGTGGCGAAGGTGCCCTGCATGGAGCCTGTGGTGGGCACGCAGCAGAGGGGGTCGATGTCGGCACCGATGAATGCCTTGACAAACTCAGAGGCTGCCTTCTTGATGCGTGGTATGCCACCGTTGGGCGGATACTGTGTGGCGCAGCCCTGCTCGAGTGCTTCGCGCTCAGCACGGAGTGCTATCTGTGATGGTTGGAGACCTGGCACGCCCATCTCAAGGTGGATGACGGGCTCGCCTGTTTTCTTCTCCAGTTGGGTGGAGAGTGCCTGGATGTCACGGATGGTGGCACCAGAGAAGTCGCCCAAGCCCATGGAGTCGATGACTTCTGTTACTATCTGCTTGTCTATCATAACGATTAAGGGTTCAAACGCGCTAAAGCACTGGTTTAAAGGGTTCAAACGCGCTAAAGCGCTGGTTCAAGGGGTTAACGGGAAAGGGAACCCTAACTGTGAACTATGAACTATGAACTGTGAACTGATAAATCACTTCCAATCAGTGAGGAGGGTGCGCTTGTCGAGCACGTGCTTAGCCTTGCCTGTAGAGCGCTCGATGTTGCCTGGCTCCTTGATGTGGATGTTTGGCTTGATGCCCACGAGTGAGACGATGCGGTCGTAGAGCGGCTTGATGAATGGCATCTGCTTGGCTGGGTTTGGAGAGAAATACTCCTCGCGCAGCTCCACGTCGAGGTCGAAGGTGTCTTCGTTGTTCTTACGGTCAACAGTGATGAAATACTGTGGTGTGAAGACTGGGAACTCGGTGAGCACGGTCTCTATCTGACTTGGGAAGACGTTGACACCACGGATGATGAGCATATCGTCGCTGCGACCCAGAATCTTGCCGAGGCGCACGGTGGTGCGTCCGCATTCACACTTGTCGTAGATGAGGTGAGTGAGGTCGCGGGTACGGTAACGCAGGATTGGCATAGCCTCCTTGCAGAGCGAGGTGAACACGAGTTCGCCCTCCTCGCCTGGCTCTACGGGTTCGAGTGTCTCAGGGTTGATGATTTCAGGATAGAACATATCCTCGGCCACGTGGGTGCCGTTCTGGAACTCACACTCGCCGCCCACGCCAGGACCGCACATCTCGGTGAGTCCGTAGATGTCGAGCGCCTTGATGTGGAGTTTCTTCTCCAACTCACGACGTATGCCCCAGGTCCAAGGCTCTGCGCCGAAGAAGCCCACACGGAGCTTGAGGTCGTCGACACTGATGTTAGGACTCTTCTCTATCACCTCAGCCAGATGGAGGGCGTAGGACGGTGTGCAGCAGATGGCTGTGGTGCCGAAGTCCTTCATGAGCATAATCTGCTTCTCGGAATTACCTGCCGAGATAGGCAGCTGCACTGCTCCGCGAGCAAGGACGCCGTCGTGGGCACCCAGACCGCCAGTGAACAGTCCGTAGCCGTAAGCCACCTGAACGATGTCGCCAGGACCTATGTCGCCCACTGCCAATACGCGAGCCACGCACTCTGCCCACATCTTGAGGTCGTTCTTGGTGTAGGTGCCTACAACGGGTTTGCCCGTGGTGCCTGAAGAGGCGTGGATGCGTACTATCTCGCTCTGAGGCACTGCCTGCAGACCGAAGGGGTACTCATCGCGCAGGTCGTGCTTGGTGGTGAACGGCAACTTGTAGATGTCGTCTATACTACGGATATCCTCGGGCTTGACACCCATCTTATCCATCTTCCTTCTGTAGAAGGGTACTTTCTCATAACATGTCTTGACCGTCTTGATAAGACGCTCTGACTGTAACTTACGCATAGACTCGCGGTCCATGCACTCCATTTCTCTGTTTAGAATCATATTTTTTACAATAACGATACGTCACTTCGTGACTACGATACGTGGCTAAAGCCACTACGATACGCTTTGCTACGAAGACTGTGAACTCTTTAAGCGTTAACCGTTAACCGTTGAACGGGAACTACTGCAGGGCATCGTAGCCGAAGGTATCTTTCTTGCGATAGGCAGAGCCTGTAACTATGCAGAGGAGGTCGCCATGCTGGTTGGTGACACGGGTCTCGCAGAAGGGCAGACGTGGATGGTTGCACGTTTCCTCGGTAACAGCAATGAGACGGTCACCCTTGTGTGCCGACTTCAGATAGGTGATGCTGTTCTGTATGCCCAGGCTTATGAATCCGTGGGAATTGGTGACGGCAGCAAATGTAAGGTCGGCAAGGGTGAAGTACACCCCACCCTGACACACGCCAGCCGCATTGAGGTGGCGCTCCTCTACCGTTACCTCGGCACGGGCATAGCCCTCACGCACCTCGGTGAGCTGTATGCCATTCTCACTGGCGAAACGGTCGCCCTGAGTGAGTATTTCCTTAAGTGTTGCCAAGTTATTTAATTGATAATTGAACTCCGAGCTTTGCTCGCCTGAGCACCTACGGAGCGCAAGAATTGACAATTGATAATTACTTAGTTATAGCACTTGAAGATGCGATCAACCAGTTTGGTGCTGAGCTTAGGGGTGAAGAGGCTGACAACAGCCACTACCACGAAACCGCCCACCATGGCGATGGCACCGCAGTCGATAGGGTTAATAGGATTGCCGAGCATCATATTGACGACGGTGATGCCTACTCCCCACACGAAGCAAGACCATACGGCAGAACGGGTGACACCCTTCCAGTAGAGACCTAACATGAACGGTGCGAGGAAGGCTCCAGCGAGAGCACCCCACGAGATGCCCATGAGCTGAGCGATGAACTGTGGCGGATTGAGCGCTATCATAAGCGAGATGACGATGAAGAACACGATGAGCACTCGCATCACCACAACCTTGCGACGCTCTATCTTCTCGGCTACGGTATCGTCTATCTCACCACCCTCTACCTCGTCGCTGGCTGACTTCTTATCGCGATAGATAAGGTCGAGCGTCATAGTGGATGATGAGGTGAGCACCAGGCCTGCGAGGGTTGACATTGAGGCTGAGAGCACCAGCAGGATGACCAGGGCGATGAGGAAATCGGGCAAGGTCTCTAGCATGGAGGGCACGATATTGTCGAACACGAACTTGCCCTTCTCAGCATTGAAAGCGGTAGGAACGAACAAGCGGCCGAAACCTCCGAGGAAATAACAGCCACCTGCCACGATGAAGGCAAAGATGGTGGAGATGATGGTGCCACGACGGATGGCTGACTCATCGGTGATGCTATAGAATTTGCCTACCATCTGAGGCAAGCCCCATGTGCCTAACGAGGTGAGCACCACAACACCAAAGAGCGACAGCGGATTAGGTCCGAACCACGAAGCGAAGTCGCCTGCCTGGAAGTTGGCATAGAGCGCGGAGCCCTTCTGCGTGAGGTCGTCGGTATTAGGTGTCATGGCAGCCATCTTGTGGTAAGCCTCTACCAAACCGCCCTGAGAATTGAGCACCACAGCGATGACCACGCTGATGCCTACGAGCATGATGATGCCCTGAATGAAGTCGTTGATTGCCGTTGCCTTATAACCACCCAGGATGACATAGACGGCAGTGAGCAGCGCCATGGTCATAGCGCAGTATTCGTAAGGCACGCCGAAACCCATCTCGAAGAGTTTGGAGATGCCCATATACACGCCCGCGGTATAAGGAATAAGGAACACGAAGACGATGACAGAGGCTATGATGCGAAGCCCCTCGTCGCCATAACGGGTACCGAAGAAGTCGGGCATGGTGCGCGACTCGATGTGCTGGGTCATAAGACGGGTGCGCCTGCCCAGCACCAGCCAAGCCAGCAAGGAACCGATAATGGCGTTGCCCACACCTATCCAACTGGCTGACATACCGTATTTCCAGCCAAACTGACCTGCATAGCCCACGAACACTACGGCAGAGAAATAAGACGTGCCGTAAGCAAAGGCTGTGAGCCAGCCACCCACGTTACGGCCACCAAGCACGAAGCCATCGACGGTGCTTGCCTGACGACGGCTGTATATTCCCACTGCAACGGTGATGCAGAGAAATACTACTGTGAGGAGAATTTTTATCAACATTTTTCTTCAGGAGTTAAAGGAGTTAGAGGAGTTAGAAGGAGTTAAAGACATTACAATATACTATACAGTAGCCGAAGCATTTGTCTTTTCTTCGAGCGAAGCTCTTCAGGCGAGCAGAGTTCGGAGTCCTTCTAAGCTCGAAGAGCGAGACTCCACGAAGTGCCTGAGCACCTACTGGAGCGCAAGAACTTCTTTTTACTTCTTCAATTCTTAATTATCAATTATCAATTATCAATTGTCAATTGTCAATTATCAATTGTCAATTATCAAAATGCTACTTGCACCTGAGCGTCGATGCGTGAGTGATTACCCTTGTTGAGGTAAGCACGGTGGGTAGAGCTGAGGGCGCAATAGGTGTACTGCAACTGAAGGCGGCACTTAGTGTGGAGCCACAGCTGAACGCCGCCAGCGAAGTTGGTCTGCTGGCAACCGATGCGGGTGTTGTAGTTGAAGTTATCTACCGTAGCCACCACGTCGAGCTGCTTATAGACAGGGATGGAAGATGACACATAGCCGCCGAAGCTGTGAACGTCGCCATCCATACCGCCGAGCACCTCGCCACGCACCGTGATGCAACGGTTGCGGTAATAGTCGGTGCCAGTCTTCTTAGACTTCCACTCGCCAGACACAGCCCAGCGGTTCTGACGGTAAGTCTGACCCTCCTTGGTATTATCATTATATAAGGTAGGGTTATACTTAGAGTAAGCCACTGAATAGCCGTGACCCAAAACGCCTGACACACCGATGCGGAGGTTAGGCATGAACTTATACTCCAGTTTGCCTATAACGTTCTTCTGATTGTTCTTGTCAGCGGTGTTAATCTGTCCGCCGTTAACCACCTGAGCCACATAGCGCAGTTTGCCACCAAGCACGTCGCCATAGACTGTGAAGCCTATATCACGACCTGAGCCATTGCTCATCAGAGGGTCGGAACCGTTGAGCCAGAACACACCCTGAGTCATAGGAGCTACGAGGTCAACAACAGTTGGCGACATAGGGTTCTCCATAGAAAACTCGTTCTTAGACTGTCCGAGACGGAAGTTGAGAGCCTTACAAGGACGATACTCCATGTAATACTCCTGCATGTTGCCACTCTTGAAATCGTGCATGAAGAAAGCAAAGAACTCAGGAGTGATGTTGGCACCTACCATAAGGATGACACGACGCATGGCGAAGGTGTTGCTATTGTCAGAGCCATTGTTGAATATAGCTTCGTAACCACCTTGCGCATAACCAGTTATCTTCAGTCGGGAACCTACAGCAGCAGCCCAGTATTTGAAGTCCTTCTCAGCATCAGGGGCAGGAGCATGATAGAGAGGTTTATGACTCTCCAGAATAGCCTGGTCGGTGTTTTCATCCTTGTATTCAGGCTCTTCTGCGGTTTGTGTTGTAGAGATCTCTGTTTCGCTAACAGCCACATCGTCGGCAGCTTTAGACATAACTGCCACCATCGCTAAGGCAGCAGTAAAGAGAACAATCTTTTTCATTGTTGTTATGGAATACAATATTTAGTTAGAAAAAAATCAGCACAGGTCTTTCTCGCCCAAGAAATCGAGTTTGTTGAGCAGGATTACCTCCTTAGCCTTATCATCGTTGTCGGCACGGAACACCAGCACTCCCTTGCCGTCGAGCAGGAAGGAGTACATATACTTGATGCCCACACCAGCCTCAGTTATGAGGGTCATGACATCAGCAGCAGCCCCCACCTTGTTGTCGGCAAGGCGTATGGCAAACACATTGGTGATGGTGGCATTGATACCCTTGTCGTGGAGGATGCGGAATGCCTTGTCGGTATCGCTGCAGATGAGGCGGTAGATACCAAACTCTGAGGTGTCGCTGATATTGCTGATAACGATGCTTATGCCGTTGTCTCTCAGCAACTTGAGAACTCGGAGCAGTGCTCCGCTCTTGTTCTCTATGAAAATGGAAAGTTGTTTGATTGTCATAATCTTATTGTTTTATGGAGCCCCAACGCTTACGCATTGGGAACGGGGGCTAAACTCCGTACGAAAACGAAACACCCTAAAGGGCTACGAAAACGAAAACTTTCAATTATTGATAAACGGTTCTCTTATCTACCACACGGACGGCCTTGCCCTCAGAGACAGGGAGGCTACCCTTAGGCACGAGTTTAACTATAGGAGTAAGGAGTATCTCGTCTTTGAGGGCACGAGTGACGCTCTTCTTGAGTGACTCCAGACGCTGGTAGTCGTCAGTGAAGAGTTCCTCCAGTTCTACCTCCACGGTCATGTTGTCGTTATTCTCGTCAGTGGTGAGCGTGATGAGGTAGTTGCTGGCAAGTTCCTTAAACTGCATCAGTATCTTCTCTATCTGTATAGGGAAAATATTTACGCCACGCAATACCATCATATCATCGCTACGACCCTTCATGCGGTCGAGGCGCACATGATTTCTGCCACATGGACAACCTCTGCCAAGCACACGGGTGAGGTCGCGGGTGCGATAACGCAGCAAAGGCATAGCCTCACGACGGATAGAGGTGAGCACCAGTTCACCTATCTCGCCATCGGGCACTGGCTCAAGGGTCTCAGGATCAACTATCTCAACGATGTAATAGTCCTCCCAGAAGTGGAGACCATTCTGCTCCTTACACTCAAAGCCTACGCCAGGACCACACATCTCAGACATACCGAATGAGTTGTATGCCTTAACACCCATCATCTTCTCGATGCGCTTACGCTGTTCCTCAGAGTGAGGTTCAGCACCTATGGCGAGCACCTTCAGTTTGGTATCCTTACGAGGGTCGACACCCTGTTCCTGCATCACCTCATAGAGACGGGTAACATAAGAAGGAACAGCATGCAGGGCTGTAGTGCCAAAGTCGGTCATAAACTTTATCTGGCGCAGTGAGTTGCCAGCAGCAGCAGGGATGGTGAGCATACCGAGACGCTCAGCACCATACTGGAATCCCAGTCCGCCAGTAAACATGCCATAGCCTGATGAATTCTGGAACACGTCATTAGGACGCAGTCCCACCATCCACAGGTTACGTGCCACCTGGTTAGCCCACTCGTCAAGGTCCTTCTGGGTGTGAAGGATTACGGTAGGATTGCCTGTGGTGCCTGATGAACTGTGCAGACGCACACACTCCGTAAGCGGAGCACTCGCAAGACCGAATGGATAGGTGTCGCGAAGGTCCTGCTTAGTGGTGAAAGGTATGCGACGGATATCGTCAACAGACGTGATATTCTCTGGTGTGACGCCAGCCTTCTCAAGGCGAGCCTTGTAGAAAGGATTGTTCATGCAGCGCTTGACGGTCTCCTTCAGGCGCTCTACCTGCAGAGCCTCTATCTGCTCACGCGTCATAGTCTCGAGTTCGGGGTCAAGATACTCGGACTTCCAATCTGGTAATTCTCTTCTGTAAGCCATGATTTTATTTTGATGTCTCCGCACCCATGTCGAAGGCTTTAAGATTAGATTCTACAATCTTCTCACCCTTGCGGGCAAAAACTGTTGCAACAGCCTGACGAAGGGCATCGGCTGAAACTATCTCTATATACTTGGCAGCCATACCCAACAGCACCACGTTGGCACTACGGACACTGCCAGCATCCTTAGCCACTGCCTCGATATCAAGCTGCACCACATGAGGCAGAGAAGCGAGCTCAGCGAAGAGTGCCTCCTCCTCAGGATAGTTAGGAATGTTGACCAAAGGCTTGTTGCTGGTTACTATCACGCCATCCTTAGACAGATAAGGCAGATAACGCAGAGCCTCCATAGGCTCCATAGAGATGATGAGGTCTGCCCCACCCTTTGATATAAGGTCGCTGTAGATAGGGTCGGTAGAGAGACGCAGATTAGACTGCACATCACCACCGCGCTGGCTCATTCCGTGAACCTCAGCCTGCTTCAAATTGATATCGGCACGTGTAGCTGCCTCACCTATGATTGTTGCTATGGAGAGGATACCTTGTCCTCCCACACCGCATAATATGATATCTTTTTTCATAAATATGAACTATTGAATATTGAACCTTTGAACCAAAAGTCTCCCTCTAAGAGAGATTTAGAGGGTCTTCTTTTCTTTCGCCTTCTCGCGGGCATGACGTGAAGCCGTCTGTATGCACTCACGACGTGGGATGATAACACTCACACCCTCATAAGCTATCTCGTCACGAATAAGCTGAGCGATAGCAGGGATATTCTTAGGCAGTGGCGTTACAACATGCAGGTGCTCAGGGTCCATACCGAGTCCGAGACAGATAGCCTCAAACTTATTGGTACCAGCACTGTCCTGTCCGCCAGTCATACCAGTGGTAAGGTTATCGGAGATGATAACGGTGATAGGACTGTTGTCGTTGATAGCATCGAGCAAGCCCGTCATACCTGAATGAGTGAAGGTAGAGTCACCTATCACAGCGATAGCAGGACGCAGACCAGCATCGGCAGCACCCTTAGCCATAGTGATTGAAGCACCCATATCAACACAACTTGAGAGAGCCTTGAATGGAGGCAGAGCGCCGAGAGTATAACAACCTATGTCGCCAAAGACGCGTGCGTCAGGCATCTCGTCGATAATCTCACGCAGAGCACCATACACATCACGGTGTCCGCAACCCTGACAGAGCTGTGGAGGACGACCAGCCAGATTCTTGGCAGGAGCCATAAGTTGAGGTGCCTCAACACCCAAAGCTGCTGCTACGCTGTCTGGTGTGAGTTCGCCAGTACGAGGCAGAGCACCCGTCAGACGACCTGTTACTATATAACCTGTGCCCAGAAGTGCCTTCACATCCTGCTCCACAACAGGCTGACCATCTTCTACTACGAGCAGTTTGCCAGACTCCTTGGCAAGCATCTGGATGCGCTGCTCAGGAAGAGGATACTGTGACACCTTCTCGATATTGAACATAGCCTGCTTCTCCTTAGGCAACTGAGCCATAGCCTCCTTCACATAGTTGTAGCCTATGCCACAAGCAACGATGCCCACCTTCTCTGCCTTATTAGCAGAATCGCCATACTCAGAGATGTTAAACTGGCTCTTGTTAGCTGCCATAAGCATCTGCTCCTGCTTCTCAAGCAGTACGCTGTACTTCTTCTTTGCTATACCTGGCAACAGCACCCACTGGTCAGTAGATGGCTTCATCTGGTTCTGTGCCTTAGGTTGGTCAACAGCTACAGCAGCACGAGAGTGAGCCAGACGGGTTACAACACGAAGCAGGACTGGTTCCTTGATAGCCTCAGAGAAATCGAAGGCTATCTTCATCATGTCATAAGCCTCCTGCTGGTTAGATGGCTCGAAGATAGGGATAAGAGCAAACTTGCCATAGAAACGAGAGTCTTGCTCGTTCTGGCTGGAATGCATTGAAGGGTCGTCTGCAGCAAGAACTACGAGACCACCCTCCACACCTGTTATAGCACTATTGACAAACGCATCGGCACACACATTCATACCAACATGCTTCATGCACACCAGAGCGCGCTTGCCAGCATAAGACATACCCAAAGCCGCCTCCATAGCGGTCTTCTCATTTGTACACCAACGTGAACGAATCTTCTGTTCCTTGGCGTAAGGATTGTTCTGAATAAATTCAGTAATCTCTGTTGATGGAGTGCCAGGATAAGCATATACACCACTCAGTCCAGCGTGTATAGCACCCAGTGCTATCGCTTCATCACCCAGAAGTAATTTCTTTTCCATGTTATTTTGTGTGATTATAGTTTTTTATACTGTTTAGATTAATCTTTTGATTAAAATCTCCGCAAAGTTAAGCAAAAAAAACGAAACAGCAAAATAAAACGGGGGTAAATGCTCGTTTCGCCTCTAAACAGCCTCTTTTTTCGAAAAACTCCTTTCACTTTATTACAAAAAAACACCGCAAGCCTTTGCCTGCGATGCTTTATAAAAAATATTTGTTGCTATTTGCAAATTCGGTTTTGCTTATGTGTCATGGCTTAGCCATTCATTGCCATGAGGAACTCTGCATTGTCACGAGTGCGCGTCATGAGGTTGTGTATCTGCTGCATTGCCTCGACAGAATTCATGTCGGAGATGCTCTTGCGGAGTATCCACATGCGGTTGAGGGTGGTTTCGTCGTGCAGCAAATCATCGCGACGAGTGCTTGAAGCAATGAGGTTGACGGCTGGGAAGATGCGCTTGTTGGCAAGAACACGGTCGAGCTGCAACTCGGAGTTGCCCGTGCCCTTGAATTCCTCAAAGATTACTTCGTCCATCTTACTGCCAGTATCTGTCAACGCCGTAGCGATGATGGTGAGTGAACCGCCATTCTCGATATTACGTGCTGCTCCGAAGAAGCGCTTAGGCTTCTGCAGGGCATTGGCATCGACACCACCTGTGAGCACCTTGCCTGAGGCTGGCGCTACGGTATTGTAGGCGCGAGCCAGACGGGTGATGGAGTCGAGGAAGATGACCACATCATGTCCGCACTCTACGAGTCGCTTAGCCTTTTCGAGCACCAGTCCTGCTATCTTGACATGACGGTCGGCTGGCTCATCGAAGGTGGATGCTATGACCTCGGCATTGACGGTGCGAGCCATATCGGTAACCTCCTCAGGGCGCTCGTCGATGAGCAGCATCATGATGTAAGCCTCAGGATGGTTGGCTGCTATGGCGTTGGCTATATCCTTCATAAGGATAGTCTTACCCGTCTTAGGCTGTGAGACGATGAGCGAACGCTGTCCCTTGCCTATTGGCGAGAAGAGGTCAACGATGCGAGTGGATATGTTGGTTGCCCTTGGATTGCCACAGAGGTTGAACTTCTCTTCAGGGAAGAGAGGTGTGAGATTTTCAAATGAGATGCGGTCGCGAATGTCGCGAGGGTTACGACCATTGACCTTAAGCAAGCTGGTCATGGTGAAGTACTTCTCATTGCCATGAGGCGGACGAACCATGCACTCTACTACGTCACCTGTCTTGAGAAAGTAGGTGCGTATCTGCTGCACGGTGAGGTGTACATCATCAGGTGATGAGAGGTAGTTATAGTCGCTGGAACGAAGGAAGCCGTAGCCATCGGGCATAATTTCGAGCAGTCCGTTAGCCTTAATGATGTCTGAGAAGTCATAACCGCCTTCGTCTGTTTCTGCAGCATCGTCGTAGGTCACGGCTGTGTTCTCAACGCTGTTAGGATTGTCGAACATGTCGTAATAAGGTATCACGGCATTGTCTTCTACTGGTATATCCTGAACGATGATGAAATCGGTGCCGTCAGCAGGTGCTCCCTCCCAAGGCTGGTCGAAACCACTCTGAGAGTTGACCTTAGACTGCAAACGCTCCATCAGCCCCATAGAGGGTGCATCATCGTCGCTACTCTCCCCCACTCCGAAGGATGCCTCAGGCACGTCGTAGCCTTCCTCCTCCATAGCCCTGGAGAGGTCAGCCTTTTTCTGATTATTCTCAGCCAAAGCAGCAGCTGTAGCCTCGGCTGCAGCTATTATCTCAGCCTTGGTGCGACGGATTCTTTTACGCTTAGGAGCAGCATCAGCACCCTCAGCAGATTCATCACCAGCAGTCTGAGATTCAGCCTCAGGTGATGGCGCAAAATTAAGCTGTGGTTCAGCAGCATTCTGTTCTTCACTTAATTTCTTGAGACGCTCGCGCTCGGCAAGTTCTGCCTTGCTTGGTCTTCCACGTTTTTTCTTGGGAGCAGTCTCCAAGTTCTCTAATTCTTCGTTAGCCATTATATACTTTTAGCTATAAAAATGTTGTTGTTCTTAATAAAATGTAGTGAATTTCGTAGTTCGTGGCACACCTGAAAGGCGCATACAAAAGCCATAAACCTGATGCAAAGGTAGTAAAAAATATTGAAAATTGAAAATTGAAGATTGAAAGAGTTTTCTCTTTAATATTTTTTAACAAGAATTACTTTTCGGGGCGAAGGGTGGCGAGTTTATCGCGCATGTCAGACTGAGTGAAGTTGTCGATGTCTTGAACAGGGAGGTAATGCGGGGGTTCGCCCTTCTCATCGTAGGTTAGTTCGGTGATGTAGTTGATGCGCTGCAGGTCGTAAAGGAGTTGCTTGACTACTCGCATAGGACGCTTGAGGCGCTTCTTGATTTCGATATCGGTGAAGGGAGTATTGCCCTCACGAAAATTCTGAGAGATGAGTTGGATAATCTCCCACGAAAATTCTTCTTTCTCCTGAAAAGATAGTTCCTGGAAGGAATTGGCAAAGAAATCATCGGAGTTCTGACGGCAATAGCTGAGTTCGGCTCCTGCCAGGCAGATAATCCATGAAGTCTGCAACCACAGGAGGAAGAAAGGTATTATGGCAAAAGATCCATAGATGGCGTTGTAGTTGGATATCCAAAGCTGTGAGTTGATGTATATCATCTGGAATGCCTGCATACACACACCAGCGATGATGCCTGGCACTATGGCACTGCGCAAATGAACCTTAGTGTTGGGCATAAACACATAGAGGGCTGTGAAGGCAACAGACCATAAAAGGTAAGGGGTAAACTCGATGATGAAGGACATGAGCGGACCTATGACGGTGACGTTGCTAAGATGGTGGTTGATGGTAGCAACTACGATGCTGAGACCAGAACTGATAACGATGACTATAGGTACAAAGAAAAGCAGAGTGATATAGTCGGTAACGGTGCGAAAGACGCTACGCTGACGCTTCACCTGCCATATATCGTTGAAAGCAAGCTCAATGTTGGAGATAAGCATGAGCACGGTGAAGAGCATGAATAGCAATCCGATGCCTAAGAACACTCCCTTCTTGGTGTGAACGAGGTAGGAGTTGACAAAACCTATAATGGTGTTGGCAGCATCAGGCTGAGAGGCAAGCGACTCGCGAAACCAGTCTTCGATGTACATGGAATAGCCAAAGCCTCGCGCTATGGCAAACACTACCGCCATAATGGGTACGAAGGCAAGGAGGGTGGAATAGGTAAGGTTGACTGCCGTACCCATTATTCGCTTGTCGTCAATATCATGCCAAAGGGCGAGAATATGTTTTTTTAATTCACAATTCATTGTTCACAGTGCACAGTTGGTTCAAGAGTTCAATGGTTAAAGAGTTCTCTCAAATATATAAAAAAGCAGTGCCCCTATAAGCCGGGTTCTGTTCCACTCAAAGGTGGTGCCTGTCATTTATCTAATCCGTATGTCACCATACGGCTTAAGCATTCTACCCTCCATCGTAAGCTGAACTTTCGGGCGGGCAACCCTAAACATGACGATGGTATACTTGAACTTGCAGCCCCCAGCAGACACAGCACACTTGTCACCAAATGCCTGGTGGTCTCTTACACCACCTTCTCACCCTTACCCCCTAACGCTTATGACAAAGTAAAAATGGGGGGCGGTTATTTTCTTCTGCCTTAGCTAATCATCACTGACTACTTGTATTTTCGCAAGTGGGGAGCCCTATGCTGCCCGGACTTTCCTCTCGTGTATTGCTACACCAGCGACAGAGCCAGGGCACTGCTTTTATTTTAACGGGAACGGTACGTTCTTTATTCTCCCAGAAGATAGGCTTTAAAATCAGCAAAGTTTTTGCTCATGGCGATGCTCTGCTTGGTGCCCTTCATAAACTCCTGAAGACGCTGAGGTATCTCGACATCGGAAGAGAGAATGTCGTCAACCTTCTCCTTGAACTTAGCAGGGTGAGCCGTTTCGCAGAACACACCCACCTCACCTGGCTGGAGCAGGTCTTTGAGAGCCTGATAGCCACAAGCACCATGAGGGTCGAGAATGTATCCCGTCTCAGCATAGCATGACTGCATAGTCTGTCTGATATTATTATCAGTATATGTAGCACCATCAATAATGCTGGTAACGAGCTGATGGTCACCCTTATAAAGGTCGTAAATACGAGCAAAGTTTGAAGGATCGCCAACATCCATAGCATTAGCCAACGTAGCCTTAGAAGGCTTAGGGTTATACTCGCCTGTCTTCAGGTAGTTATAGAAGATGTCGTTGGCATTGTTAGCCGCTATGAAACGTTTGATTGGGAGTCCCATCTTATGACCAAACAACGCAGAACAGATATTGCCGAAATTGCCACTTGGCACACACATCACCAGCTGGTCAGCCAGTCCTATTTCCTTCATACGCGCATAGGCATTGAAATAATAGAATGACTGTGGCAGAAAACGTGCTACGTTGATGGAATTGGCTGAGGTGAGCTTCATGTGATTATTCAGATCTTCATCCATAAAGGCGGACTTAACAAGGGCCTGACAGTCGTCGAACACACCATCAACCTCTATGGCAGTGATATTCTTGCCGAGGGTGGTGAACTGACATTCCTGTATAGGACTGACCTTGCCCTTAGGATAAAGCACATAAACGTGAATGCCCTCAACACCAAGGAAGCCATTGGCAACAGCCGAGCCAGTGTCGCCAGAGGTAGCTACGAGCACATTGACCTCTTTGCCGTTATTCTCCTTCTTGAGGAAATACTGCAACAGACGGGCCATGAAACGAGCACCTACATCCTTGAATGCCAGCGTAGGTCCGTGGAAGAGTTCCAAAGAATATATCTGGTCGGTAACCTTCACCACAGGACAGTCGAACGCGAGGGTGTCATACACTATTTTCTTGAGAGAGTCAGCATCAACGTCTTCGCCAAAGAAAGCATCAGCTACAGTGTAGGCTATCTCCTGAAAAGACATCTTGTCGATACTGTCAAAGAATTCTTTTGGCAGGGGCTTGATGCGCTCAGGCATATAGAGACCTTTGTCTTCTGCCAATCCCTTGACTACCGCTTTCTCGAGCGAAGCCATAGGGGCTTTTTTGTTAGTTGAATAGTATTGCATGGTTAATTGATAATTGACAATTGATAATTGATAATTAATAATTAATAATTAAAGGGCCATTAGTGTTTGCATAAATTCCTGAAGTCGGAGGATGCCATAGCCACCACCAACACAGGTGAATTCGTCATAGGATTGCACCACATCGGGGGTGATGCCAGGATAATATATTATAAAAGGTACAGGCTCGCCCACGTGCACGCGAAGCTCTACGGGGGTGTAGTGGTCAGGAAGTATGGCAATGCACACTGGCTCAGACCATTTGCTTACTTCCTCGTAGATAGGACCTATCATTCGGGAGTCGAGATTCTCGATAGTCTTGACCTTGAGGTCTATATCGCCATCATGACCAGCCTCGTCACTTGCCTCAACATGGAGGAAGACGAAATCCTTATGCTTGAGGTTATTGAGAGCAGCCTGCGTCTTACCCTCATAGTTGGTGTTCCACAAACCTGTAGCACCTTCAACCTTTACGATGTCGAGACCAGCATATTTGCCTATACCCTGAATAAGGTCGACTGCACTCACAACAGCACCTGTCTTGACCTGAGGATACTGCTCCATGAGAGTCTGCATAGCAGGACGATACCCACCACTCCATGGCCAAATGATGTTGGCGAGGTCGGCACCCTGCTTCTTACGTTCTATATTGAGAGGAGCCTGAGCCAGCACATCAACAGACTTAAGTATGAGATCGTTGAGCAGGTCAGCAGTTTCCTGTGGTGTCATCCTACCCTCTTCGTGAAAATTCTCCATACCCTCTTCAGGTTTTACGAGCAGCGGACGCCACTGTTCGTTAGGATGATCATGAGGCGGAGCACAGACGATATGCTTGGAACCACCCTTAATGATGAGCAGATGACGATACTGAATGCCACACACCCACTTCACCTTGTCAGAACCCAATTTCTCATTAAGCAGAGCCACGAGCGGTTTGGCATCTTCGGTCTGCAGGTTGCCACCATTATGAGTCTTGATGGTGCCGTCTTCACGCACACAGATGATATTGCAACGCAAGGCGAGGTCGAGACTATCCATATCATAACCTATAGATGCAGCCTCAAGAGGTCCGCGACCCTCATACACCTTATCGAGGTCGTAGCCTAATATGGCTGTGTTAGCAACCTCCGAACCCGGTGTGTAGCCTTCAGGCACGGTGACAAGTCTGCCCGTCCTACCCTTCTTGGCAAGCATATCCATATAAGGAGTCTTGGCAAACTGCAGTGGAGTCTTGCCGCCTAATTTCTCTATCGGGTTATCGGCCATGCCGTCACCCAAGATTATTATTGTCTTCATTGTTTAGTCGTATTGTTACGCCACCTCCTCGCTGATGCGAGGGGAACGGTGGCTGAACTTTTAGATATTCGCGATGCTCAGGACATTAGCAAATACGCCCGCAGCGGTAACTGAGGCTCCTGCACCAAAGCCCTGTATGAGCATTGGATATTCCTTGTAACGCTCAGTGGAAAGGGTTACGATATTATTGCTACCCTCAAGCTCATAGAATGAGTGGTTGAGAGGAATGTCCTGCAGACCTACACTTGCCTTGACCTTGTCGCCCACAACCTCCATCTTAGCTACAAAACGCTGACGGCAGTTCTTTGCCTTGAGTTTCTTGCGATTTTCCTCAAACTCAGCGTCGAGTCGTGGTAGTTTTTTCCAAAAGGCATCCACATCGCCCTCGAAATAGTCGTCAGGAATGAAGAGATTCTTCTCCACATCAGCCTGCTCTATACGATAGCCAGCTTCACGAGTGAGAATAACGAGTTTGCGTACCACATCCATACCGCTGAGGTCGATACGTGGATCGGGCTCAGAGAAACCGAGTTCCTTAGCCTGACGGACAGCCTGAGAGAGCGGACAGTCTTCAGCCAGAGCATTGAATATATAGTTAAGCGTGCCACTCAATACTGCCTCAATCTTCAGTATCTTATCGCCAGAATTCTTGAGGTCGTTTATAGTGCCTATTATAGGCAATCCTGCACCTACATTTGTCTCGAAGCGGAACTTCACTCCAGCCTTAAGAGCTGTTTCCTTCAGTTTCTGATAAGACTCATAATTGCCTGATGCAGCAATCTTGTTGGCAGCCACCACGTTGACATTATGTTCCAACAGAGACTGGTAGAGCATAGCCACGTCCTTAGATGCCGTACAGTCCACAAACACAGAATTGAAGATATTCATATCAATGATGCCCTGAAGGAGTTTGCGCGAATCGCTTGGTTCGCTGGCAGCCAACTGTTCCTTATATGTGTCAAGATTGATGCCGTCACGAGAGAAAATAGCCTTCTTTGACGAAGCCACACCCACCACATTAAGTAACAAACGTGACTCAATCTTCAGCGTCTCATACTGGTCGCGAATCTGTTCTATGAGTTTAGCACCAACGGTTCCAACTCCACAGATAAAAAGGTTGAGCACCTTATATTCGGAAAGGAAGAAGGAGTCGTGAATCACATTGAGTGACTTTCGCAGATACATGCTCTTAACGACAAACGAGATATTGGTCTCAGATGCTCCCTGTGCACAAGCTATTACTGAGATACCAGAGCGACCGAGTGTGCCAAAAAGCTTACCTGCTATACCTGTGGTTCTCTTCATATTTTCACCCACAATGGCTATGGTGGCAAGACCAGTTTCAGCACTCATAGGGAACATTGCACCAGTCTTTATCTCTTTGGCAAACTCCTCATTGAGCACTCTTACTGCCTCTTCTACATCATCCTCCCTGACACCTATTGAAGTAGAGTTCTCAGATGAAGCCTGAGAGACCATGAAGACAGATATTCCGCTCTCAGCAAGAGTGGTAAAGATGCGCTGGTTCACACCTATCACACCCACCATAGACAGACCCGTTACAGTGATGAGAGCTGTGCCGTTGATGGATGAAATACCCTTGATGGGCTTGTGGTCGCCCTCTATCTTCTCCTTTATCACCGTTCCCTCAGCACTGGGGTTGAAGGTGTTCTTCACCTTAATAGGAATATTCTTGATGCAGACAGGGTAAATCGTGGGGGGATAGATGACCTTAGCTCCGAAGTTGCAGAGCTCCATAGCCTCTACGTAGGAAAGTTCTCTGATAGGATAAGCGCTGCTTATGACGCGAGGGTCGGCAGTCATGAAGCCATCGACATCGGTCCATATCTCAAGCACCGAAGCGTCAAGAGCTGCTGCTATGATGGCAGCGGTATAGTCAGAACCACCTCTGCCCAGATTGGTTGTTTCGCCAGTTTCAGCATCTTTAGAGATAAAACCTGGAACGAGGGATATGCGAGGCAGTTCGCTGAATGTATCTTTCACCAGCTGGTTGGTAAGATCAACACTGAGGGCGTGCTTGCCATACTGATTCTTCTGAGTCTTAATAAAATCACGTGAGTCAAACCACTTGGCACCCTTGATGAGGGTAGCCACTATGTTTGACGACAGACGTTCGCCATAAGCCACGATGGCATCCTGAGTCTTCTCGGAAAGGTCGTGAATGAGATATACTCCGAAATAGATGGAGCGCAACTGCTCCAACAGAGCATCGACGGTGTTAAAGAGTCTCTCACGGTCAGCCTTATCTGTAATTATTGTGTCTATCATCTTATGGTGACGGTCAACAATGCGCTCAAACTCGTCACGATAAGCTTCATTACCAGCCAAAGCCAACTGACTGGTCTGAATAAGTTTATCTGTTATGCCGCCAAGGGCACTTACTACTACTACAAGGGGTTGTTCTTTTGCCTCATTCTCTACAATCTGCTTGAGGCTTAAGATGCTTTCTACGGAACCGACACTCGTTCCGCCAAACTTAAGTACTTTCATAAATAATAACACATGGATGGCGCCATGCCGCTTTTTGATGATTAAAATTCCCCGTCACAAGTGGGGTTAACTTTGACCTTTATACAAAAATCAGTGGCAAAATTACTAAAAATAAACGAAAACAAAGACTAAAATAAAAACTTTTTTATACTTTTGCACAGAATATGAGATATTTCATACACCTGGCATACGACGGAACACGCTATCACGGATGGCAGATACAACCCAACGGAATAAGTGTGGAGGGCGAGATAGAACTGCGTCTCTCTACCCTGTTGCGCCAGCCTATAGACATAGTTGGAGCAGGAAGAACAGACGCTGGAGTGCATGCACGTCACATGGTGGCACACTTTGATTTTGAGGATGGGTGCGACACGGAACAGTTGTGCTATCGTCTCAATCGCATGATGCCACCAGATATCTGCATATACAAAATAGAACAGGTGGCTGACGATATGCATGCCCGCTTCTCAGCTACTTCGCGTACATATCATTATTATATCTCAACCAAGCGCAACCCATTCAACCGTCAATATACCTGGCTGTGTCATTATGACCTTGATTTTGAATTGATGAATCAGGCTGCTGAGATACTTATGGAATACAAGGATTTTGCGTCATTCTGCAAAAGCCATACAGATGTAAAGACGACACTTTGCAATATTATTGAAGCAAAGTGGATAAAGGATGATGATGAGGGATGTTATTATTTCCGTATTAAGGCGAACCGTTTTCTTCGCAATATGGTGAGAGCCGTTGTGGGTACCCTCGTCGAGGTTGGCAGGCACCGTTTGTCACTTGATGATTTCCGTAACGTGATAGAAGGGAAAAAGCGCACTATGGCTGGTGAATCGATGCCAGCTAATGCCCTGTTTTTGGAAAGGATAGAATATTAAGGGAGTTAGTGGTTAGAGGTATTTGAACAAAATGTAACAATTCTTGTAACCTTCTGGCGTTGCTAGCCATTCTTTAAGCAAGGTATCATCAATAAAGGAAGCAGTATGAAGCATAGCGAGTGACACCTCATTATCTTCAGGTACTATACAATATATCTGATGTAGATGAAGCGTTTTCTTAGCATATTCGCTCATCAGTTGTAAAGCCTTATTAGCATAACCCTTGCCGCGTTCTGATTTCAGTATGGCAAGACCAAGTTCTGCCCTCTTGTTTGCTGGAGAGAAATTAAACAAATCAACAAGTCCTACTCCACTGCCCTTATCATCGCACACCACCAACCTCAGTTGCTTGTCTGCATATACGTCGTGCTGCTGACTCAGTATGTAGTTTTCTAAGTCATAACGACTATATGGCGCATTGGTGTCAGCAACCTGCCATTGTTCCCTATCGTTTTCTATCGTATAGAGAAGTTCTAAGTCTTGTGGTTCAAGTGCTCTTAAGGTCATCCGTTTACTCTGTTGTTTGTTGCTCAGGAACCTGTTTGTCTTTTCTTACAAAAAGGAGTGATATCGCAGTTATCGCTGCAAGATAGAAGTAGGTAGCCAACTCTCCTAAAAGAAAATAGGCAGCTATATCAGCCATTATAAGCATGACAAAGACTGCATACGTTATCTTACGCATATCACGTTTCTTGCCCATCCATAGCAACAGTGGTATAAGTACTATGGTGGAAAGAGTCAGGATATATTGAAAAATAAACTCTTGGTTCATTGCCTTTACTAACTGCTGATGATTATTTTACCTCTTTTATAAAACCATGACGATAAGCATAAAGCAGCATCCTGAGGTCGTCAACCTGCTTCTTCAGTTCTCGTCCTCTGTCTGTGTCTGCCACAAGTAGTCTGCGTCCTGTGGTTGCCACAATCTGGGTCTTCGACTTAATATCGCGTCCCTCACGCACAGCATCCTCTATATTCGTAAATGGTTCATGCTGAACGAGTTCAAACTCTCTTGAGTGGTAAACCAACGTATAACCCGCAATACCTGTCTCCTTATGGTAAGGCTCAGAGAAACCTCCGTCTATAACCATTATCTTGCCGTTGGCTTTTATCGGGCTCTCACCCTTCTTTACGTGAACTGGCACGTGACCGTTTATTATGTGACGGTTCTCACCCTTAACCCCGAAGGCATCAAGTATGGTATTTGCCATTTTCTCGGCTGTTGCCTCGTTGCCACGCAACTGGAAGAAGTAACCTTTCTTCTCCTCATGGGTCTCCTTCTCGGCTAAGAAATAGCGCTCAAATGTTGCCATCTTTGATTTATCAAAAAGACATGAATCCTTACCACACCATAGATAGAGGAAATAGTCACGGGCATAGTCTTTTTCTTCTTGTGGAGTATCGTTGGCGAAGGCTGAACGCACCAGCATTCCTATTCTATGCATCAGCACATGACCTGATGCGAAGACTCCAGGCATAATCTCCACCTCTTTCAGGGTTCCGTCTTCATTGAGCGGTACTGAAGCGTGAAACAGCAGGTTATCATTGTATATGGCATACATACATCCGTGAGAGAGTATGGTGCGTATGTGTCGCTGTAATTTCTCAGATACTCTAAATGAGTGGTGCAACTTCGCCATCAACAGTTCTTCCTCTTTTGTGAATACATCTGGATTTGCTGGGTTGACGGTTGGAAAATTCATGTCGAGCATCTTGTATCTCTTGCCGTCTATGTCACATGTACCGTCGTTAAAATCTACACGTGAGAACATACAACGGTCATCCATCTTCCATACTGGATTACGTTTTATGAGTTGTGCCTCAGCCTTAAACTGCAACACCGAGATAGCCTTGTGCATCATAGCCATAAGGCGCAAGGTCTTCTCGTCAAAACGGTCTTTGTTTTCGCTGTTGAGTCGTGGTTTGAAAGCCTCACAAGGGTCGTTGCCGTATGTCTCCATAGCGAATGTGGCAAGTGGCATGAGGTTGATGCCGTAACCGTCTTCCAAGGTCATAAGGTTGGCATAGCGCAGAGACAGTCTGATTACGTTACAGATGCAGGCATCATTTCCTGCACAGGCTCCCATCCACAGTATATCATGGTTACCCCACTGGATATCCCATGAGTGATAGTTCATCAGTTTGTCCATGATGATGTGAGCACCTGGACCTCTGTCATATATATCACCCAACAGGTGCAGCTGGTCTATTGCCAGACGTTGTATCACGTTTGCCAAAGCCGTGATAAAATCGTCTGCCGAGTCGGTTGATATTATTGTGTCGATAATATTGTTTACGTAAGCAGCCTTATTGTCATCCTCTGTGCGTTCCTGTAGCAGTTCCTCGAGTATATAGCTATATTCTTCAGGCAGGTTCTTACGTATCTTAGAACGGGTGTATTTTGATGATATAACCCTAAACACTTCAACCAGTTGGTAGAGGGTCATGCGATACCATTCTGAGAGTTGCACGTCTGACGACTGATGCTGCGAAAATTCTGCTTTCACCAGTTCCAGTTTCTGCTCAGGATAATATATCAGGGTGCACAAATCTTTCTTAGCCTGATGGGGCATATATTCGCCGAATATCTGGTCCACCTTCTGCGATATGCGTCCTGAAGCATTCTTCAGCACATGCAGGAATGCCTCATGCTCACCATGTATGTCTGCCAGGAAATGCTCGGTTCCCTTTGGCAAATTCATTATGGCTGAAAGGTTGATTATCTCGCTCGACGCTGTTGCTACATTAGGAAAAGACTTAGACAGCAATTGCAGATAGTGTATGTTTTTTTCTATATCGTAGTTCATAAGATAGGTTAAAGGTTACCGTTAAAAGATATCGTATCCCACAGGCATATTATACAGTTCATGCAACATTTTCTGTATCTTCTTAGTGAAGCTCTTTAGACGCAGACGTGTCAGTTCCTCACCTACTATACCCTCGTCAAAATCATCGTTACGGAATATATTATACAGTTCTGCCTTATGTCGCAGAGTGAGTCGTTTAATACCCTCTTTCTGCACTCTCAGTAATGAGGTTATCACTTTATATTCCAGAGTTTTCTCGTCTGTTATATGCAGTTTTCTGACTGGCAACTGCAACTGTTCTATTCCCCCACGTTTCTTTGCCTTTCTGTCTGCATAGCGTGGTATTTCACCGATATTTGATGGTTCAGGGAAGTTGTATGACAGACTTTTGGCACCCTCCATCACCTTGTCTAGCACATCCTCATCGTAGGCATAGAAATATATTCTGCGGAATGAGAGTGCCTGTTTGTCTTGATTTCCTCCGTTCTCAGCTGAACTTTTTGGTACAAACTTAGCGTCCATCGTGGTGGCTGTGATAAGACAGCGCTCCACGAGCATCTCTTCTTCTGGTGTGATATAATTCTTGTATGATGAGTCTATAGCCTTCTGGTAGGCGGCAAGTATTGCCTGAGTGTATGCCTGAGCACCTTCCTCCGTTGATAATGCTTGCGGTAATATCTCTACACGCTTCTTCAGGTTCAGGTTGCGGATGTCTTTCCACTCTTTCTCGTTTTGTGCTATGAGCGAGGTGGAATGACGTATGAGTGGAGCCTGATAGAAAATCAGCGGCAACAGTCTGTGTTTGAAAAATTCCGTGTTGAGCACCTCTGGTGCCATTCCTCCGTAGATTGACACACAGGTCACATATCCTTTCCTTCTGGCTGTGCGCTCCATTACAAACAGTAACGGATTCCACGAACCATGCACATGCACCAAGTCTGGCTGCAACTGCATCAGGCATTCCTTTATCACCTTATAGGCATGGTATATTCTGAGAGGATTGCTGGTAGAGAGTTTGGGCAGATACACCATTTGAAGTTTATACACATCTTTCAACTGCTGCTCCATCTCTTTGGTGAAAGGTGATGATGTTACCAAATACGATTCCGTTTGTCTTGACACAGCGGTTATCAGGCGCAACATCTTCTGTGCCTGGGTATTATTCAAAGACCAAAAGTCAGGTATGTAATGCAATATTTTCAAACTTGCCACTTTCTTCTCTATTAAAGTCTGTGCGTCATGAAATCATATTTGTCTGTAACCTTATACAAGACGCGAATAAACATGTTGTATCCAGACACCATCCAGTCGAGCACTATTGCCTGTGGTGCTTTTACGTTGTCGAAAGCCGCCAATACTGGGGCATATATGCACCAACGTATGATTAGCGAAAGCAGCCATAGCAGCATTGCCGCTATCATGAGTATAGAGCCTTCCTTCTGTCCGTCCTCTACCAATATGATATTCACCAGTCCGCAGATTACGGCTACCGCTGTCAGCAGATTGAAGATGTGCATCACGATAAGGTCGAAGTGGAACAAACTCCTGAACCACCTACGTCTTTTCATAGCTGGGAATGAATCTATGCTATGCATGTGACGGTAGCGCCACTGTTTTTGTGATGGCACCCTGAATATCAGCCACGTATCGGGGTCTATGGCAATTGCCGTACTGTTTCTGTGCGCAAACTTATTAATTAAGTGCTCATACTCAGCACGCTGGTATTCCAGATAACCTGCAAAACCCTGCTCCTTAAAGAACTCCGACTTCTTCAGTGCCACCAGACTTTGGTTGGTTGAGAAAGCCATACCATTCTCTGCCGAACGCAGATGATAAAGCATCGTGCGCAACTGTTCGTATCTGTAATATGTTGGCGACTCCTTCTCGTAAGGTGTCATTCCTATCACCAAATTGTTATCGTCGCTAATGTGCTGGGCAAAGTTCCTAAGCCATTTATTTGAGGTTGGGTAGCAATAAACACTGGTTATCACACACCAGTCATATTTCGCTGCCCTCATACCTATCGTTATGGCAAGTTTCTTTCGACTCAAATAGCGTGATGATATTGGCAGTTTGGTGTAGTAGAGATGCTTGTTTTCGCTTCTCAGTTTCAGCACATCTTCTGATGCAGTATCATTTTCATCAATTATTATAACCACCTGATAGTCTGCATTATATTCTTGTGACAGAAAAGAATCTATCACCTTCTCCAACTGATGTGCGTTATCATGTACCGTGATTATTATTGACACTGGTTTGTCCTTAAACAATGGCTGTGTTGGTATAGCCTCCTCTTCGGCATCCTCATCCTCTTTTCGTTGGGGCAGATTGTCCTTGTCGGTACGATAGAAAGGAGTGCACAGAGGGGCTACCAGCGCAAACACTAGCAACACCGCTATCATTATAATCACAGGTAACGAAATCATCTTTCTTTCTTACATCAAATATGCCTTAGGCAACTTACGGCAATTGTATTGGCAAGCCATAATCTCGCCGTATGCTCCTGCTGAGCGCAGGGCAATCAGGTCGCCACGATGACACTTGGGCAGTTTCTCGTTCTTGCCGAAGACATCGCTCGACTCACATATCGGACCTACCACATCGTACGTCTCTTCAGCCTCCATGCTTGATATATTTTGTATCTTGTGGTGAGCATCATATAGGGCTGGACGAATAAGGTCTGACATTCCGCCATCCACTATGGCAAACTGCTTGTGGTGGGTGTTCTTGACGTAGAGTATGCGCGTGATGAGCGAACCCATCTGACCTACCACTGCCCTACCCAACTCAAAGTGAACCTGTTGTCCTTCACGCAGTTTGAGGTTCTGGGCGTATGTATCAAAATACTTCTTGAAGTCTGGCACAGGTTTGCCGTCAGGGTCGTTATAGGCTATACCTAAGCCACCACCTACGTTGATATTCTTCACCTTTATGCCCTGACTCTCCAGACGATCCTGCAACTCGTTCACCCTATTGGCAAGGGCTGCAAAGTCGTCCATTTCGAGTATCTGGCTGCCTATGTGGAAGTGCAAGCCTATGAACTCTATGTTGCTCAGTTCTTTGGCTTCCCTTATGGCAAGCTCCATATCCTCCATCGCTATGCCAAACTTATTCTCCATCAGTCCTGTGGTGATGTTGGCATGTGTGTGGGCACCCACGTTAGGATTGATACGGAAGCATACCTTTGCCGTCTTCTGCTTCTTCTCGGCAAGTTCGTTGATTATGCGTAGCTCCTCGAGCGATTCCACATTAAAACAGAAGATGCCTGCATCCAGTCCCAGGTTTATCTCCCAGTCGTTTTTGCCTACTCCTGCATATACTATCTTCTGTGCCTCAAAACCAGCCTTCAGTGCCTGTTGTATCTCGCCTCCGCTCACAGCGTCCACACCAAATCCTGCCTTCTGTATCTCTTTGAGCACTTCGAGGTTTGCATTAGCTTTTATGGCATAGTGCAGGTGATAGTTTGGGCGCTCTGCCAGTTCAGCCTTTATAGTGTCAAGTGTAGCAAGGAGCACCTTCTTATCGTAATAATAAAAAGGTGTCTCGATGCCTTGGAACTTGTCTGTCGGAAAATTAGTCATTTTCTTCTTTGTGCGTTGTCTTGTGTTGCTTTGTTTCAGGCGAAGAGTTTAGCTGAGAGGTTCTGCAGAGCCTTCTTCTTATCTTCAGCCTTGATGAGGAATGAGATATTGTAGTTAGAACCTCCGTATGATATCATGCGCACTGGTATGTTAGCCATAGCATCGGTTACTATTGTCTCAAAACCTACGTTTGACCAGTCCAGGTCGCCTGCCACACAGATGATACACATATCCTCGTCCACGGTCACTGATCCGTATTTCTTCAGTTCGTCAACTATGCGCTGCAAGTTGCTCTTGTTGTCTATTGACACGCTCACACCTACCTCTGAGGTGGTCACCATATCGATTGGCGTGTTGTTTACCTCGAATATCTCGAACACCTTTCTCAAGAAACCTGTAGCAAGCAACATTCGACTTGACTTGATTTTTATGGCTGTGATATTGTCCTTTGCGGCTACAGCCTTAATCTTGCCGCGCACCAGTTCGTTGTTGATTACTGTACCCTCGGCATCTGGTTCCATAGTGTTCTTGATGCGCACAGGAATACCAGCAAACTTAGCAGGCTGCACGCATGTAGGGTGCAGAATCTTTGCTCCGAAGTAAGCAAGCTCGGCTGCCTCTTCAAAGTTCAGTTGGTGAACTGCATCAGTCTTCTCCACAAAGCGTGGGTCGTTGTTGTGCATACCGTCTATATCGGTCCAGATGATTATCTCTTTAGCGTTCATCGCTGCACCTATGAGTGATGCGGTGTAGTCTGAACCACCACGCTGCAGGTTGTCTATCTCGTCGTATGCATTACGGCAAACGAAACCCTGAGTGATATATATCTGGTAACCCTGATTAGCCTTCATCACCTTATCCAGATGCTCCTTGATGTAAGGCATATCTGGCTCGGCATTCTTGTCTGTACGCATAAACTCCAGTGCGTCGAGCAGTATGGTCTTCACACCCTGCTCGTTCAGGTAGTTTGTCACCATATTGGTTGACATCACCTCGCCCTGAGCCACTACTATCTTCTCCTCAAAACTGGTGAAGGTGTCCTTAGTAAAGGAACGCAGAAACTCAAACTCCTTCTTCAGGAATGCACGAGTCTTCTGCTTCATGGCGTCAGTAGAGTAAAGTTCCTCTACATGTCCCATATATTTTTTCTCCAGCTTGTTGATTACCTCCTGTGCTCCCTCTGGATTTTTCTTGTAGAGGTAGTCAGAGATTTCCACCAATGAGTTTGTTGTACCACTCATAGCTGAGAGCACCACGAATGTAGGCTCACCACTCTTTGTTATCAGTTTTGCCACACCCTGCATACGCTCTGGAGAACCCACAGAGGTGCCGCCGAATTTCATTACTTCCATTTTATCCTTAAATCTTTTTATCTTTTATACTCTCAATTGTCAATTATCAATTATCAATTGTCAATTATCAATTATCAATTACTTCCGTAAACTTCTGCTCTTCGCACTTAAACACCCTTCCAGGGAAGCGCTCCAGCATAGGCAGGTTGTGGGTAGTCATAACCACAGCCGTACCCGTAGCGGCGATGTCGTTAAACAGACCTATTATCTGGTCTGCCGTCTCGGGGTCGAGGTTGCCCGTAGGCTCGTCGGCAAGTATTATCTTTGGTGAATTGAGCAGAGAGCGTGCTATAGCTATTCGCTGCTGTTCGCCGCCTGAGAGCTCATGTGGCATCTTATCCTCCACGCCAGTCATCTGCACCATCTTCAGCACCTCGTCTATTCTTTGCTCTATCTCTTCCTTCTTCTTCCAGCCAGTAGCCCTGAGCACAAACTCCAGATTCTTCTTCACCGTGCGGTCGGTCAGCAACTTAAAGTCCTGGAATATAATACCCATTTCTCTACGCAGTCGCTGTATCTCTCCATGCTTCACTGAGGTCATGTCACGACCTAACACCATAGCCTCGTCAGCCGAGTCTATATCCATCTCGCCATAGAAGGTTCTGAGCAGCGAACTCTTTCCTGAGCCCACCTTACCTATTATATAGATAAACTCTCCGTGCTCCACGGTGAAGTTCACACCCTCCAGCACGAAGTCGTCATCTACGTGGCGAAAACTAACGTTTTTGTAATTTATCAGCATCTCTTTTAATGTTTTTTCCACCCTGGGTTATGGCGCTCTGCCAGTTCTGCTGCCAGGTCCTCTATGCGCAGGCCCTTAGATGTCAGCAATACTATGAGGTGATACAGCATGTCCGAACCCTCATACACCAGTCTCTCGTTAGTGCCGTTGGTAGCCTCTATCACCAGCTCCAGAGCTTCCTCGCCAACTTTCTGCGCCATGCGGTTCAGTCCGTCCTTAAAGAGTGATGTGGTGTAGCTGCCCTCAGGCATTTCCTTGTAACGTGTCTCAATAAAGTCCTGCAACTCTGTCAGGAACAACAGTGGATTTTTTTCTTCCATTTATATTTAGTATTTTAACGATACGCCCTATGGGCTACGAAACGCTTCGCTACGAAACGCGAGCAATGCTCGCTACGAAAACGAAGACCAATTCCTAATTTCTAATTCTTCGAGCGAAGCTCTCAGGCGAGCGGAGCTCGGAGCCTAATTATCAATTGTCAATTATCAATTATCAATTATCAATTGTCAACTATGAACTATGAACTATGAACTATTTATTCTCCTCCCCCCAACAGGTGTCGGTGCCAGTGTGACAGGTCGGACCGTGTGGGTGAACCTTCACCAGCAAGGTGTCATTGTCGCAGTCCACCTTTATGTCCACCAGGTCGAGGAAGTTGCCACTCGTCTCGCCCTTGGTCCACAGACATTTTCTGCCTCTACTCCAGAAGGTCACCTTCTTCGTTTCCAGAGTCTTCTTGTAAGCCTCTTCGTTCATATAGCCGAGCATCAGCACATTCTTTGTCTCAGCATCCTGTATTATAGCGGGAACCAGTCCCCCACCTTTTTCAAAATCTATCTTCATATATATATACTCACTTCGTTCGTACGAAAACGATACGTGGCTGCGCCACTACGTTCCGAGCTCCGCTCGCCTGAGCACCTACTGGAGCGCAAGAAACGCACCTAAAGGGCTACGATACGCTTCGCTACGAAAACGAAGACTAATTATCAATTATCAATTGTCAATTATCAATTACCTCACCACTATTCCTTCTTTTTTCAGCCAACTCTTTAGTGTCGGAATTGGTATTTCGCCAAAGTGGAACACGGAGGCAGCCAGGGCGGCATCAGCCTTACCAATGGTGAAGGCATCGCGGAAATGCTCCATCTTTCCTGCTCCACCACTCGCTATAATTGGTATCGGCAGAGCGTCAGCCAGTTCGGCAAGCGCCTCGTTGGCAAATCCCTGCTTCACGCCGTCGTGGTTCATCGAGGTAAAGAGTATCTCGCCTGCTCCGCGGTCAGCCACTTCCTTAGCCCAGTCCAGCAGTCGGCGCTCCACCCTTATTCTTCCTCCGTTTATGTAGCAGTGCCAACCGTCCTCATCGTTACGAGCATCGATGGCGCACACGCACACCTGTGAACCGTATCGGCTTGTAATCTCGTCTATAAACTCTGGTCGGCGCAGGGCAGCGCTGTTCACGCTAACCTTGTCGGCACCAGCTTCCAGCATCCTGTCCACATCCTCTATGGCGTTTATGCCACCACCAACAGTGAAAGGAATGTTTATCTCGCGAGCCACTCGCGTCACCATATCGGTAAACGTCTTTCTGCCCTCATGCGATGCCGTGATGTCCAGATAGCACAGCTCGTCAGCTCCTGCGTCACTATATGCCCTACCCAGCTCCACTGGGTCGCCAGCCGAACGCAGGTTCACAAAGTTGGTGCCCTTCACGGTCTCACCATTCTTCACATCCAGACAAGGTATTATTCGCTTTGCTAACATCAATTGTCAATTATCAATTATCAATTATCGAACGATCAACCCTCCCCTCATACCAGGCTTTGCCGAACACCACGGCGGGTATTCCAGCCTTGTCGAGGGCTATGATATCGTCGTTGCTCCCCACTCCGCCTGAGGCTATCAGGTGCAGGTCTGGAAACTCTTTCATTATCTCTTTATACAGTTCTATGGCAGGACCTTCGAGCGTGCCGTCCTTGCTTATCTCAGTGCAGAGCACATTCTTCACGCCCTGGGCGATATACTTCTTCAGAAAAGGCATCAAGTCCTCCTCGGAGTCCTCTTTCCATCCGTTGATACTTATCTTGCCCTTGCGCACATCGGCACCCAGCACTATTCTCTCCGCACCGTATCGTGCTATCCACTCCATGCAGAGCTCAGGGTTAGTCACCGCTATGCTGCCTAAAGTCACCATCTTGGCGCCAGCAGCGAAAGCCTTCTCTATGTCCTCTGCAGTCTTTATGCCACCGCCGAAGTCCACAGTCAGACTGGTATTCTCCGTGATGCCCCTCAGCACCTCGTCGTTCACTATATGCTTCGACTTGGCACCATCCAGATCCACCACATGCAGACGCTTGAATCCCAGTGCCTCAAACTCCTTCGCCTGAGCCACAGGGTCTTCATTATATATCTTCTTGGTGTCATATTCCCCCTTGGTAAGTCTTACGCACTTACCTCCTATCAGGTCTATGGCAGGAATCAGTTCTATCATATTAAAAAAACGATACGCACCTATGGTGCTACGATACACTTCGTTACGTTCCGAGCTCTGCTCGCCTGAGCACCTACTGGAGCGCAAGAAACGCACCGATGCTCGCTACGAAGGCCAATTATCAATTATCAATTGTCAATTATCAATTATCAATTGCCATGAAGTTCTCTAAAATCTTCTGTCCCACCATTCCGCTCTTCTCTGGGTGAAACTGCGTGGCATAGAAATTATCCTTATGTATGGCAGCCGAATAGTCCAACGTGAAGTTTGCCTTCGCTATGGTGTATTCCTCATGCAGCGGCACGTAGTAAGAGTGCACAAAATACACGAAGTCACCCTCCTTCACGCCCTTAAACAGGTCGATGCCAGAATTTGACTTCCCGTTAAAGTTCCCGTTCCCGTTTTCGTTCCTCAAGAACGAAAGAGAATTCCACCCCATCTGTGGCACCTTGTCCTCATGCCTCGTAGGCTGAAACTTCTTCACTTCCATAGGGAAAATGCCCAGACAGTCCGTGTCGCCCTCCTCAGAGTGCTTACACATCAACTGCTGACCGATGCAGATGCCCAGCACAGGCTGCTTAAGGTCGCATATCACCTTGTCCAGTCCCCTCTGGCGCAGATAGTTCATGGCGTGGCTCGCCTCGCCCTGACCAGGGAATATCACTCTGTCAGCCTTTGCCAACAGTTCTGCGTCGTCAGTCCACAGCGGCTCTATGCCCAGTCTTTTCACTGCGTTTATCACGCTGAACACGTTGCCTGCATTATATTTTACTATTGCTACCTGCATCTTTTCTTTAGAAAAACAACTGCAAAGGTACACATTTTTTCTGAAACAACAAAAAAAGTACAGGGTTTTTCGCCCTACGGCAACTTTCACACCACCTCGATGGAGGCGAGTATGCTGTCGAGGGCGTCTTTGGAGCAGGCTATGTTGAGGTTGTGGCACTCTGACTGGATGTGGACGTGACCGTCGGAGATGGAGCTGACGTAGTGCATGTTGACGGCGCGGCCTCGGCGCACGTAGGTGAGCACGTCGCCCAGGGCGGTGAGGAGGTCTTTGAAGGTGCGGCTGATGACGAGTGGCGCGTGGCGGTTGCAGAGAAAGAGGTTGCATACGTGGTCGTCGGCTGTGAGGTAAACGATGTGTGCTTTTATGACCTGTATGAGGTTCCTGCCATCCTTAATGAAGGACAGCTTGGGTGCGGAGCTGACGGCGTCGCCTCTCACCACACCACGAGGATATTTCTCTGTGGTCTGCATCATTTTTTTGTTTACCAAAAAAAATCATGTGGTGAATAACTGCCGTTGGTAGCTGCGAGCCGAGGCCGCCTCTAGTGCCTTTTATTCAATCATGTTTCCTTGTGTTTTATTTCGGTGAGCAAAGTTACAAAAAAGGTGGGAATTCTCCAAAACATCCCTCACATATTTAATACTTTTTTATAGA
>DEJW01000035.1 GCA_002353585.1 Prevotellaceae bacterium UBA2738 | reverse complement strand
CATAGCCATTTTCGACTACAAATGTTAATGATTCTTTGTCATTATCATTGTTATATTATTCCGCCACAAAGATAAAGGTTTTATTTGAATGATGCAAGCATTTCCCCAGAAAAGTGTGTTTTTCTGTCTTGAGATGACAAAAGGAAGAAGGGGCTCATAAGTGAATATTTATTTACCTTGGTCTCTTAGGAGACAATGTTTTTGCACTTGGCAAAGCAAAAATAAATAAATTTATTTTGTTTTTTGCTCTCGTTTTATTACCTTTGCACCCAGAGATAAATACTTAATAAACGTATATAAAAGAAAGAGTAGATTTTTATGGCAACAGCAATCAGAGCTATCCCTACACTGTATGGAGACACTGCTCGAACATTTGAAAATGAGGCTGTGCGCACGGAACAAAACCCAGGCACACAGGACTACCGCCGCGAGGCAAAGGTGGTCTCTGACTTCCTGAAATCTACCAATGTGCTATGAAGATAGAAGAACTATTGGCACGATGTGACCTTGTTCGCGCTCTAATGACAGTATCCATCTGACCAATCGCATTACTGATGAATATAGAGAGCAGTTTCTTGATGACACTGACCTGCAAGATGCTGGCACTCAAACGCTCCGCTTTAGAAGGATAGCCCCGGTTGGTCCGGCAAGCAAGGCCCTCAAGGCGGAGTTCCTTTTTTCAATTCACCAATGTTAGCAATTTGTCACTTGTCGGAAATTCCGACAGGTTCGCCAAGAAGGCAACTTGAAATCGCAAATTGCGATATCAAGATGGGGTGGTTCAGCATCCTTGAAAAAGTATTAAATTTAGGAGTAATGTTTGGGAGAGTGAGAGATTTTTATTAACTTTGTGGGGAGATTACTAAAATACAATAACGAACAACTGGCAATGCCAGCTGACTAAACCAAACAACAATGAAAACGATTTCTAAAGAAACTCAAGAGAAGGTAGAGAAGTACCTTAGAGAGAATGAGTGCGCATTTGGCGTAGTGTGGGGTGAAGACTCTTGTACAACTATTGATGCAAGTAGTAATGCTATCGAAGATTACATGATTGATGTGGAAGAGGATGGCGAAATCTACTACACTCCTGTATCTAACCATTCAGTAACCTTAAAAGTCGGATAATATTATGGCAAAGGCGAAACCTTTTATTAAGTGGGTTGGCGGCAAGGGTCAGCTCATTGAACAACTGGAGAAGTTATTACCAGCTGACTTTGATGATTGGGAGGATGTAACTTATATTGAGCCTTTCGTGGGTGGAGGGGCTATGCTCTTTCATATGTTGCAGAATCATCCTAACATCAGTCGTGCGATAATTAATGACATAAATACCGACCTGACTACTTGTTACACTACCATTCGCGACAATGTGGAGGAACTGATTGTTGCTTTGCAAGACATTCAGGGAGCGTATGATGCTTTGTCGAGTGTGGAGGCTAAGAAGGAATTCTTTCTTGCTGCCAGAGACCGTTATAATGAGAAGAACCTGAATCCGATTGACAATACAAAACTTTTCTTTTTTCTCAACAGGACTTGTTTTAATGGTCTGTATCGTGTGAACAAGAAGGGTGCTTTCAATGTGCCTTTTGGCAAGTATGACAATCCCCAGATATTTGATGCTAAGACTTTGCGTGCTGATAGCGAGTTACTGAGGCGTGTTGAGATATTGAATGGTGACTTTGAGGACACTTTCGGGTATGCCCAGGGGAACACTCTGTTTTACTTCGACCCTCCATATCGCCCTCTCAGCGACACATCAAGTTTTACGGACTATTGCAAAGAGTCATTCAATGATGATGCTCAGGTGCGCCTGAAGAATTTTTGCGACCGAATAAACAATGCTGGCTACCACTTTATGCTTAGCAATTCTGATGGCAAGGGTAAGAATGAGGAGGTTGGTTTCTTCGACGCCCTGTATGAGGATTACGAGATAGAGCGTGTGTGGGCTTCACGCAGTATCAATGCCAACCCTAAGAAGCGTGGCAGGCTGACTGAAATACTTGTGCGCAACTTCGGACAGGAAGAGGTCGGCATGATGGTTGCTGAGGATTTGGAACCTTATAATGTAGCAATATAACTAAAATCAAAAAATAAATACTATGGCATCAGACAAATCATGGAAGAAAATATGGGATGACAAGGGTCTGGACAATCACGATTTTGACCAGTCTCCCGTAATTGTAACGGCAAAAGAAATAAAAGCGAGTTGTCAGGACTTTACTGAAACTCACGATAAAGAAGTACGTATATTGTGTAAACAAGACAAGAGAGAAGACCGTCCACAAATATTTAAGGACAAAGGTTTGTTTTTGCTCCCCAAGAAGAATGGTTGCTACTATATCATCAAGGGGGAAGGCTATGTTGATGTACCTGATATTACAACCCCTATAATAGATTATCATAAGCAACTTGACTTTGACTTAGAAAGTTCAAAAGTTGGTGATTCTGAAATGCAACACCTTGACTATGCTTATGCTAATTCCCTGATAAGAACTTTTATGGGTGATCCTTCATTAGTGCTTACAATACGAGGGAGAAAATATACCCCACAATTCAATTTCAAAGTTAATGGCTTTGATATAGAAACTGAGAGTGTTCAAACTGAGGTGGATGCAGGATATGAGGGAAGAAATCAAATCGTCTTGATTGAAGCAAAAAACTCTTCAAATACCACAGAGATAATTCGCCAGCTGTATTATCCATATAGACAATGGTCTGAAAATACAACAAAAGAGGTGGTGCCTATTTTCTTTGAAAAAAGAACTATTGAAGGTGAAGAGATTTATTATATTTGGCAATACAAATTTAATGATGTCAATGATTATAACAGTATACAACTTGTTAGGTCTGCAAGATATCGTATTGTAAAATAAATGATTATACCATACTATAAATCCCGAGATAAGGCATTTAATCTTCTGCATGGCGATTGCTTTGAGTTGTTGCCACAGTTCACCTTTAAGTTCGACATGATATTTGCTGACCCACCTTATTTCTTGTCGAGCGGAGGCATCAGTGTGCAGAGTGGCAAGATAGTTTGTGTGGATAAAGGCGAGTGGGATAAGAGTATGTCGCCAGAGGAAATCAATGAGTTTAACATGAGGTGGCTCTCTCTTTGTCGGGAGAAACTAAAGGACAATGGTACTATCTGGATAAGTGGCACATACCATAACATTTTCTCTGTCGCTAACTGCCTGACTCAGTTGGGATATAAGATACTCAATGTCATTACATGGGCAAAGACAAACCCACCACCAAATATCTCATGCAGATATTTCACATACTCAACGGAGTTTATTATATGGGCGAGAAAGTCGGAGAAGGTTGCTCATTACTACAACTATGACCTGATGAAACACATTAACGGCGACAAACAGATGACTGACGTTTGGCGACTGCCTGCTATTGCCCCTTGGGAGAAGTCATGTGGCAAGCATCCAACGCAAAAGCCTCTCGGATTGCTCAGCCGTATCATTCTCGCTTCAACTCAACCTGGAGCATGGATTCTCGACCCCTTCTCGGGCTCCTCTACCACAGGTATTGCAGCCAACCTCCTAAACCGTAGATTTCTTGGCATAGAAAAGGAAGAGAACTTTGCTGCGATGAGCAAGGCTCGACGTGAAGAGATAGAGAATCTGAACACCTTTGCTACATACAAAAACAAAATAACAGACATCGTAAAGTCTGAAGACACACAGATAGATTGCTTCAAACTGGCAGAGGATCTACCTATCATAGACTTACCATTTATAGCTGATGAACAGATTATGAGTGAAGAAACAACAAGCAAATCAGGAAAACTGATTCCTAAACCACAAGACAGAATAATGTGTGTAAAGGTGGGAAAGGTAAAACGTGAGAACCTTTACGAAATGACCCGCAAATATTGGAAAGCAACATTAAGCAGAGCTTCTAAGGCTACACATGTGCTGGCTGTTGCCGACGGAGTGGTGAAGACTGTCTATCTGCCTGAGAAATGGAAAATCACTGACAACCCCAAGCATGCAGGGCGATGCGAGTTTGTGGGCGAAGAGGACAGCCAAAGCGAATACATCGGCAAAAGCGTGAAAGAATATTATGGTCGCTCAGCCAATCCAGTGAAGTATATAAATATGTGATTTTACCCATTGCTACGCATACTACAAACAGATTTAACAGATTCTCATGGCTTTTTATACATGCTAATGTTAAACTGAAAAAATATTCCTGCCAAATGTTGTAAGTTGGCAGGATTTTTTTATACCTTTGCGCCTAATATAAATATAGAGAAAACAAGACAAATGGAAGAACCAAACAGAGAAGAAATTAAGGCAATGATTGAAATAACAGATGCAAATCGTTTGCCATACGATTTAAATGAATTGCGAACAAAGGTAATTAACTGGAGAGAAGTAACCAATGATTTTGACTTCTACACTATTCGGGATATTATCAACAGGTGGAGTGATGATAACGAGCAAAGAATTGTGGCGAGAATAATAGGTAGCAATATGGGCGTGGACAAGATAAAGGGCATACCTATTGACTATCTTAAAGCTGCTGCTAATTTGACGTGTATGTACAAATATAAGCCTGGAACTGATAATCGCAAGAATATGGAGAAATATGTGATGGATTTAGAAGAACAATACAGAATACAGTTGATAAAAGACCTGAAGAGTTACAAGAAAGGTTTGACAGCACAGGTTGAAAAACTGAAGTCTGACCTTGAGAATGAAAAGGTAAAGTTAGAGGCAAAAACAAAGGAGAGTGAAAAATGGGAAGGACTCTATGAAGCTTATGAAAAGAAGATAGAGAAGTTAGCAGCTGACTTAGCAGAAAAGGAAAAAGAAAATAAGGTACTAACACAAAAGAACAAGGATATGCACAAGAAAAATCCTACGGCTGATGATTTCGTAAAGAGGCTTGTGAGAGAGGCGAAAAAACTATATAAGCACGATAAGGGCAAACTGGAGGTTATACGACAGATGTTATATAATCTAGGATGCGTAGAGGCAGAGGCTGAACTCGATGCATGTATTGAAGGTAAGGAATACAAGCCAATGAATATAGAGGGTGATTACGTAGTGAACAAGAATGTGGAAAACGAAGTGAATGGCGTGGCTAAGGGTGCTACTGGCATAATAACAAATAAGTGATAAATCATGGATAAGGAAGAATTACAGAAAGCTCTGGAGGCTGTAGGCAAGGGTGGTATAAACGTTGCTGGTGACCTGGTACTGGAAAAGCATGTGGATTACGAGGTAAACAACGTAGAGGCTGGAGGCATAGGCATTCAGATAAACAATGGCAGGGAGAAATCGCTTACCACATCTGACGAGGACATCAAGGAGGCTATAGAGGCACTGATGGAGGCGACGGATGGTGAGGGGGCGACGATATTTTCAAATAAGAAGCAATGGTGGGCTATATTCATGGTGTTATCCACTTATTGTAATTACCCTAAGCAGAAGAAGGCTTTTGAGGCAAAGATGGGGGAACTAAATGTAAGTAAGATTGACGGCAAGAGAGACCTTTCGTATGATTCTCTCAGCAAAGCCGCCAATGATGTACCTAAACTTGCTACATGCAAGCCTGACAGCTGGTACACCATGAAAGACATAAGCGACCATTACAAACAACAATTCGTGGTGGCTGATTTTCTAATGCTTAAACTTGGTATTAAGTCATAGAGAATTCCAATAACAATTCCAATATTCCAATAACAATTCCAACTCAGTTTTTTTTCTGAGTTGGATTTTTTTTTGTGCCTACCTTTGCAGCAGTTAAACCAATAAAAACGACGACGCTTATGGCAAAAGAGAAAATGCAAATGGAAGTAGGCAAGCGATACAAGGGGTATGGCGTGCTGAATGAGTATGGCGAGTATCTTTTTACTCCATGCCAGAAACTTGAACCATCTGAAAAGAACATGAAGATTGTGCGTACTAACGGGAGTGCCACACTTTATGAGAGTAAAAACAACTTTCGCCTGTCTGTGAATGTGCCGAAAAGCATACAAGGCTACCAAAACAGAGTGGCTTTTATGACTCAGGGCATGAAGCAGGCAATGAAACTTTTTGAGGAGTACATCTAATGGAGGACTGACTATGGAATTTTTGAATGTAATGTCGCATGGCAAAGAGCCTCATGCTTGCAGAGTTGAAAACAACTTTATTGAAGTAGTGCCAATAGAGGCTGTGGCACATATCCGCTTTGAGTTCTTACCCAAGAAGAATTCGAAAACCGAAGAGTGGCAACTTGTCACTGGTGCTACAATCACCACTGTCAACGGCAAAGAGTTTGCACTCAATGGAGGCACTGCAAGAAGGCTATACGCTAAGGTTGAAAATACAATGCTAAAAATATAGAGCTATGGTTGACTATCACTAACTAAAGAGTTGAACTAAACATTTTAAGACTTATGAAAAAGAAATGAGTGTACACGTAATTTATTACGAGAAGCGGGAAAAGAAAAGCGTAAAGATGATGCGCCCCGTGAAGACAAGGGAGGAGTATCTGGCTCTGCGTGACAGCACGAGGCAGAGAAACCTGCTGAAGGCTGTGAGAAACGGCGAAGAGAAAAAGAAGATGCAGCTGGTGCAGATGAACTACTCATGCCTGCCGAACGCTGACGGAACACTGGCTGGCTCAACGACGATGAGCAACACGGTGGGCATGGACATTGACCACCTGAAGCCTGAGGAACTGGAGAGCGTGAAGCAGCGCATCTTAAGCAAGAAGGGTGAGCTGGGACTGCTGATGCTGGAGAAGAGTGCCAGAGGCGAGGGCTACCACTTAGCGTTCAAGCGTCACACGGAGATGACGCAGGAGGAAAACCTGCAATGGGCTTCTGACCTCCTTGGAGTGCAGTTTGATGAGGGTGCGAAGGATATCACGAGGGTGTTCTTCACGACAACGGCAGATAAAGACAACCTGCTATACCTCGATGATGATTTATTCAACGACAACTTGGACAACAAGGACAACATTAAACCTCAAAACCAAAAGAACTATGGCAATAACAATGAAACTGCCCCAACGAAAGAAGAGAGAGGGGCGTATCTTCCACTCCGTTCAAAATATGCTGACTACACTTATCACGGCCATAAGATGGTGGATATCATCGATAGATACATTGCCGTCAACGGCGAGCCTGAGGTGGGAGAAAGGCATAATTTCTATAACAAAATGGTTGCTGACTTCCGTAACATCTGTGGTAATTCTCCCGATGTACTTCTTGATCTGCTTCCACGCTATGATGGCGATGATGCTGCTGCTTACGCTGGGTACACTTCTCAATGTCAGTCTATCTGCCGTAAAAACAATAATGCTCGCCTTCCGAGAGAGTTTTACTTTTTCCTGGTCAAAAACGGCTTCTATCAAAAGAACGTTAAAGTTAACGGGAAATTAGTTGATGACGAGGATGAAGAAGAGGTTGACGTTCCCGTTAACGCTAGCGTTGAGTCAATGCCAACTCCACCACCTATCATCAAAGAGCTGATTGAAATAGCACCTAACGATTTCAAACTGCCTGCTATCAACGCACTCCTGCCTATACTCGGTACATTGACCAGCTATGTGAGAGCAGAGGACAGGCAGAACGGCAAAACCATCAGCACCTCATTCTTCTCAGTGGTCTATGCTCCACCATCAAGTGGTAAGTCATTCATGGAGCGTTACATCAATTACCTCCTTCGTGATATAATGATTCGTGACGAGGTGAATGACGCTCGTGATGCAGTGTTCGCTCGCAAGAGTCAGCAGAAGAGTGCCAACGATAAGGGCGAGAAACTGCCAACAACGTCTATCCGTATCATGGAGGCTAAGAACTCTGAGGCCGAATTCCTTGAGAAGCAGAGGAACAACAAAGGTCACCACATGTTCACCTACTGCGCTGAGATAGACCAGTGGCGCAAAGGCATACGTGCCGCAGGAGGTAACAAGGATGACATGGTGCGCATAGCGTGGGAGAATGGTTTCTACGGTCAGAACTACAAATCGACCAATACTTTCAAAGGTAAGGTGCAGCTGTTCTGGAATGTGCTCCTTGCTGGCACTGATGACCAGGTGGCTGCTTACTTCAAGAACGTGACGAACGGACTGGTTACACGATGCTCATTCATGCACATCGACAATCAGCAGTTTCAGGAGATGCCGCCTCAGTGGAAGAAACTCTCGAAGAAGGATAAGCAGAGGGTGCAGAACTTCATAGACAAATGTGATGCGCTGACCTATGCAGAACCTTTGAATGTTGACATGGCTGAGGTCTATGCAGTGGAGGATGACAACTTTGATAAGGAGATACCTTGGAAGTACGAGTTTAAGCCATTGCAGTATGTTGACATAGACTGGATAATTCCTACCTGCAACCAGTTCCAAAAGGAACAATGCCGAAAGGCGCAGATAGACAGCGACGAGGCGCGCGACACTTTCCGTAGGCGTGTAGGCGACAGAGGTAAGCGCATAGCACTGCTCTGTACCCAGCTCTACGGCAAACCCATGACCGACAAGGACAAGAAAGCCTGTGCCAAGTGGATAAAGTGGTGGATGGAGCAAGACCTTGATGCAATCTGCAAGGTATTCGGCGAGAAGTATATGCAAGCCATCGCTGATTCCGCCCTGCCTGACGGAACGCGTAACAAGTCGATATTGCAACGTCTGCCTGATGAGTTTAAGAAGGAAGATGTGCGAAGGGTGGCTGATATCTTAGGCTATAAAACACAGGTGAAAGTTTTAGTCTTAAACTGGATTAAGGCAGGAGTAGTTGAGAAATTTGCTAAGAACGAATGGCGAAAAGTATCAAAAGTATCAAAAGTATCAAAAGTATCAAACGATTAAAAAATAAAGGAAAAAGAACAATGAAAAGAGAAATAGAAATTATTGCCTACAGCGCAGAGCGCACAGGCGTAAGCAGTAAGAGTGGTGAACAGTGGTACAATCGTGATTTGGTTGTGCAGTGGTTTGAAGAAGGACCTAACGGCAGGTACGAACAGCAGACAGTGGTGAGCATCAACAAGAAGCTTAACCCTCTGCTCTTGGAACAAGCCGTGAAGAACCGCGAAAAGATAGAGATGTCATTGTACTTTGGCTATCGTGAATATGACGGCACTATAGGTAAGTCTTATTTCGCCCAGACTAAGGGCTACCTGCCACCTGAATACGAACTCAAAGAGATAAAGAAGGAGGACTAAGTTATGAGTAACAGAAATTTTGACCAGACGCTTGCATACGTCAACATGAACCCACTGAACATTCGTTTTGACAGGAAGACGAACTGGTTTGGTAGCAGGCTAAAAGATAGGAAAGGTTTCGTGCAGTTCGCTGCATTCAGCTATGGCTACAGGGCAGCAGTGATGATACTACGCTCATACGCTAAGCGCAACGTGAGAACCATTGGCGAGATAATCGAGAGGTGGGCACCTCGAAACGAGAATGACACTGAGGCATACATCAATTCTGTGCTATCTTTCATGTCACCTCGTCAGTCAGAGCCTTTCACGGTGGATAGAGAGACGATGATTGACCTCAAGAACCGAGACCTCGTAGTGCAACTGCTATTGGCTATGACGAGGGTGGAGATGGGCGCAAACCACGCTCAGGTGGCGAAGATGCGACCATACGCTGAGTTAGGCTACGACCTGGCGGTGAGCTCCCCAAAGTTCTTTGGGGGAAGTAAAAAGTAAAAATTAAAAAGTAAAAAGTAAAAGGGACAAGGTATAAAGAGTGCACCAGTCCGTGAGGATAGGTGCACTTTTCTTTGTCACATGTCACATGTGACTTTTGTCACTTTGTACCCAGTACGAGGCAATGCTATTCTTTCGGACGAGGATTATTCCTGTCGCTCTTTATCCGTTTTTCTTCGAAGGGGTTGATGGTTTTCTCATCCTCAAATTCTTCGTCGCCCTTGCGTGTCCAGTATTGACCCATTTAATAATTGATAATTGACAATTGATAATTAAGTTCTAAGAAGGATTTCTCAGATTTTCACGGATTATTTTGTTTCTCGCAAAGGCGAGATGATTGGCTCTTTGAGCCTAACGTGTCTCTCGATAAGCCCCTTGCCATAAGCAAGCTTCTGCAAGTGCCCTCTCTCGATACACTGCTGACCTGGGGTCAGGTAATCATCTCTACGCCAAGAGAACTCCGCTCTGCGCCTGAGCTATAGCGAAGAAAGGTCGTGCTTTCAGCACTCACGCCAAGCCATGCGGACAGTGTGCAAAGTCCTCCCCCTTTAATGGGGGGGAGTTAAAGGGAGTTAGAGGGAGTTAAAGGGACAATACAAGATTTTAGGAGTTAGAGGAGTTAAAGGAGTTAGAGGGAGTTAAAGGGACAATACCGTAAACTATATGTATAACTTCTTTACTTCTTGATAATATATTAAAGCTCTTTGTTGAGATTTATCATTTCGATGGCTGAAATCATTGCATCGGCACCCTTGTTGCCTGCCTTAGTACCTGCACGCTCCACTGCCTGCTCGATAGAGTCGGTGGTGAGGATGCCGTTGAGAACGGGTACGCCAGACTTCATTGCCGCCTGAGCGATGCCCTTAGCTGACTCGTTAGCCACCATATCGAAATGAGGGGTAGCGCCACGAATGACGGCACCGAGACAAACGACTGCGTCATACTTGCCGCTGGCTGCCATCTTCTGTGCTGTGAGAGGTATCTCGAAAGCACCTGGAACGAGTGCAAGGGTGAGGTCGTCGGAGTTGCCTCCGTGACGTACGAAACAGTCTTCAGCACCTGCTACGAGGTGGTTTACTATGAAGTCATTAAAACGAGAGGCTACGATGCCTACCTTCATGCCAGCTGCCACCAGCTTTCCTTCAATCTTTTTCATATTTTTTTTAGGAGTTAAGGAGTTAAGTTGTTAAGGAGTTAAGATATTACCTTGAATTATTCTTTCTTTTTAGGGTTCTTTACATGAAGCAAGTGTCCCATCTTAGCGTATTTGGTGTACATATAGAACTCATCTTTCTCGTTGCAGGTCATCTCGATGGGTTCACGAGAAACGACCCTCAAACCGAAACCGTCTATGCCACTAATCTTCTGCGGATTGTTGGTCATGAGGATGAGGTCACGCACACCAAGGTCGGCAAGGATGCTGGCACCTGTGCCATACTCGCGCAGGTCGGCAGCAAAGCCGAGTGCTATGTTAGCCTCAACGGTGTCCATGCCCTGATCCTGCAGCTTGTAAGCCTTGAGTTTATTGATGAGTCCGATGCCACGACCCTCCTGACGCAGGTAGAGCAACACTCCCCTACCCTTTGCCTCGATGCGACGCATAGCCTCAGCCAGCTGTTCGCCACAGTCACAACGCAAACTGCCAAAGGCATCGCCCGTGAGACACTCGGAGTGGACACGGCAGAGGACTGGTTCGGGGGTGCTCACATCGCCCTTGACAAGTGCCACATGATGTTCGCCAGTCACCTTGTTGATATAGCCCACAGCACGGAAAGAGCCGTACTTGGTAGGCAGGTCGGCATCGGTCACACGCTCTATGAGTTTCTCGGTGCGACGACGATACTCTATGAGCGACTTGATGGTTACGCAGACGAGGTCATGCTTCTTGGCAAGCTCAAGCAGTTCGGCGGTACGCATCATAGTGCCATCATCACGCATTATCTCGCAACAGAGACCAGCCTCGGTGAGTCCTGCCAAACGGCACAGGTCAACGGTTGCCTCAGTATGACCTGAGCGCACCAGCACACCACCCTCGCGAGCCTGCAGAGGGAACATGTGACCAGGACGGCGGAAGTCGATGGGTTTGCTGTCAGGGTCGGCTATGGCACGTGCCGTCACGCCACGCTCCACGGCTGAGATGCCTGTGGTGGTGGAGATATGGTCAACAGAGACGGTGAATGCCGTCTGGTGGTTGTCGCTGTTGTGCATCACCATCTGCGGAAGGTCGAGTCGTTCGCACAACGCCTTGCTCATAGGCATACATATCAGTCCCTTGGCTACGCTCGCCATGAGGTTGACGTTCTCGGTAGTAGCAAACTGAGCCGCACAGATGAGGTCGCCTTCATTCTCACGGTCGGGGTCGTCTATCACAAGTATGCACTTACCCTTACGGAGTGCATCAAGAGCTTCTTCTATTGTATTGAAATCGTACATATTCACTTTAACATAAAATCACGGTAGAAAGCTTCGGTTTTCGTTTGCGTTTCGTAGGCGCTTACGCCGTTTCGTACGAAGTTCTCTACGTATTTGGCTATCACATCGTTCTCAAGGTTCACGGTATCACCCACCTTAGCAGTATGTAGAGTTGTGGCACCCTGGGTATGAGGGATGAGAGATACAGCGAAAGTGGACTCACCCCCTGCCCTCTCTTGCATAGAGGGAGCCTTGGCAACAGTGAGACTGACACCCTGAATGGTGATGCTGCCTTTATCTATGATGTAGCGCATGATATGGGCTGGTGCCTCAATCCACAGCCACAGAGCTGTATCGTCCTGCTGACGCTTTATCACCCTGCCTGTGCCGTCGATATGACCAGAGACGATGTGACCGCCGAGGCGCGACTGCAGGGTGAGAGCGCGTTCAAGGTTCACCTTGCTGCCTGGTTTGAGCAGACTGAAGGAAGTCATGCGCATGGTCTGGGGCATTACGTCGGCAGTGAAGGAGGATGGTGCCACGGTGGTGGCTGTAAGGCATACGCCATTGGTACAGATAGAATCGCCCACCTCAGTGCCCTCGAGCACTTTGGAGGCAGATATTTCGAGAGTGATGCTCTTGGCACCCCTCTTAATACTCTTTACGGTTCCTATTTCTTCTACTATACCTGTAAACATAAAACTTCGTACGAAACGCACCTGCGGTGCTACGATAACGATACGCCCTAAAGGGCTACGATACGCAATCGGAGATTGCTACGATAACTCTTGAACTTTTGCTCCGAGCTTGCTCGCCTGAGCACCAACTGGAGCGCAAGAACTCTTTAATCCCTTGAACCTGATTTCTTTACCAGTCCTGATATCATCACGTCGCTACCTATAGTCTCGACTATCTGGTCTTCGAGTTCTATTGCCTCAGACATAAGGGTTACTCCCTCGCCCTCAACAGGGGTGCGAGCGCTCTTACCACCTATTATCTTAGGTGCCACGAATGCCACAACCTCATCTATCAGTCCCTCACTGAGCAGTGCCTCACTCAGGGTGCCGCCACTCTCAAGGAGTATGGAGTCTATCTTCTCCGCTCCAGCACGCTGAACGAGTTCGGTAAGGGTGTTGCAGTTCCACAACGTCACTCCAGCATCACGCAGTTGCTGCAATTTCTCCTCATCAGCAGAGTTGCCATAAGCAACGATGGTAGGATACTCATGAGCAGTGCTGACAAGCTGGCTCTCCATAGGAATGCGAGCCTGACGGTCAGCAACGATACGGATAGGATGGCGCACCTCATGTTCCTTAATACCAAGACGTTGCATCGTCTCCTCAGAAAGACGCACGTTGAGCATGGGGTCGTCGGCTATCACGGTGCCTATGCCACAGAGAATAGCCATATTATTCTTGCGGAGCATGTGAACACGCTGACGAGACTGCTTATTGGTTATCCACTTGCTGTCGCCTGTGGATGTGGCAATCTTGCCGTCGAGCGTCATAGCCCACTTGGCTGTAATCCAAGGTTGGTTGGTGGTGATAAACTTAAGGAACACACGATTCTGCATCTTCAACTGATGCACGAGTTCCTGAGCTGCCTTAACACAGTTTTCGTTTTCGTCTTCGTTTTCGTCTTCCATCACATCAACCTCGATGCCATTAGAGCGCAATATCTCCAGTCCCTTACCAGCCACGAGAGGATTGGGGTCGAGCAGACCCACCACTACACGACTGATGCCATGTTCGATGACAGCATCCACGCAAGGTGGCTGGTGACCCTCATGACAGCAAGGTTCGAGCGTAACATATAAAGTGGCGCCCTTACAGTCTATACCTCTTGATTCTGCATCCTTGAAAGCTTCACGCTCGGCATGAAGGTCTCCGTAGCGAGTGTGGTAACCACGTGCTACGATATCATCATTCTTTACTATCAACGCACCAACAAGCGGATTAGGATTCACCTGTCCTTCGCCATGCTGTGCAAGGAGCATAGCGTCCTGCATCAATAGTATATCGTCTTCTGTTATCATATATCTAAGGCACAAAAGTACAAACTTTTTTTGAATCCTCCAAACTTTTCATTTTTTTCTTGCGTATGTCGCAATAAAATCATAACTTTGCGTTATATTTAATATATAACGGTAATACTAACTGAAAATGCAATATATACTTCATGCGCCTGACGGCATAAACTGCACCATAAACCTGCCTGCATCAAAGAGCATTAGCAATAGGGCATTGGTGATAAATGCCTTGGCGCACAGAAACAACAACAGCCAAAATGAGATAATACACCCTGAGAACCTGAGTGTGTGTGACGATACCGATGTGATAGTGGATGCCCTGAGGGATATGCCCTACGAGATAGACATCAAGGCGGCTGGTACGGCGATGCGCTTCACTACAGCATACCTGTGCACCCAGGAGGGCGAGCACGTGATAACGGGTACGGAGAGGATGAAGCATCGTCCTATCTCGGTGTTGGTGGATGCCCTGCGCCAACTGGGTGCCGACATAGAATATGTGGAGAACGAGGGGTTCCCTCCACTACGCATACGTGGCAAGAAACTGAAAGGTGGCAGACTGAGCATCGAGGGTAACGTTTCGTCACAGTACATCTCTGCCCTGCTGATGATAGGTCCTGCGATGGAACAAGGACTAACCCTGCACCTTATGGACAACATCATATCACGCCCGTACATAGACCTCACGATATGCACCATGAGAGAATTTGGGGCTGACGTGGACTGGATAGACGGATCCACGATAGAGGTAAAGCCACAGGCGTATAAGAGCGTGCCATTCACCATAGAAAACGACTGGAGTGCCAGCTCATACTGGTATGAGATAATAGCGCTATTAGCTAAGAAGCACGGCAACGACGACAAGAGCGTAGTGAGACTGCCTGGACTGATGGACGGTTCCAGACAGGGTGATTCGGCAATACGTTATATCTTCTCTATGCTGAGCGTAAAGACTGAGTTTGCTGAGAAGACGCAGTTGACCCCAAACATCGTGACGCTGAGTGCACACCATCGTGGACTGCCTCGTTTCGATTTCGACTTCACCAACCAGCCAGACCTGGCACAGACGGTGGTAGTAACGACGGCTCTGCTCGGCATACCATTCCGCTTCACTGGTTTGCAGACCCTACGCATAAAGGAGACCGACCGCATAGCAGCTTTGAAGAATGAGATGATGAAACTGGGATTCATACTCGATGACAACGAAGAGGGCGTGCTCAGCTGGGACGGCATACGCCATGAGGTGCGTGGCAATATAGTCATAGACACCTATGAAGACCATCGTATGGCGATGGCTTTTGCACCAGCCTGCATCATGTTTCCAGGACTGAGAATAAACAACCCCGAGGTGGTGAGCAAGAGCTACCCAAACTTCTGGAATGACCTGAAGGCAGCGGGGTTTAGTGTAGTTCATAGTTCATAATTCATAGTTCATAGTTTATAGCAAATTTAAGAAAACATATTGCTTTGTTGTGCCTCGTGGCACTCGCCGTTGTGTCGTGTTCTACAAAAAAGAATACGGCATCAACTCGTTTTTGGCATGCCTTCACCGCAAAATACAACATATACTATAATGGTACGCTGGCGTACATAGACGCATCAGTAGAGAAAGAGAACGGAAACAAAGATAACTTTACCGAACAGATACCACTCTACACCGTAGGCAACAAGGCAAGCCGAGAACTGGGCAAGGCAAACTACGAGATTGCCATAACGAAGGCTGAGAAGGCGATACACCTGCACAGCATAAAGGCTAAACCCGTGTGGAATAAAGACCGCAGGAAAACGGAGAAAGATATAGAATGGCTTACCAGAAAAGAGTATAACCCCTTCTTATGGAAGGCATGGATGCTTATGGGACGAAGCCAGTTCTATATGGGCTCGTTTGACGAGGCAGCAGCCACCTTCGCCTATATGTCGCGTCTGTATAAGGGACAGCCTGCCATATACGGCAAGGCAAGGGCTTGGCTTGCGAAGTGCTACATCGAAAACGGATGGCTGTATGACGCTGAAGACGTGATAAGGAATATGCAGCGTGACAGCATAGACTGGCGAGCACAGAAGGAATGGGACTACACGCTCTGCGACTATTACCTGCACACAGGCGACCTGCCTGAGGCTACGAAGTATCTGCGTAAGGTGATAAAACACGAGATGCGCTCGAAGCAGAGAGCGAGAGAGTATTACCTCCTGGGACAGATAGAGGCTGCACAGAAGCATAATAAAGAAGCATATAAGGCATTCAAAAAGGTTCTGGGACAGCACCCTTCATACGAACTGCGATTTAATGCCAACATCGCCATGACTGAGGTGATGGCTAAGGGACAGTCGAAGAAGATGATCAGCAGGTTGCGCAGAATGGCTCGCAACGACAACAATAAGGAGTACCTCGACCAGATATACTATGCCATAGGTAACATATACCTGGCAGAGAATGACACCCTAAACGCTATATGGGCATACGAGAAAGGTAACAAGGGCGCCACACGTTCGGGCATAGAGAAAGGTGTGCTGCTGCTACACCTTGGCGACCTGTATTGGGAGACAGAACGATACAGCGATGCCAAGCGTTGTTATGGCGAAGCTATAGGATTGCTGGACAAAGACAGACCCGACTACCCTCAGTTGTCGGAGCGTTCGAAGGTGCTCGACGAACTGGTGCCTTACACCGATGCCATACACCTGCAAGACTCTTTGCAGGAGCTGTCACGACTACCTGAGAGAGAATTGATGGAGAAGATTGACAACATCATCGAGGAACTGAAGAAGAAAGAGAAAGAAGAGGAACGAGAGGCGGCTCAGGCTGAGTTGGAGAAGCGTCAGGCACAGGGCGGAGGCAGCAACCTGCCATCATCAAATACTAACACCAATACCAACAGACCCGCCACCCCAACGATGAGTGGCAGCTCAGACAACGCTCCGTGGTATTTCTATAGTCCGATGGCTGTACAACAGGGTAAGCAGGCATTCGAAAGACTGTGGGGAAAGCGTGAGAACGTGGACGACTGGCAACGCACGAATAAGACCGTGGTGGGCGACATAGGTTCGAACGGCGAAAAGCCTGAACTGGACTGGGACAGTCTGACAGACGAACAGCGTGACTCTATAGCAAAAGAAGAGGAACGCCAGGAGATGTTAGCGGCTAAGATGGACTCTGCCGTCAACAATCCTCATAAGCGCGAATACTATCTGGCACAGATTCCATTTACTGACGAACAGAAGGCTGAGAGCGACAAGATTATAATGGAGAGTCTCTTGAAGTCGGCAATAATCTTCAAAGACAAACTCAACAACCTGCCGCTGAGTGAGAAGGCTTTCCGCAGACTCGAAGAACAATACCCTACTTTTGAACCAAAGGATGAGGCATACTACCATCTATTCCTGCTCTACTCAAGGAAAGATGAGCACGACAAGGCTAAGACATATGTTGACAAACTGAAGGCAGACTGCCCAGAATCGAAGTGGACGCTTACCGTCACCGACCCTTACTTCTATGAGAATGCCCGATATGGCAAACACATAGAGGACTCGCTCTATGGTGCCACATACGAGGCATTCAAGGCTGACAGGTTTAAGGAACTGTATGACAACGTGAAAGTGTCTGAGAAACGTTTCTCACTGGGCGACAACCGTGACAGGTTCATATTCCTCTATGGTATGGCTAAGCTCAACGAGGGCGACCTGAAGGCGTGCCGAGAGAGCATGGAGACCGTAGTGAAGGATTACCCTAAGAGTCCAGTGAGCGAAATGGCTGGTATGATAATCAACGGCGTGAAGGCTGGCAAGAGGCTCTATGGTGCCAAGTTTGACCTGGGTGACGTATGGAACCGCCGTTCCGACGTAATGACAGAATCTGACAGTATAGCAGCCAAGACATTCAGCAAGGAACGCAATACCGACTACGCCTTCGTCTTTGCTTATGCTCCTGACTCACTCAAGGAGAACCAGTTGCTGTTCCAGTTGGCACGCTACAACTTCACATCGTTCATGGTACGTAATTTCGACATAACCATAGACGATGCACAGGGTATGCACCACATGACGGTAAGCGGTTTCCGTAATTTCGACGAGGCAAACCAATATGCCAAGATACTCATGCAGCAGGAGGGCATACGCAAGACGGCACAGAAGGCAAGACCTCTTATTATATCTAAGGAGAACCTCGACCTCATAGGACAGCGCTATAGCTACAACGACTATGACACGTTCTATGTGAAGAACTTCGCTTCGCTGCCAATAGCAAGACCTGAGCAGTTGTATGAGCCTGTGACGGTGAAGACTGAGGGTGCGTCTGACATAAAGAGCGACATGCCTAAGCGCGAGAGACTGGACGAGAATGGTGTGCCTATCGACACAGACCCAGTCAAACCAATTCTTCCAACAGAAGAGGTGGCTCCTGGTGGTGCTAAGCCTGTTGATCCTAACGCTGAAAAGGAGCTGGAGGATGGTAATGCCATCGCTATACCTGAGGAGACTATCATAGTTCCTGAGGAAACAGAAGTGGTTGTTCCTGAAGGTACCGAGATAAAGACTCCTGAAGAGATTATAACTGTACCTGAAGAGACTATTGTCGTGCCAGAGCAGACCATAACTGTGCCAGAGCAGACGATAACAATCCCTGAAACGACTGTCAAGGAACAAAATGGCACGGAAGTTGTAATACCAGAAGAGACTATTACCGTACCACAGGAAACTATTACCGTACCTGAGGAGGAGATAATCATTCCGAAGGAGGAAGTTACCACACCTCGGGAGGAGATAATCATACAGGAGCCAGCCCCTAATAATAATAAGGTGGAAGAAGAGATAATCATTCCTACCGAACCTGAAAAGAAGGTGGAAGAAGAGATAATCATTCCTACCGAACCAGAAAAGAAGGTGGAAGAAGACATCATAATCTTTGAGGATGCTCCGAAGAAGGGCAATACGGGCAACGACGAGATAATAATCATCGAAGATGCTCCTGCCAAGAAGAATAACGATAGTAATGACACCTTCATACTCGAGGAAGACAAAAAATCGATGAAGGCTCTTGAGGATGAATACTACGAGTTGGAAGGCTTCTGATCTTCCTTCGGAAGAAAGTAAAAAGTAAAAAAATAAGAAGCGCAAGAAAAAGTAAGAAGAAGTAATTAATTATAGTAAGTAATAAAGTAATAACAAACCCCAAAAACAAAAAGACTATGGAAGTAGTAGTAACAAACGAGAACTTTGAGTCTCTGAAGAATGGAGAGTTGCCAGTAGCAGTTGACTTCTGGGCAGAGTGGTGCGGACCATGTAAGATGATTGGTCCTATCATCAGCCAACTGGCAGAGGAATACGACGGCAAACTGGTTGTCGGCAAGTGTAACGTAGAGGAGTGCGAGGATATAGCTGCTGAGTTCGGCATACGCAACATCCCAACCATTCTCTTCTTCAAGAATGGTGTCATCGTTGACAAGTTCGTAGGAGCTGCCAACAAGGCCACCTTGCAGGCTAAGTTTGAGTCTGTACTGTAAGTGTAAGGCTGACTAAAATTCAATTACCCTACTACCATCGCTCTGCGGAGTGATGGTAATTTTTTTTGTTTCCTCTGGCAGAGCATCTTCTACTATCTCTGGCCACTCCATGAGGCAGAGGTTGCCTGAATAGAAATACTCGTCGGCACCCATATCATAGAGTTCTTCCATCTTCTTTATGCGATAGAAATCGAAATGGTAAACGGGCTGTCCCTCGCCATCGGTATATTCGTTTACAATTGCAAACGTAGGCGAGGTGATGACATCCTCCACCCCGAGCTCTTCACACAGAGTCTTGATGAACGTCGTTTTGCCTGCTCCCATAGGGGCATAGAAGGCAAAACAGGTGCCCATATCCTTAGTGGCTGCAAGAAACTCTCTCGCTGCCTCGTGTATATTGTCGAGTGTAAATCTTATTACCATTGAACTCTTGAACCTTTGAACTCTTGAACTATTTCTTCCTTCCCTTCATCGTTATCAGTGGGATAATCATCTCCTCCATAGAAATGCCTCCGTGTTGGAAGGTGTCCTTGAAATACTGCACGTAATAGCTATAGTTGTTGGGATAGGCAAAGAAGTCATTGCCTGTGGCAAACACGTAAGTGGTGGAGACATTTGGCGCAGGCAACTGTACGGCTCGCGGATTGGATATCACGAAAACGTCTTTTGACTGGCAGTTGAGGTTCTTGCCCAACTTATACCTGAGGTTGGTGTTGGTATTCTTGTCGCCGATTATCTTTACTGGTTTGTCGCAACGTATGGAACCGTGGTCAGTGGTAACAATCACCTTATAGTCGGTCTGGGCAAGGAGTTCAAAGAGTTCGCCAAGCACTCCATGCTTAAACCACGAGAGGGTAATGCTGCGATAAGCCGCTTCGTTGTTGGCAAGTTCGCGCACCATCTTCGACTCCGTCCTGGCGTGTGACAACATATCCACAAAGTTTATCACCACCACGTTGAGGTCGTTGTTGAGCAGGGAGTTAAACTCCTTGAGCATCTTCTCTGCACCGTTTGAGTCGTTTATCTTGTGGTAAGAGAACGAGTCCTTACGTCTGTAGCGCTCTATCTGCGTCTTGATGAGAGGTGACTCGTTGAGGTTCTTGCCCTCTTCCTCGTCTTCGTCCACCCACAGTTCTGGGAACATATCGGCTATCTGCTGAGGCATCAGTCCTGAGAAGATGGCATTGCGGGCGTATTGCGTAGCAGTAGGCAGAATGCTGCAATAGAGGTTTTCGTCTATGTCAAACATATCGCCTATCTCTTCGGCAAGCATGCGCCACTGGTCGTAGCGGAAATTGTCTATCACGATGAGGAACACCTTATCGCCGTTGCTGATGGTGGGGAAAACGCAGTCAGGCATTATGCGGTTAGACATCAGCGGACGCTCCGTCTTAGCCTTTGCCCCAGGCGTTACCCAGTCTATGTAGTTGTTCTTGATAAACTTGCCCCACCCTATGTTGGCTTCCTCTTTCTGCATCTTCAGCATCTCGGTCATTGACGAGCCTGTAGAGGCAAGTTCCAGTTCCCATCTCACGAGGCGCTTATACACCTCTTTCCAGTCGTCGAAGGTGCGACAGTCCTGTATCTGCATCGAGATGTCCATGAACGACTGCTGATAGCCCTGCTGGGTCACCTCGGTCACTATCTCCCTCTGGTGCACATGTTTCTTGAGTGCAAGGAGTATCTGCATGGGGTTGACGGGCTTGATGAGGTAGTCGGCAATCTTTGAGCCTATGGCCTGGTTCATGATATCCTCCTCCTCGCTCTTGGTCACCATCACCACTGGAGTCTGAGGCTGCACCTCCTTTATGCGCTGAAGGGTCTCCAGTCCTGTTATGCCTGGCATCATCTCGTCGAGTAGCACAAGGTCAAACGTCTGCTGCTGGCATTGCTCTACAGCATCCAGTCCGTTAGTGGCTACAACAACTTCGTAGCCTTTCTTCTCCAGAAATATTATGTGAGCCTTGAGATGCTCTATCTCATCGTCAACCCAAAGGAGTTTTGCCATACTATAATTAGAAATTAGGAATTAGAAATTAGAAATTAGAGAGTGTGGCTATCTTTATACCTACATCCTTAATGCCAGGCAGAGAGAGGCGTCTCATCTTGTGATAAACCCTGAACTGCAACGAGTCGCCCTGTGAGAGTTTTTGCAAGGCGAGTTGTTTCTCCAGTTCGTAATACTGCAGCTTTCCGCCCTCTCGCTCTCCTTCGTCTGAGGCTATCTGTAGTGTCACAGGGAATATTCTCTTTGCCTTGTTGGGCAACACCCTTTCTTCCACCATCAGCATCACCTGTTTGTAGGGATAGTCAGAGGTTGTTCTTAGGTTTACCTCTATGCTATAGGTGGCTGTGTGGTATAGTGTATCGGTCTTGAACAGCAAGGTGTCTTCCTTGTCCCATCCCTCTTCAGCCACAGATTCGTAATGATGGTAAGCCACCTCATTGGTGCAGGCTGCCAGCATAGCCACAGCCACTATCAGTATGCCTTTGACTAATCTTTTCAACCCTCTCTCTGTTGTTGTTTTGCATTGTTCTTGCGCTCCAGTAGGTGCTCAGGCGCTTCGCGGAACTTGTGCTCCTGCTGGTGGTCTGGTGCAGGACGGTTCTTCTTTTTCTTCTTTTTCTTTTTCGCCTTGTCGAATCGGGTAAGGTCTGAACCGTCGAGCATATCCTTAGGACGCTCCACCTCTTTCGATCTGCTGTCCTCAGCCAGCGACAGAGGTTTCTTGCCCTCCTTGTTCATGGCTATAATCTCTCTTGCCCTCTCTGCCGTTATGGTCTCAAGGTTTGCAGCTACCTTCTTGGCCGTTGAGTAGGTCACCAAGCCAGCCAGTATATCTTGCTTGAAGAAATAGTATTCGCTATCCTGAGTCTCGAGCACCACATCTCTTGGCGGTATCTCCTTGCCTGCCTCCATGTAGCAGTCCACCTCGTAGTTGAGGCAGCATTTCAGTTTGGCACACATACCAGCCAGTTTCTGTGGGTTGGGCGAGATATCCTGCAGGCGTGCTGTATTGGTGCTGACACTTGAGAATGACTTCATCCATGTGGCACAACAGAGTTCTCTGCCACAAGGACCTGTTCCGCCTATTCGTCCAGCCTCCTGACGGGCACCTATCTGCTTCATCTCAATGCGCACATGGAAGGTCTCAGCAAGCACCTTGATGAGCTGGCGGAAGTCCACTCTCTCGTCGGCTATGTAGTAGAATATCGCCTTGTTGCCATCGCCCTGATACTCCACATCGCCTATCTTCATCTGCAAGCCTAAGTCCTTGGCTATCTGGCGACTCTGTATCATCGTAGCCTCTTCCCTGCTCTTTGCCTCGCGATAACGGTCCATATCGGTATCTTTGGCCAAGCGATACACCTTGCGAATGTCGTCAGCCGACTTCAGGTTTGCCTTCTTCACCTGCAATGATACGAGTCTGCCTGTCAAGGTTACCACACCTATATCGTGACCTGGGTTAGCCTCTACAGCCACCCAGTCGCCCTTCTTCAGGTCCAGTCCGTTTACGTTATGGTAATAAGCCTTACGGGTATTCTTAAACTGCACCTCCACAAGGTCAGTGCTCTCGGCATTGCCAGGCACATCGGCAAGCCAGTCGTAGGTATTCAACTGGTGGTCGCTCCTGCCTACTCCCTTAGCGCACAATCCTCTGGCGCAGGTAGGTCCGAGGGTAAATTTCATATTTTGATAGTCTGTCATATATTCTAATTAGGAATTAGGCTCCGAGCTTTGCTCGCCTGAGCACCGTTAGGAGCGCAAGAATGAGCAATTAGCAATTACCCCTTAACCCTTAACTTTTAACCCTTAACCTTATTATGAACTATGTATCAGCACCGCAGTCTTCATCGTGATGTCGAAGAACACTATGCGGCCGTTGGCATTCTGTCCTATATCTCGTATGGCTGTCTGGAAGAGTTCCTGAAAGCCCAGCACGTTGTTTTCGTTTACGAAACGGGCGAAGTTCTTGCAGAAGTTCTCCTCCTCGTCTGTCATGTATATCAGCTCTTTGTTGTGGAAGTTGTACATGAATGCCTCTCTCACCATTCGCATGAAGTAAACCAGCATCCGTCGCTGTTCCTCCCTACCCTGCGAACTCACACTCTCAGCCCATCGCTTGAGGTCTTTCACATCTCTCATGTATGCCTTGCGCATGAGGGTTACGAAATAGTCGAAGAACAGGCGGTTTTCGTTGCCTGCATTCAGTTCCTCGAGTGCTGCCAGCCAGTTGCCGCCAGCCAGTCGTGCCACTCTTTCAGCATCCTCGTCGCTCAGTCCTCTGCGCTCTTTCAGTGCCTGTAGCATATCGTCATAGGCTATCGGCTTTACGTCGAATCGCTGCACCCTTGAGCGTATGGTCTCGAGCAGCTTCTCTGGCTCTCTGCTCACCATTATGAAGAGTGTCTGGCTTGGAGGTTCCTCTATCAGCTTCAGCATGGTGTTGGCACACTCCAGGTTCATCCTCTCAGGCAACCAGATGATGCTTATCTTCCAGCCTCCCTGGTTAGACTTCATGTAGAGGCGCTTTATCAGTTCCTCAGCCTCGCCAACGGTTATCAGTGCCTGCTGCTTCTCAGCCTTCATCGCCGTCATCCAGTCAGCAAGTGAGAAGTAAGGATCTACATCTGTTCCCGTTCCCGTTACCATTTCCTTCCACTGCTCTATGAAGTCGTCGCTTATGGGCTTATACTCCGAGTTCCACTTCTTCAACTTTATCGTGGGAAAGGTGAAGTGCAGGTCAGGATGCTCTATGCCCCTCACCTTATACAGGTTCCCGTTCCCGTTAACATTCCCGTTCCCGTTAACGTTCCCGTTCAAAATGTAGGTTGCCAGTGCTATGGCGAGAGCCATCTTGCCAGCCCCGTCAGGACCGCACAGCATCAGGGCGTGGGGCAGCCTGCCCTCGTCAGCCAGTGCCTTCAGGCGCTCTGCCATCTCCCTTTGTCCTATGATGTCGCTGAACTCCATGACGCTTCACAGGGGCGCGCAGCCCCGTTTTTAACTGCAAAGTTAGCAAAAAGTATCAGAATATCCAAACTTTTCGCTAACAATTAAACTTTGTTTTATTTTTTACACTTCTATATTTCCTTCAAACTCTCAAAGAAGTTTTTTATGATTTGCCTCAGACTTGACAAGCTACCATCATCATTGTCCTCATCCTTGAAGTCATCTATCAGCCACTTCCCTTTCTCTCTCTTCATATCCAGTCGCATATAGCGCACCCTGGGCGTCATATTCTCCTCTGTTATGCTTATTCTTACTGTGCCTGTAGAGTCAGTCCTCGCCTTGCTGCCCACAACCTTCACCACTGGGTGCTCATAGTCCTGCGCACTTATCCAGTAGTCATAGCCGAGCCCCACCTCCCTGTTCTTTTCTTCCCAGTCATCAATCATCTGCACCTGATGCCGCAGACTCGGGGTGCAGAACCTTTCCAACCAATCGTCGTAATCGATGTCATTCCCTGTCGCATCGCTGTAATACATTGGTAGTATATACTGGTATATGGAGTCCACAGCCGCCTCCATTTCATCCTTTTGGCTCGTCTCTCTCTTGTCAGTCATCTGGTTTTCCTTTGCCATACAAACCCCATACACAGTGCCAGCCCCCACGAGCACACACAGCAAACCTATAATCAAGACTATCCGTTTCATGTTCTTTCTCTTGTTTAGTTTATTCATTCTTTGTTTAGATCATCCATGCAAAGGTACGAAAATAATTCATAATTCACAATGCCTCGCGCATAATTCCGAATAAAATCACTCGTTTTTCTTTCTCCAGAGCACAGCTTTTATCTGTAGAAGCATAGCTTTTATGGTGCCATTGCTAAGCTTTTAACTAACAAAATAACTTAGTTTAAATAACAAACTAAGTTAGTTTGATGAACAAAGTAAGTTAGTTTGTTAAACAAAGTAGGTTAGTTTGATAAACAAAGTAAGTTAGTTTGTTATATAGAAGCATTGCATTATATAGTTAAAAGCCTTGCTGCTAAAGGCAAAAGCATAGCTTTTTGCTGTAAAAGTATTGTTGTATTGCATTTTTTTCGTACCTTTGTCCCCATAAAACTATTAAGATGATGAAGAAACTATTATTTGTCCTATGCACACTGATGCCTGCTATCGCCCTTGCCGACAGCGACGTAAGTGCAGAAAAGGCTTCACAGAACACTCCTGAGGGATGGACAGCTGTTGAACTGCCAAGCATCCCCGCAATCACAGACGCAAACACCTACAACATTACAGCCTATGGAGCCTCAACCTCGGCTGAGGATAATGCCTCTGCCATACAGGCGGCTATCAATGCTGTGCCCTCTACGGGTGGCATGGTGGTGATACCTGCAGGCACTTGGATGTGTGGTCCGATAACGGTAAAGTCCAAACTGGTGTTACACCTCGCGGCTGGTGCCACACTGAAACTATTGCCATACGGCACCTACCCTTCAGACAATGAATACCAAGACTACAGAGGCTCATACAAGAACAAGAACTTCATAAGCAATGGCAGCAACACCATCAACGACATAATAATCGAGGGCGAAGGTGAAAGCTCAGTTATCGATGGACAGGGAGCTCCTTGGTGGAAAGAGATAGACGACGGCAACAAGTTTGACCGTCCGTCGCTCATCCGACTGACCAAGGGCTCGCGCCACCTGTTCCGCAACTTCAAGCTCCTCAACTCTCCTGGCACTAACCTTACATTAGGACAGAGCGGCAATGCTTCTCACTTCACTGTGCACAATGTGACCATCAAGGCTCCTAAGTCTGGTACTGGTGGTTCACACAATACTGACGGGATACCTATCTGGGGACCTTATGCCAACATCTATGACTGCTATATAGACACAGGCGACGACAATGTGGTGTGCGACAGCAATTCAAGATACATCCATGCATGGGACATCACCTGTGGTGCTGGTCACGGAATGTCAATAGGCAGCTACACGGAGAAGACACACCATATTATATATGAGGGTATCGACTTCCAGGGAACAGAAACAGGATTCCGCATAAAGACCAGCAACGACCGTAGCGGAAACGATTACGAAGGCACATCAGATAATGGCAGTGTGCACGACCTCATCTTCCGCAACAGCAAGATGGATGGTGTGCTCTCACCTATAGTGCTCACATGCCTCTACGACAGCGACCCTGCCAACCCAGCAGACCAGCCTTCGAGCGACATAACGGTAAAGACACCAGAATTCAAGAACTTCCTCTTCCAGAATATCACATCTGTCAACACACCTGCCTACGCTCACTTCAAGAATGGCAACCCTATCTACATCTATGGTCGCCCTGAGAGCTACATACACGATATAACATTCGACAATGTGCAGATAGAGGCACAGAAGGGAATGTGGCTTGCCTACTGCAAGGACATCAACTTCATCAACGGATGCGACATATTAAACCTTGCTGGCTCAGGGGATTTCTCAAAGCTGTACGAGGCTACATACACAGGCAAGTATAAGACAACAGAAACCGTAACGCTAAATGTCAACTCTACCTCTACAACTAAAGGTGCTGACTCACCTTGGACCTTCGACGGAGGCTACGTCATCTCCAATGAAGGTGGCAAGACCTACGACCCGTCAGCCTCTGCTCCATACGTAAAATTCAGTGCTGGAGTGCAATATACTATCTCCTTGCCAAAAGGAGTGTATGTGAAGGCTGTGACATTTGATGGCTTCAACAACAGAAAAGACACTGACCCTGCTGTAGATGCCTACATGAAAGAGGTGAACGGCACAGAATACGCAGCAACAGACTACGTATTCCCTGGTGACAAGTCAACCGTCTCACACAAGATAGACTTCGCCACCACCGTAGCCGACAAGCTGACTTTCACCCCCGCAGTCAAACAACTCTGCCTCTCTATCACCCTCTACACCACTGACACACCAACAGGCATAGAGGCTGTACAGAGCACAGAGAGCAAGGCACAAAATTTTGACACCAAAAAGGTAATCCTTGGCGGAAAACTTACAATCCTTAAAAACAATAAGAAGTTTAATATTGCTGGACAAGAGCAGCAATAATCAGCCTAAGCCGAAAATCAACACAAAGCGATAATCTTTACAAGGGTTTCCCTCAATGACAGGGAAGCCCTTTTTAGGTTTTCCTGAAAATCGTCTATCTGGCTGTCAGTTCCCTCATCAGGTTGAGCTGTGGTAACATCCCTGAGGTTCGTAACAACCTTCACCAGCATAACAGGCACCTTATAGAGTGAGCAGACAAAGGCAACAGCAGCTCCCTCCATCTCCTTGAGTCTGCCACCATTAGCGTCTATCAGGGCATCCTCCTCAGGCGAGAGGTCGAAGCTGGAACCAGTGGTAACCTTTCCCATAGGCAGACCAAGAGCCTCAGCTATGCGCCATGAGCCTTCCCACACCTTGTAGTTGCCCAAACCCTGAGTGTCCCACTCATTATCGCCTGGCACCCTGCGGTCGTGGAACATCACGCCGTCGGCTATGTAGGTCTGCCCTACCCTCGCACCATAGCGTTGCCAGCCGCCACAGGTGCCACATGAGATAACCAAGTCAGGCTGCAACTTCTGTATCGCCACCTGAGTAGTTACAGCAGCAGCCTCACAACCTATGAGGTCGCGGTCGTGGCTTACGCCGTTGAGGACGACAGAGAGAGACTCACCCCCAGCCCCTCTCTTGGAGAGAGGGGAGGAGTATGTACTATCTTCCTGCAATAAAGTAGATGCAACCTTTTGTAATTGCTCCCCTCTCTCCAAGAGAGGGGCTGGGGGTGAGTCTGCATACAGTTTACACGGCAAAGGGTTGAAGAAGCCTTCTTGCTCCTTCAACCCAAAGTATTCTATCAGGGGCTGAGCCTCAGCCCTCATTGCGAATATCAGACAAATACGCATATAGTTTACTGCACCTGTGCACCAGCAGCATTAAACTGCTTGCCATCCTTTATGATAACGAGCTTGCCGTCAACAATAGCCTTTTGAACCTTGTTAGCGTTCCCGTTAACGTTCCCGTTAATGTTCTCAATAGCTGTTGGAGCAGGAGCCTTAGTCATCTTGTTGCCCTGAGCATCATAGGTATAATAGGTCTGACCAGATGATGCTATAGTACGAGGATTGTCGAGTGCAGTCTGAAGGTTTGTCTGGCTGTATGCAGGCACCTGAGAAGCATATTCTGTCCATATCACAATCTTGCCAGCACCGGAATACTGCTCACAGATAGCTGGAACATCTTCTGCCTTGTCATGATTATTCACATAATAACCGCTCCATGTCTGGGTTGGAACCCAAGAGCCTTTAACATAGGTGGCAGCATCAAACTCCTTATCGTGCTTAGCCGGGTCATTCTTAAATGACACACCTGGATGACCAGTAATAACACGTGCACAGTTGTCGTATATCACACCATAGCCTGACTCTTTATTGATATTAAGCGTGCCACCTCCATCAGGAAGAATTGAAGCCTTACTGTCCTTAAAGTAACAAGCATCGGCATAGCCCTCAGACTTTGTGCGGAGATCCCAACCATCTTGTGCATTCACCTGATAGTTGTTCATATAATGCACATGACCACCACGCTGCAGAGGCAGACGTGAGCCCTGTATATCCTTGAACCAGTTGTGGTGAGCTGAGATGGTGCGGCAACCGTCGAACACGTCTGAGTCACCCTTACCCCAGAGACAAGCCTTGTCGTGGTCGTGGAAAAGGTTGTAAGAAATAGTAAGCCACTGTACATTGTTCTTGCAGTCAACAAGTCCATCATAACGGTCTTTGTTAGCAGCATTGCCATTAAAGAACTCGCAGTGGTCTATCCATATATGGCCACCTGCATCAGTCTTTGCGCTCTTAGCGTCTGCCTGTATGCCTATGCAGTCTGGGTCGCCAACCTCTTTCTGTGCCCCCTCACGCCAAGCTACAATCTTATTCTCGCCAGACTTTAAGATAGGTGCACCCACCATAGTGAAGCGGCAGTTGCGGATTATAACGTTAGAGGTACACTGCATAACAAAAGTAATGCGAGAGAACAGAGGAGCCTTGCCCTGAGCATTGGCTATACCGATAAGAGTCTTGTTGTCAGCCACCATTATGCGCTCGCCATATGTGGTAGCAACACCCTGAGAACCGTCCTGCTTGTCACAAAGGTGACCTGTGCTGAGGTCGTCCACATAGGCTGTAATACCTGTGTCGATATCCTTATCAACCAGCACTATGTAAGGTTTGCTTGACTGGAGGTAAGCCTGAAGCTCGGAAAGGTTACTTGCATAAACCACCTCGCCGCCAGCACCACCAGTAGTGCCACCAGCATGATACCATTTTCCACTTACGCCCTCATAGGCAGCAAAACCGTCGATGCCGAAGTTACGTCCATCCACCGTCTGTGCATTCATAGCACCAGCCGTGAACATGCACGCAATAACAGATAAGATTTTTTTCATTTTTTATTGTAATTGTTTAGTTGTTTGTCTGATATATCAGTGCAAAGTTACACAAAAAAGCGGAAACTCCAAACTTTTCGTTGGAATTTCCGCCTTATTGAGCGAGTGCAGAGCACTTTTTATCCTGCTCTACTTTACTTTACGAGAGCACCAGCAGCATTGTAGAACTTGCCATTCTTTATTATCACAAGCTTACCACCGATTATTGCCTTCTTAGCTAGTGAAGTCTCTGCCTCATATACATTAGCAACTTGCTCAATAGCTGTTGCAGAATCACTTACCACATTGAGCAGGAGCTTAACACCAGATTTGTATGTGATGGTGAAGGTAAGTGAACCAGTAACGCTAATATCAGAAGCTGTAGCCACAGCCAAAGAGCCACCCTTACGACTCTTCAAGCTAACGTCGAAGGTTTTACCTGCTATCTCCGTTATCTTACCCTTATTGTCAGTGTTATTGTCATTAACTGCATAGAGTGTAGCTGAGGTTACCTTATAGCCTGCAGGGATAGTAACAGTGTGCTGAGAAGCATCTACAACAAAGAGATTTGAACTATTTACGATATCGCTGCTATAGGCGTACTTTGTAACAGAAGCACTACCATCAACCTTGTAACCAGAAGGGACGTTATCTCCAAGTATCCACACATCACCCTCTGGTGCAGGTGTTGGGTCTGGAGTTGGTGTTGGGTCATCACCACCTTCACCGCCTTCACCACCTTCTTCGCCAGACTCTGCACCCATGTCACCGTAAACCTTTACAAGCTTGCCAGTGTAAGAGCTGAGGGCAGAAGATAGTTCTGAGATAACTTCGTAGTTAGTGTCCTCAGTAGAGTTGTAGAATGACCACTTGAAGTCGCCACCCTGCATACGTCCAGCACCATACTGTCCCGTTACGAAAGCAGGAACATCTGCAGGTCCGAGTGGAGAATAAGAGTAGAAGTCGCTTGCAGAGTCAAAGTTGTTATAGGTTGAGCCGCCGCTGAGGGCAACAACAGTTGAAGGGACCTGCTCGTTTCTGGTAGTAGCCACGTAAGCATCAAAATGCTTGGAGTTGGTAGCGTCGCTTGCATTATATGGCTGGAAGTTCTTCTGGCCAGTCATGTAGTTGTCGTATGCCTTGATGATGCCGCCAGCCTCGCTTGAGAATGTTCCCTTAGTATCATCCTTAGAGCCAACGCCGTTATTTATATCTGAACCTTGGAGGGAGATGAGCATAGGGAACTTACAGTTACGGAAGTAGTTCTTCTCAACGAAGATGCAAGACCCCGTAGTAGAGCCCACGCCATACTTAGAGTTACCATCGAAGTAGTTGTTGTAAACATGGAGGTGCTTAGACTTGCGAACACGTGGGTGACGTGAGTCTGAGTGGTCATACCAGTTGTTAACATAGGTAACATAGTCAACCTCGTCGCCATTGGAGTTGAGGTTACACTTACCAGAATCCCAGAAGTGGTTAGCAGCTACAGTGCAATAGAATGTGCCCTTGACGTCGAAAGAGCCATCGCCCTTAGCCTTGTCGCCACCCTTGTTTTGGCCGTAGAAGATATCAAGATTGTGACCCCAAACATGCTCGTTGTCAGTATCAAAACTGATGCCATCCTCGGCATGCATCATAACAGCGAAGTTACGGAGTTCAACGTACTTACAAGCACGAACGAGGACACCAAAGCCGTGCAAGGTAGCATCATTGCCCACACCCTCGATGGTGAGGTTCATGTCCTGACCCTTACCCTTTACCTGAAGACCAATTGCAGAACTACCCAACTCAGGCATCTCAGCCATCTTGATCTGACCAATGATACGAACTGCGAGAGGACGTGTCTCTGCACCCTTCTCGTAAGCCTGCAGGATATCCTGAATACCAGTGCGAGTTTCCTCAGACTTACCACCAGCATTCATAGAGAGCTGTATGGTCTTGGCATTGGTCTTGCTCACATATATTACGCGAGCACCAGCCTTAAGAGTACCGTCATTGTTGTAAGCACCTACGCCGGCAGTAGCTTTATAGTGAGCATAGCCCTCACGGTTGTAGTTCTTGACGATGATGTTAGATGCAGTGCTTGCCGCAGAAGTTACTTCGACATCATCAACTACAGGTACAATCTTGATTTCGTAATTCTCACCTGCCTTAAGACCTAAAGCGTCAGCACGGTTGTAAGTGCCATAACTGCGCACCAACTGACCGTCAATCTTGGTGAAGTCGCTGTACTGACCACCCTTGACATAAACATTGTAGTTAGTAGCACCTGAATACTGAGCCCACTCAGCATAGAGCGATTCGTTCCATCCAGCTGCTGCGCTAATCTGAATACCACCCGAAGTGTTGTGGATAGTACCAGAGTCCACAGCCCATGCCGTCATAGATATGACAAACATAGAAATAAGCGATAAGATTTTTCTCATAATGGTTTTGTAATTTATGGTTTTGTTATAGTTATAGTCCTTCCAGTTAATTTTATTTTTACAAAATAACCTCATAATTTGCAAAAGTACGAAAAAAAAAGGAAACGCCAAACTTTTCAGTTGGAATTTCCTTTTATTTAATATAAATTATACTTATCTGAAGTGTTTATCAGCTTAGAACTCGGCATTATTCGGTGTACGTGGGAATGGTATCACGTCACGAATGTTCTGCATACCTGTCACGAAGAGTATGAGACGCTCGAAACCGAGTCCAAAACCAGCATGAGGACAAGTGCCATACTTACGTGTATCGAGATACCACCACAGGTGGGTAGTGTCCATCTGACGGCGCTCTATCTCTGCCATGAGTTTGTCGTAACTCTCTTCACGAACTGAGCCACCCATTATCTCGCCTATCTGTGGGAAGAGCACATCAGTACCCTGCATGGTAGGACCAGGAGCTACACAACCTTTGTAGCCTACAGAGCCACCCTCAGCCGTTGCTGTATTCTGTTTCATATAGAATGACTTGATAGCTGTTGGGTAGTCAGTCATGATAACAGGCTTCTTGAAGTATTCTTCCACGAGGTAGCGCTCGTGCTCTGAAGCGAGGTCGTCGCCCCACTCGCATGGGAACTCAAACTTCTTGCCCTTAGCCTTAGCTTCTGCAAGTATCTTGATGCCCTCAGTGTAAGGCAGACGTACGAACTCTTCCTTCAGTATGCCCCGCAGACGCTCAAGGAGTCCCTTGTCAATCATTTTGTTTAGGAACTCAAGGTCGTCCTTACAGTTGTCAAGAGCCCACTTCACACAATACTTGATGAAGTCCTCTTCCAAGTCCATCAACTCTTCCTGATCCATGAAGGCTATCTCTGGCTCTATCATCCAGAACTCAGCGAGGTGGCGTGGAGTGTTTGAATTTTCGGCACGGAACGTAGGACCAAAGGTATATATAGCACCCAAGGCTGTAGCACCGAGTTCGCCCTCCAGCTGCCCTGACACGGTGAGTGAAGTCTGCTGTCCAAAGAAGTCATCGTCATACTTTATCTTACCCTCGTCGTCCTTCTTCAGGTCATAGAGATTCTTTGTGGTAACCTGGAACATATTGCCTGCTCCCTCGCAGTCGCTGGCTGTAATGAGAGGGGTGTGGAAATAGAAGTATCCGTGCTCATGGAAATATGTGTGTATTGCCATTGCCATATTGTGGCGTATGCGCATCACAGCACCGAATGTGTTGGTGCGGAGACGCATGTGGGCATACTGACGCATATACTCAAACGACTGACCCTTCTTCTGCATTGGGTAGTCATTGCCGCATGTGCCATAAACCTCTATCTCTGCTGCCTGTATCTCACAAGCCTGACCTGCACCCTGACTCTCAACCAATGTGCCGCAAGCTCTGATACATGAACCTGTAGTTATCAGCTTCAGCATGTCGGCATCAAACTTTGCAGGGTCAACTACTATCTGTATGTTCTTTATAGTGGAGCCGTCGTTCAGGGCAATAAAATCCACTGCCTTGCTTGAACGGTGCGTGCGCACCCAGCCCTTCACTTCTATTGCCTTGCCAAAATCTGTCATTGACAAGGCGTCAACTATTTTTGTACGTTTCATAAATATACTCGCTTTGCTCGTACGAAACGCTTCACTACGATACGCACCTGCGGTGCTACGATACGCTTCGCTACGAAAACTATGAATTATGCATTATGAACTATTCGAATGCGCCCATGCGCAACATATCAACCTCCTTCTCAGTGAGGAAGCGCCAGTCACCACGACGAAGATTCTTCTTGGTAAGACCAGCAAACTGTACGCGGTCGAGCTTAACAACCCTGTAACCGAGGTGCTCAAAAATACGGCGAACTATACGGTTCTTGCCTGAATGTATTTCTATACCCACCTGCTTCTTGTCTGTAGCATGAGCATAGTCTATTGCGTCAGCCTTGATCGTGCCGTCGTCAAGTTCTATGCCTTCTGCTATCTGCTGCATGTCGTTCAAAGTAACATTCTTGTCAAGGAACACATGATATACCTTCTTCTTCAGGTACTTAGGATGAGTAAGCTTTGAAGCCAAGTCGCCATCGTTAGTGAGAAGAAGCACACCAGTAGTGTTACGGTCAAGACGTCCTACAGGATATATGCGCTCAGGACAAGCTCCCTGCACAAGGTCCATAACAGTCTTACGCTGCTGTGGGTCGTCTGATGTCGTAACGTAATCCTTTGGCTTATTGAGGAGCACATAGACCTTCTTCTCAAGTGTTACAGGCTGATCATGGAACTTCACCTCGTCAGTACGAAGTATCTTTGTACCGAGTTCTGTTACCACCTGCCCGTTTACTGTTACTACACCTGCCTCGATAAAGTCATCAGCCTCACGACGAGAGCAAACGCCTGCATTGGCAAGGAACTTGTTCAATCGAACTGGTGCTGTTGGGTCTATATTATTCTCCTTATACTCAATGCGCTTCTTCATTGAGTATTTTGCATTGGGATCATATCCTGGTGTGTGCTGGCGTTGACCATAGCCGCCGCGCTGCTGACCGTAACCGCCACGATTGTAGCCACCACGCTGCTGATAACCACCGCGCTGCTGACCGTAGCCACCACGATTGTAACCACCGCGCTGCTGATAGCCACCACGCTGCTGATAACCACCGCGCTGCTGACCATAGTTGTCTGCGCCCTGCTCATCATTTTCGAACTGCTGACCGTAGCCACCACGCTGCTGGTAACCGCCACGATTATTATAGCCACCACGATTGTAACCACCACGCTGCTGATAGCCGCCACGATTGTAGCCGCCACGCTGCTGATAGCCACCACGATTGTAGCCGCCATTATCATAACCGCCTTCGTTATTTGAAGAATTGCCTGCGCCTAATCCTGCGCCGAAGCCTTCAGGAAGGAAACCTCCTTCTTGATTGCCACGATTATAGTTAGGACGAGCTCCATACTGAGGACGCTCACCGTAGTTAGGGCGCTGGCTCGCTATGCGAACGCGCTGACGTGGCTGACGTGGCTGATAGCCGCTGTTTTCCTGACTGTAACCTCCCTCACGGGTAGATTCAGAGTTCTGTGCGTCCTGCACATTTTCCTTTTCTGTTTCCAACATGTTGTCTTTTGGTTTTTAGTTTTGAATAAATTGTGTCTTGTTTTTTGTGTAAAATGTTAATATGATGGTCCTCACGGACCGTTATTTATTTTGAGTTACTTAAATGCCTGTATAGTTGCTTGGCGTAATAGCCATCAGCTCTGCCTTCACAGCATCGCTTACCTCAAGAGTCTTAATAAACTCGTGAATAGTTTCTTCATCCATGTGCTTATTGGTGCGTGTCAAAGCCTTCAACGCCTCGTATGGATGTGGATAAGCCTCACGGCGCAAGATGGTCTGTATAGCCTCAGCCACTACTGCCCATGTGTTATCAAGGTCTTTCTGCAACGCCTCCTCATTGAGAATGAGTTTGCGCAGACCCTTGAGTGTTGATTGTATAGCTATTACCGAGTGTCCGAGTGGCACACCGATATTACGCAGTACGGTAGAGTCGGTAAGGTCACGCTGCAAGCGGCTTACGGGCAGTTTCTGAGCCAGAAACTGCAGTATGGCATTTGCTATGCCGAGGTTGCCCTCTGAATTTTCGTAGTCTATCGGGTTCACCTTATGTGGCATTGCACTTGAGCCCACCTCGCCTGCCTTTATCTTCTGCTTGAAGTATTCCATTGAGATATACATCCAGAAGTCACGGTCAAGGTCTATGATAATGGTATTGATGCGGCGTATAGCATCAAACACCGAACCCAAGTGGTCGTAGTTAGAAATCTGTGTAGTGTATTGCTCGCGCTCCAGTCCGAGTTTCTCACTCACAAACTTGTTGCCGAACTCTCTCCAGTCGTATGCAGGGTAAGCCACCTTGTGAGCATTGAAGTTACCCGTGGCACCACCAAACTTAGCGGTGAACTTACATGCCTTGAGCGTGGCAAGCTGTTCCTCCAGACGATACACGAACACCATCACCTCCTTGCCCAAACGTGTAGGCGAAGCAGGCTGTCCGTGAGTCTTGGCGAGCATTGGTACGTCTTTCCATTCTTCAGCATAGTCCTTCAACTGCTGTATCAGTTCCTCCACCTGAGGAATGAACACATCAGCCAGAGCATCCTTAACTGACAAAGGTACGCTGGTATTGTTAATATCCTGTGAGGTAAGTCCGAAGTGTATAAACTCACGACTCTGCTCAAAGTATCCCTCGCCGAGAGAATCCTTCTCGAGCCTGTCAAGCTGCTCCTTGATAAAATACTCCACAGCCTTCACGTCGTGGTTGGTCACCTTCTCTATATCCTTCACACGCTGAGCATCAGCCTCAGAGAAGTTCTGGTATATGCCACGAAGTGTTGGGAAGAGACTCTTGTCAAAATCCTTCAGCTGTGGCAGAGGCAGTTCGCAAAGGGTGATGAAATACTCTATCTCCACCCTGACACGATACTTTATCAGCGCATACTCTGAAAAATAGTTAGCAAGGGATTCGGTCTTACCACGGTATCGACCATCTATCGGAGAGATAGCCGTAAGCAAATCAAGATTCATAAATTGACTAAAATAATTCGAATTAAAACGTTATCGCTCGCAAAGGTACGAAAAATAGTTGAGAGTTGAGAGTTGAGAGTTGAGAGTTATCTTCTTTTTAGCATTTATTAAGAATTTAACGCTTTTGCAGTTACTATGTATGCGCATGCGGAAAGATTTTTTGTTTTCTCTTGCACAATCGAGGAAAAGTTTGTATTTTTGCACGGTCTTATGTACTGGACTGACAAGATAAGGCAAGTAAAGATAGCGTTGGTTGCTACTGCGGTTATTATAGCGGCAGCATCGCTTGTGTCCAGCCACTTCCTTGTAAAGGACTTGGCTCAGGAGGAGCGTAACCGTATGGAGATATGGGCTGAGGCGATGCACTCGCTCAATACTGCCACTGAGGACACCGACCTTAACCTGGTGCTCAAGGTATTGGAACAGAACAATACCATCCCCGTCATCGTGACCGATGCCTATGGTAATGCCCAGATATACCGAAACGTAAAGATAGAGTCGCCTGACAGCCTCAAGATTGCTGCCGAGATGGCAAAATCCATGGCTCGCAAGCATACGCCCATCAAAATACAGATAGGCATGAAACCTACAGACATCCTTCAGGTATGCTACGACGATTCACTTCTCCTCACACGTCTTGCCTACTACCCTTACGTTCAGTTGGGCATAGTACTCATATTCGTGGTCATTGCCATCTTTGCCTTGCTAACCTCCAAAAAAGCTGAGCAGAACAAGGTTTGGGTGGGACTGTCAAAGGAAACAGCACACCAGCTGGGCACTCCCATCTCCAGTCTTATGGCATGGACGGAGATATTGAGGGAACAGTATCCTAATGACGAACTGATACCCGAGATGGACAAGGACGTGAAACGTCTGCAACTCATAGCCGACCGTTTCTCTAAGATTGGTTCGGCACCTGAACGCAAAGACACCAACCTCATGGAACTCCTTGAACATGTGGTGGAGTACATGGGACGACGCACGTCAAACAAAGTGCAGATTACAACCGACCTGGGTTCAGAGGGCGCAATGGTCTATGCCAACCCGCAGTTGCTGGAATGGGTGTTTGAGAATCTGTGCAAGAACGCTGTAGATGCAATGGGCGGCGTGGGCAGCATACATATCTCTACACAGACACTCGCCAACAAAGTGCTGATTGACGTAAAAGATACAGGCAAAGGCATTGAGCACAAGAATATCAACAACGTGTTCCGACCTGGCTTCACTACCAAGAAACGCGGATGGGGTCTTGGACTGTCGCTTGCCAAACGTATCATAGAAGAATACCACAACGGCAAAATCTTCGTACTCAACTCAGAACTGGGCAAAGGTACTACCTTCCGCATAGAACTGAGACGTTCACAACTATAAACTTTTAACCAACCAAGTGTCAACAATAATATATCCATCACCGATTTTCGGTCCGGTACACTCGCGCAGACTGGGCGTATCGCTTGGTGTCAACCTGATGCCTGGCGACGGCAAGGTTTGCTCTTTCGACTGCATATACTGTGAATGTGGATTCAACCGGGACTTCAAACCCAAGAGCAAGCGCCCTACCCGTCAGGAGGTAAAGAAGGCTCTCATCAAAGTGCTCAAACAACGCCACAGCGAGGGACTTAAACTTGACGTCATAACCTTTGCAGGTAATGGCGAACCTACTGCCCATCCTGATTTTGCAGGTATCATAGACGATACTGTCGAGGTGAGAAACAAATATTTTCCTGAGGCTAAGATTTCCGTTCTCAGTAACGCTACTTTTATCCATCGCACTGACGTGCATGACGCCCTGATGAAGGTGGACAACAATATACAGAAACTCGACACTGTCAATTCCCTATATATAAATAAGGTGGACAGACCTGTATCACCCTCCTATGATGTCAACGAGGTGATCAGCAACTTGAAACGCTTCAATGGTCATGTTATCATCCAGACTATGTTTATGAAGGGTGCTTTCAATGGAGAGACGGTTGACAACACTGGAGAGTCTTTCATCCAGCCCTGGCTCAATGCCGTAAAGGAGATAAAGCCTCAACAGGTGATGATTTACACCATAGATCGTGAAACTCCAGCACAGGGATTGAAGAAGGCTGAGCCCTCTGTGCTCGACTCCATCAAACTCATGGTAGAACAACTCGGCATTCCTTGCTCGGCAAGCTATTAAAAAAAATATAATTCCACACATAAAAAAATACCATTATGAAACAGAAAACTAAAGTAGGCATCTTTGGCATCATCCTCACCACAGGTCTCTCCCTGTTATGTGGTTTAGCTTATGCTCTCAATCAGAAAATCAACGGCATCGATTTCGACAACTACAAAGAAGAAGACAAATTCTAATGAAATATTCTATAGACCAGATTGTCACACTCATTGGAGCGCGACGTATAGGTAACACAGAAGGAAACATCACGTTCCTTCTTACTGACAGTCGTTCTCTGTCCTTTCCAGAGGAGACTCTCTTTTTCGCCTTGCGTACAAAGCGCAATGACGGTCATAAGTACATCGAAGAACTGTATAATCGTGGTGTGCGCAATTTTGTCGTTGACACTGCTCAACCAGAATATGAAGGCGCCAATTTCCTTATAGTGAAAGACACCCTCGCTGCCCTGCAGCGACTTGCTGAGCGTCATCGCGATGAGTTCGACATACCTGTTGTAGGTATCACTGGCAGCAACGGCAAGACGATGGTGAAGGAATGGCTTTACCAGTTGCTCTCGCCATCCATCAACGTCACTCGTTCTCCACGCAGCTACAACTCACAGATTGGTGTTCCGCTCTCAGTATGGATGCTCAACGAAGACAGCGAGGTGGCTCTCTTTGAGGCTGGCATAAGCGAGCCCTACGAGATGCGCCGACTCACAAACATCATACAACCCACTATCGGCATTTTCACCTCTCTCGGACAGGCTCATCAGGAGAATTTCCACTCTATGGAAGAGAAGTGCCGTGAGAAGTTTGAACTCTTTGCCAACTGCAAGGCTCTCATCTATCCTGCCGATAACGATATCGTGTTCAGGGTGTTGCGCAAGAGCGAATTCAAGGGCGAGAAACTCAGTTGGTCCACTACCGACAGCAATGCCACCTTTTATGTCCGTGGTATTGAGAAGACTGAAGCTTCTACCACTATTTCATATACCTATAAGGGTGTTCAAGGGTCATATAAACTCAACTATATCAGTGAGGCTTCAATAGAGAATTCCATCACCTGTGCCATAGCAGCCCTACACCTCGGACTCACGCCTGAGGAACTGGCTGACCGTATGGCGACTCTCGAACCTGTTGCTATGCGCCTTGAGGTGAAGGTAGGTCGTAACGGATGCACACTCATTAACGACTCCTACAACTCAGACCTTGCCAGTCTCGACATAGCACTCGACTTCATGCATCGCCGTCCTGACGAAAAGGGACGCAAACATACCCTCATTCTCAGTGATATAGAGCAGAGCGGTATGACTGACCGTACACTCTATCGTCAGGTTTCAGACCTCGCCATAAGTCGTGGAGTGGAGCGTTTTATCGGTATCGGTCCTGCACTTAAGGAGAATGCCAACCTCATCAAGATAGACAACAGCAGTTTCTATGACGACACAGAGTCGTTTCTGGGAAGCAGCGACTTCGAGACTCTTCATGATGAGGTGATACTTATCAAGGGCGCACGTCATTTCTCCTTTGATTCCATAACAGAGCAGCTGGTGGAGAAAGTACATGAAACCATACTCGAGGTCAACCTCTCTGCTGTAGTGGCAAACCTCAACTGGTATCGTCAGCACATGAAACCTGAAACGAAACTCGTCTGCATGATAAAGGCTGACGGCTATGGTGCCGGAGCGGTAGAGATAGCCAAGACTCTGCAAGACCATCGTGTTGACTATCTTGCTGTGGCTGTTGCCGATGAGGGCGTGGCACTGCGTAAGGCTGGCATCACTGCCAACATCATGATTATGAATCCTGAGATGACAGCCTTCAAGACTATGTTCGACTACGACCTCGAGCCTGAGGTCTATTCCTTCCGTCTGCTTGATGCCTTGCGTCATGCTGCACGCAAGGAGGGCATCACAGGTATGCCTATACACATCAAACTCGATACCGGTATGCACCGTTTGGGTTTCGACCCTATCAACGATATGCCTCGTCTCATTGATTATCTCAAACATCAGAATGCTCTCATCCCTCGTTCTGTGTTCTCTCATTTCGTGGGTAGCGACGACGATAGTTTCGATGATTTCTCCCAAAAACAGTTCGACCTCTACCTCAAAGGTGCCGATGCTCTGCAGGAGGCTTTCTCTCATCACATCATACGCCACATGTGCAATAGCGCAGGCATAGAACATTTCCCTGAACGTCAGATGGATATGTGTCGTCTGGGACTTGGTCTGTATGGCATCAATCCACGTAACAACAAAATGCTCAGCAATGTCTCTTCACTTAAAACCACCATCCTGCAGATGCGTAATGTGAAGGCAGGCGACAGCGTTGGCTACTCTCGTCGCACCATTCTCGATAAGGATAGCGTAATAGCGGCAATACCTATAGGGTATGCTGACGGACTGAACCGTCATCTGGGCAACCGCAAGGGCTACTGCCTCGTTAATGGCAAGAAGGCTGAGTATGTGGGTAATATATGTATGGACGTCTGCATGATTGATGTCACAGGCATCGACTGCAAAGAGGGCGACAGCGTTGAAATCTTTGGCAATAACCTGCCTATCACCGAACTCTCCAAGCGTCTTGACACCATACCTTACGAGATGCTCACAGGTGTAAGTAACAGAGTGAAAAGGGTTTATTTTGAAGAGTGAATTGTTAATAAAATATAATTCTATTCTCAAAACACCTCTTCTTTCAACTTTCAACTTTCAACTTTCAACTTTTCTTTGTACCTTTGCACCCGCATTTTCAAAAATGCCGCATTCGAGGATGCCTCTCTTGCTGTAAGTGACTGGGCATTTAGATCATCCGAGATATGTGATAGTAATACAATTACTCATTACAGTCACCATTAAAGAAACACTATGTATCTTGACAACGCTAAGAAGACTGAGATCTTCACACAGTACGGCAAGTCTGCTACTGACACAGGTTCAGCAGAGAGCCAGATTGCACTTTTCTCATTCCGCATCAAGCACCTCACCGAGCACTTGAAGAAGAATCACAAGGATTACAAGACAGCTCGTTCACTTACACAGCTCGTTGGTAAGCGTCGCGCACTTCTTGATTATCTTTACGATCGCGACATCAACCGCTATCGTGCTATTGTCAAGGCTCTCGGTCTTCGTAAGTAAGAAACCAATAGTAAATCCCGCAGAAGCACATAGCTTTTGCGGGATTTATCTTTTTACCCTCATCTCTCAACCCTTAACTCTCAACTAAATACATGTACCTCTTCACCTCAGAATCAGTTTCAGAAGGTCATCCAGACAAGGTGGCTGACCAGATTAGTGATGCCCTACTCGACCAGTTTTTGGCTTACGACGACAAGTCTCACTGCGCCATAGAATCTTTTGTAACCACGGGACAGGTGGTGCTCATGGGTGAGGTAAAGTCTGAAGCCTACATTGACCTGCAGACTATAGCCCGAAAAACCATCAACTCCATCGGCTATACGAAGTCCGAATACCAGTTTGACGGCGACTCTTGTGGCATTCTCTCAGCCATTCACGAACAGAGCACCGATATCGACATGGGTGTCTCTCGTGAGGTGGAGGAAGAGCAGGGAGCTGGTGACCAGGGTATGATGTTTGGCTACGCCACTAACGAGACAGACCGTTATATCCCTGTTTCGCTTGACCTTTCCCATCTGCTTATGAAAACCCTTGCCGAGATACGCAAGGAAGGTAAGGTTATGACTTATCTGCGCCCAGACTCCAAGTCGCAGGTAACCATAGAGTATAGCGACGACAACATTCCTCAGCGCATCGACACTATCGTTGTCTCTACCCAGCATGATGATTTCGATGAGGACAAGAAGATGCTTGCCAAAATTGAGGATGATGTGAAGAATATACTTATTCCACGTGTCAAGGCTAAGTTGAAAGACCCAAAGATTTTGGCGCTCTTCAATGACAATATCAAGTACCTCGTCAATCCTACAGGTAAGTTCGTAATCGGCGGACCTCATGGCGACACAGGTCTTACGGGCCGTAAGATCATCGTTGACACCTATGGTGGCCGTGGTGCTCATGGTGGTGGTGCCTTCTCTGGCAAAGACTCATCAAAGGTTGACCGCAGTGCAGCCTATGCGGCTCGCTACGTTGCCAAGAATCTTGTGGCAGCAGGCATCAGCGACGAGATTCTCGTTCAGCTCAGCTACGCCATCGGTAAGGCAGAGCCTGTAAGCATTTATGTCAACACCTACGGCAAGAGCAAGGTGAATATGACAGACGGTGAGATAGCTGAGAAACTTAACAGCCTCTTCGACTTCCGTCCTAAGGCTATCGAGCGCACACTCAAACTACGCCAGCCTATCTATCGTGAAACAGCGGCCTATGGTCACATGGGACGTAACCCTAAGACCATCACCAAGGTCTTCACCTCTGCTTATCACCCTACCAAGGAGATGCAGGTGGAGCTCTTCACATGGGAGAAACTCGATCTCGTTGATAAGTTCAAGGAAGCATTCGAACTCTAAGTTGTGTCTGACACTATCGACATATACCAGAACTTCTTTTCTGCCACATCGCGTCTGTGGCACGACGGCTTGTCGCTGAAGAATCTTGGCGAGTCAGGCGAACTCATCAACACCCCTTTGCAGTATGACAGTTGGGTAAACCTCTTCATGGTTATATTCTTCACCCTTTCTGTGGTAATGATTATCAAGGCTCGTGGTTATCTCAGTTATAAGTTCCACAACCTCACACGCCGTCCTTTGCTCAACTCCACCATACTGTTTGAAGCATCCAAGAAGGCTTCCTACCTCACTTACTTCATCTATCAGGGTATCTTCGTAGCATCATTACTGTGCTATGCTTACGTGATAGAGGCTGGAGCATTGCCCTTGGCATCAGACAATGTGCGATATCTCGCACTGGGACTCTTTGCACTTGCCTTCCTTGGTTATCTTGCCATAAGAAAGTGTGCTATCGTCATTACCCATGCCACATTCTTCGATAGGCAACAGCGTAACATGAGCAAAATGGAGCGTCATTTCTTCCTCGCCCTTGAGAGTGCCACCCTCTTGCCTGCTGCCATAGCTTATATGTATCTTGGTTGTAGTGCTGAAAAAAGCATTTTTGTTGCCATTTTGATGATAATTATCTCAAAAACATTAAGTTTATACAAGCAATATCTCATCTTTTTCAGTAAAAATAGCCGTTTTTTGCGTTTTTTTTTGTACCTTTGCACCCTTGAAGCGATACCAGTCGCTATTTTAATAGGTATTTTAGGTTTTATAACTCACACACTTAGCACTAACTTTTAGGATTAACGATGGTAAAAAAGATTCTCGTATCACAACCCAAACCAACAAGCACTAATTCTCCATACTACGAGATAGCCAAGCAGTTTGACGTAGAGTTGGTATTCCGTCCTTTCATAAAGGTAGAAGGAATCACCACACAGGAGTTTCGTCAGCAAAAGGTGAACATATCTAATTATACAGCTATTGTCTTCACCTCTCGCCATGCCATCGACCATTTCTTCCAGCTCGCCAAAGATATGCGAATCACTATGCCTGAAACTACCAAGTATTTCTGCGTCACAGAGACCATCGCCCTCTACATTCAGAAGTACGCTCCCTATCGCAAGCGCAAGATTTTCTTTGGTGCCACAGGCAAGATTGACGACCTCATTCCTGCAATGATCAAGCATAAGAACGAGAAATACCTCGTCCCCATGAGTAGTGTAGCTAACGACTCAATCAGCAAGCTCCTTGATTCTAAGGAACTCAATCATACAGAGTGTGTCATGTATCGCACCGTCAGCAACGACTTCAACGAGGAGGAGAAGAAAAACTTTGACTACGACATGGCGCTCTTCTTCTCACCTGCAGGAATCAAGTCACTCAAGGAGAATTTCCCTGAAATGAAGTCTGACGACCTGCAGATAGGCACCTTCGGACCTTCCACCGCTAAGGCAGCACGTGAGGCAGGTTTCGAAATCAACCTCGAGGCTCCTACTGAGCGCTACCCCTCTATGACGGGTGCCCTGCGCCATTTCCTTCAAGAGTTAGAAGACTAATCAGCCAATGGGCTTTCACACCAATACACTCACCAAACGTGAAAGGCTGTGCAGCCATCATCTCATCGACAGGCTGTTTGAACCAGGTCAGGGTAGCAAGAGTTTCTCTGCCTTCCCACTGCGTGTAGTCTTTCGCCTCGTCACTCCAGAGCAGAGCGGCAACAGCCTACTCATCTCCGTTCCAAAACGCCAGTTTAAGCACGCTGTTGACCGCAACCGCGTTAAACGTCAGGTTCGCGAGGCTTATCGCACCAGCAAAGACCTGCTCCGTTTGCCTGAGGGCACCACTGCCAACGTAGCTTTCATCTGGCTCGACAGCAAGCATTACCCCACCCACGTGGTTACAAGTAGAGTGCGTAACCTCTTGCAACGTATCACTGAGTCATGCGCAAAATCCTGACAGCCCTATTGCTGATGCCTATAGCGTTCTACCAAACCTGCATCAGTCCCTTCACTCCCCCATCGTGCCGCTTCACTCCCACATGCTCACAGTATGCCAAGGAAGCCATCATCAAGCACGGTCCGCTAAAGGGGTTATGGCTCGCCATCAGGCGCATCCTGCGTTGCCACCCCTGGGGAGGCTCAGGCTACGATCCAGTGCCTTAGGATAGAGACTCTAAATAACGACATACCGAAATAACGACATATCGAAATATTTTTATGAAGAATTTCATCGAAGAACTCAAATGGCGCGGCATGCTCGCACAGATTATGCCAGGCGCAGAAGAGCTGTTGCAGAAAGAGATGGTAACAGCATACCTCGGCACCGACCCTACTGCCGACTCACTCCACATTGGTCACCTTTGTGGCATCATGATGCTACGCCACCTGCAGCAGTGTGGTCATAAGCCTATCATCCTCGTTGGTGGAGCTACAGGCATGATTGGCGATCCTTCAGGCAAGTCACAGGAGCGTAACCTGCTCGATTCTGAGACACTCTACCACAATCAGGAGTGCATCAAGAAGCAGGTGTCTAAGTTCCTCAACTTCGACTCTAAGGAGGCTAATGCTGCCGAGATGGTTAACAACTATGACTGGATGAAGGATTTCACCTTCCTCGACTTTGCACGCACCGTGGGCAAACACATCACCGTCAACTACATGATGGCTAAGGACTCTGTGCAGCAGCGTCTCAACGGCACAGCCCGCGACGGACTCTCATTCACCGAGTTCACTTACCAGCTCCTGCAGGGTTATGACTTCCTTCACCTCTATCAGACCAAGAACTGTAAGATGCAGCTCGGAGGCAACGACCAGTGGGGTAACATGACCACAGGCACCGAGCTTATCCGTCGCACCCTTGGCAACGACCAGGAGGCCTATGCCCTCACCTGCCCTCTCATCACTAAGGCAGACGGCAAGAAGTTTGGCAAGACCGAGAGCGGCAACATCTGGCTCGACCGCAATCGTACCTCTCCTTACAAGTTCTATCAGTTCTGGCTCAACGTCTCTGACGACGATGCTGAGAAATACATTAAGATATTCACCAGCCTCGACAAGCAGACCATCGACGCCCTCGTTGAGGAGCACAAGCAAGACCCTGGTCGCCGTGTGCTGCAGAAGCGCCTCGCTGAGGAGGTTACCCTGCTCGTTCACTCTCAGGCAGACCTCGACGCAGCTATCGAGGCATCAGGCATTCTCTTTGGCAAGTCAACCAAGGAGAACCTTGAGAAACTCGATGAGCAGACCTTCCTCGATGTCTTCGAGGGCGTGGAGCATTTCCATATTAGCAAGGACCAGCTTGGTCAGCCAGCTGTCGAGATTCTCACCAGCGACTCATGCAAGGTCTTCCCTTCCAAGGGCGAGATGCGTAAGATGGTGCAGGGTGGTGGTGTTTCCATCAATAAGGAGAAACTCACTGACCAGAACCGTCCCCTCACTTCTGACGACCTCATAGGCGGCAAGTACATCCTTGCCCAGCGTGGTAAGAAGAGTTACTACCTCATTTCAGTTAAATAATTGAAAATTGAGAACAGGAAATAGAAAAAATTAACGTTCACGTTCACGTTCCCGTTATTTTTTCGTACCTTTGCAGTCGCAAACTCAGAATAAGGGTTAACATATCGCTGCATTAAGCAGTCATTTTAGGATTGTCCTATGGTGTAATGGTAGCACAACAGGTTTTGGTTCTGTTTGTCGTGGTTCGAATCCGCGTAGGACAACATTTTTTATTCTAACCTCCTTCATGACACAGGCCTTAATCCTTACATCTTTCGTAGTATATCTTTTTATCATGATCTATATAGGATATTACTACGGCAAGCAGAAAACAAGTAATTCAGCAGAGTTCTATTTAGGTGGCAGGCAACTCGGTCCGCTTGTTGCAGCTATGAGTGCTGAGGCATCCGACATGAGTTCATGGCTCTTGATGGGCATACCAGGCTTAGCATTTGTCACAGGTTTGGCAGACCCTTTCTGGACCGTCTTAGGTCTTGGCATAGGCACATATCTTAACTGGCTCTATGTCACGCTTCGTCTGCGTCGCTACACCATTCGTGTAGGGGCAGTCACCATTCCCGAATTCTTTTCCAAACGTTTCCACGACAGGCGCAACATCCTGATGTGCATCTCTGCCATCATCATTCTTATCTTCTTTGTGCCTTACACGGCAAGTGGATTCAAGGCAGTGGGAACACTTCTCAACAGCCTGTTCGGCTTCCCCTATCACGAGAGTATGATAGTGGGAGCGGGCATCATCGTTGCATATACCGTAATGGGTGGATTCATGGCAGTATCAACCACTGACCTCATTCAGAGCATCGTCATGACACTCGCCTTAGCATTCATCGTCTGCTTTGCCCTCGACAAGGCTGGCGGCATCGACACCGTGATAACCAATGCCGAGAAACTGTCAGGCTATTTCTCCCTGTCAGCATCCCATGACATCGCCACGGGCTCTTCCAAACCCTACGGACTGATAACCATAATCTCCACCATGGCGTGGGGATTGGGCTATTTCGGTATGCCTCACATCTTGTTGCGCTTTATGGCTATCAAGGACGAAAAGCAGATACCCATATCACGTCGCATAGCCACCACATGGGTCTTTATCTCTATGTTCGTGGCTATCGCCATTGGCATCATAGGCTATTCCGTTGCCGAGGCAGGCATCATAACCCAGTTTAAGACCACGAGCGCAGCAGAGAGCACCATCATCGAACTCTCCCACGTTCTCGCCACCAATGGCGTGCTCGCTGCCCTTGCAGCTGGTGTTGTTCTGGCGGGTATCCTTGCCTGCACCATGTCCACTGCCGACTCGCAGTTGCTCACTGCCGCCTCCAGTTTCTCCGACAACATTCTTCAGGATGTGCTCCATGTCAGGGTTTCACCCCAAACCTCTATGATAGTGGCTCGTCTCACCATCATTGCCGTGGCTTGCATCGCCCTTGTCTTAGCATGGAATCCAGACAGTTCCATCTTCAATATCGTGTCATTCGCTTGGGCTGGCTTTGGCGCAGCCTTCGGCCCCGTCATGCTCAGCAGCCTCTTCTGGAAGCGCACCACCCTTGCAGGTGCCATCGGCGGCATGGTGGCAGGAGCCGTTATGATATTCGTTTGGAAATACGGCGTGCGCCCCATCGGTGGTGTATGGGACATCTACGAACTCTTGCCCGCCTTCCTCGTTTCCTCTGTAGTCATTGTCACCGTCTCACTCCTTACCAAGCGTCCCGATGATGGCATCCTCGCCGACTTCGACTATGCATCACAACACTAAACATATCATGCTTGCCCTGCTGCTGTTGCTGTGTGTAACCACGGCTATGGCACAAGGGTTATCGGCAACCATGCAGAAGCAACGCAAGCTGTTTCCGCAAGAGAAGGTGTATGTCATGACCGATCGTGACCTCTATCTCTCTGGCGACACAGCACGAATGAGGGCATGGGTGTATGACTGCCTCAAGAAGAAACCCGAGTCGCAGAGCAAATATGTGTATGTGGAACTGCGTGATGCCGCCGACAACCTTAAAGTGAGGGTTAAGTTGGGAGGTCCTGACTCTGCCAAGTCAGCAGGACTGTTCCGTGGCTATCTGCCTCTGCCCCCCACCCTTTCCAGCGGCGACTACACTATGGCGGCATATACCTATTATATGATAGGCACTGATGAGTCACTGCTGTTTAAGAAGCGCCTCCATATCATGAACCCAAAAGACGTGAAGAAGGGTTTGCTGCCTAATAATATAACGGGAACGATAACGGGAACGGGAACAGCGGAGACGATCTCGTCTCCGATAAAAGCCCTCACCTCCGCAGTGCCCGTAGGCTCCAACATCGCCATGTCCATCACCGCCGACCGTCTGTGCAGGGCTGACAGCACTTCAAGCATCGTGTGGGAACTCAATCGTGTGCCTGAGGTCTTCGAACCCTCCACCATGCCTTACGAGATAGGACAGACCCTCAGCGGAACGGTCTTTGGCAATATCAGCACTAAGAAACCGCAGGAGGCAGTCAAAGTGAGCATGATGGCACCCTCGCAACAGATAGCCAACATATACATCACAGGCAAGGACGGCCGCTTCTGGTTTGAGGGGTTCGATATGCCCGATAGCACTATGGTGCTCCTCTCTGCCAAGAAAGGCAAGCGCACACAGATGGAGAATATCAAGATTGACAGCGACAGTCTGCCTGATGTCATCCACCACCTGCCAGCCATGCGAGGCTACTTCAACCGCGCCAGCGAGGTGTCACAAGACATGAAGATAGTCACCAACACCATCGACATTGCCAACACCCACCTGCTCGACGAGATAACCGTAAAAGGAGAGAGAAAAGTAAAAGTCACCGAGACCTACCAGATGCTCGCATCACGCACTATGGTAGCCGACGAACTCATGGACCGTGGTCTGTACGACCTCGAGGCAGCCATCATGCGTTTCCCAGGAGTGCAGATGGTCAACGGCGTACTGGGTTATCGTGGCAAACCACTCAGGTTCTTCGTTGACGGACTCGAAGAGGGCGACCCCACCGACGACCCCTCAGTGGGTTCCACCAGTAGCATGATAGCCCTCTCCTACCCTATGGAGATAATAGAGCGCATCGACTTCATACGTCCTGAGGACACCCCATTCCTCATGGGTGGCGCAGGCAAGGGTGGCATGGCAGCCATCTGCATCACCCTCAAGAGCGGAGCCGACATGCGTCGCTCATCACGTTCTGCAGCACTGAAGGTTCTCTTCCCCTTGGGCTACCAGAAGTACAAGCCCTTCCATGCTCCTGATCCCGATACGGCATGGCCAGTGATATACTGGAACGCCAATATCACCGTCAAGGATAGCACCGACCTCTCTCGTCGCGTCAGTTCTATAATCAAGAAACGTCGCGAGGCAGGCGATCGTGGCTCCTACACCGTTCACATCGACGGCTTCACTAAGGAGGGCAAACCTATTCATTTAACGTTAACGATAACGGGAACGTTAACGGGCTCCGAGCTTGCTCGCCTGAGCACCAACTGGAGCGCAAGAACCGCTCCGAAGGAGCTCTTGAACCAACTCGCACCAGCGAGCGTTTGAACTCTCTTGAACCAACTCGCACCAGCGAGCGTTTGAACCAGCGCAAAGCGCGCCTTGAACCTTTTGAACAATTGAACCTAATTATGGCACAGAAGATACTTAACGTGGTGCTTTGCGGCACAGGAACCGTGGGTGGAGCACTACTGCAACAGATGGCAGCACAGCAGCAGCTGCTGCTCAGCGAGCGCAACCTCAACCTCAGGATTGTGGGGGTTGTGGATATATTCAATATCATGATCGATAAGCAGGGACTCGACCTGAGCTGTTTCTCTATGGAGCAGTTTAGGGAAGAGTTTGCCAAGTCACCCAAATCCAGCTTGCAGCTCATACACGACAGCGTACTGCAGTTGCGCAAGGAGGTAGAGGGCTGTATGGTGTTCGTTGACTGTACCGCCAGTTACGATATCGCCACGCTCTATCAGGACTTCCTCGATGCTAAGGTGTCTGTGGCATGTGCCAACAAGGTGGCAGCATCTGGCGACATCAATGCCTATCGCAGACTGAAGCAGACAGCCGTAAAGAACGACGTGAAGTATAACTTCGAGACCAACGTTGGTGCAGGACTGCCCGTCATTCACACCATCGACGACCTGGTGAAGTCTGGCGACAGGATTACCAAGATAGAGGCAGTGCTCAGCGGCACACTCAACTTTATCTTCAACACCATAAGCCGTGACGTTACCTTCTCTGAGGCAGTGAAGAAGGCAAAGGAGGAACGTTTCTCCGAGCCCGACCCACGCATCGACCTCTCTGGCATTGATGTGATACGCAAACTCGTTATCCTGGCACGCGAGTCAGGCTACGAGGTCAGTCAGGATGATGTAGAGAAGCATCTCTTCGTTCCACAGGAGTATTTCGAAGGCACACTCGACGATTTCTGGCATAACCTTCCAAAGCTCGACCCCTATTTCGAGGCACTCCGCAAGGAGGTGGCAGAGGCTGGGGAGTGCCTGCGCTTCATCGCGAAGCTGGAGGTTAACGCTTCGCTGGTTCAAGACGAGCTTCGCTCTGGTTCAAAAGTTCAAGACGCTTCGCTGGTTCAAGAGGATAGTTATCGTAGCACCGCAGGTGCGTATCGTAGCGCAGCGTATCGTAGCGAGCCAAGCTCGCGTATCGTTAACGTTAACGTTCCCGTTCCCGTTAAATGCTCTGTGAGCCTTGAGAAAGTGGGACTTGACACTCCCTTCGCCAAACTCGAGGGCAGCAACAACATCGTCATACTCCACACCGAGCGCTATACCCCCCACCCTCTCATGATTCAGGGCTACGGTGCTGGCGCAGGTGTCACCGCTGCAGGTGTCTTCGCCGATATTCTTGATATCGTCAACGTGTAACTTCGTACGATACGGCTTCGCCTACGATACGCTTGCACAGCAAGCTACGATACGCAATCTTCGATTGCTACGAAACGTCGCTAAAGCGACTACGAAGACCATAATTCCCTATATTATAATAATCCCCCTGCCAATCGGCAGAGGGATTTTCGTTTTTCGTTTTCGTAGCACCGTAGGTGCGTATCGTAGTGGCATAGCCACGTATCGTAGCGTCAGCGTATCGTAGCAACCTCTGGTTGCGTATCGTTACTTCAAGGGATAATACTCTTCAAACGTCTGTTTTGCGCCAGCGCGCTCAGCCTTGGTATTTTCCTGCACCAGGTAGTTGGCATACACCTCGAGGTCGGTGTAGTAGCCCTTCTTGTCCAGGGTGAACGTAGCCGAGTTGTCCGTCTGAGGGTCGAGGCCGTGAGCCTTCTCCCATGCGTCAGGTATGCCGTCCTTGTCCGCATCAGCCTGTGGTGTGCCCTTCAGCACTGGCCATCCGCCCACGTCGCTCGGTGTGTCAATCATGCCACCCGTAGAGCCGTGTGATCCCTCATATTTATATGTGCCCGTCTTTGCGTCGTTAGTCACGCGCTCGTCCACAGCGTCACGCTTCAGTGAAGCGCCAGCGTATGCCAGCACCTTCTCGTAAGCCTCCTCAGCCGTCTGTGTACTCACCGTGTTGTAGTTGAACTTCGCATCCAGAGCAGGGAACGCAGCCTCGCCGTGTGCAAACAGCTCATACATCTTAGATATCGGTGGCACACCATTCTTCTTGTCGAGGAATATCGCACCCCCGCCGTAGTTGTTCTTCACACTCTGAGGGAATCCCTCCGTCACGTTGCCGTTCATGTAGAACATGCCAGGCTTCACGTCAGCAGGCTTCGCCTTGTTACAGTTGCTGCAGTATGATGTAGGGTTCAGCATACGTGGCTTAGTGTTCGGCTTCGTAGCAGGACCAGGCTTGTAGTAGTTGTTAATCATGTCAAACTTCTTCGCCTCAGCGTCAGGGAAAGTCTCGCCGCCATAGCTTGAGTTGCTGCCCCAGTTGTATATCACATTATTTATAAAGTCCACAGGACCAGCCAGCGAGTTCACATATCCGTGGTCAAAGCGTGGGTTACGTGAGTCGTGGTCGGCAAGCAGGTTGTGGTGGAACGAAGCCTGAGCACCGCCCCATATACCGCCATATCCGTGTGCACCCTTGTCGTGCACCGACATGCGCAGACTCTCCGACAGTATGCACCACTGCATGGTGAAGTCCTTGTTGCCGTAGAACGTGCCACACTCATCCACACACCATGACAGCGAACAGTGGTCAATTATTATGTTCTGACACTCCTGACCGTCCTTGTGGTAGGAGTTCATCGCGTCGTCCTCAAACGCCGTGTTCGTCAGTTTCTCGCCCTTGTTCCAGTAGCGCTTGCCCTCATCACCCATACGGCAACGCAGGTAGCGCACAATCACATTGTTGGCATTGATGCCAAACGTGTAGTTCTTCAGGCATATACCGTCGCCAGGCGCCGTCTGTCCTAAGATAGTCACGTCATTCTCCCTTATGCGCAGAGGGCATTTCAGCTCTATCGTGCCAGCCACGTCAAACACCACTATGCGTGGTCCCTTCTGTGCCAGCGCATAGCGTAGCGTACCCACATACTGTTTAGGGTCGTCCTTCGTCTGGGTCTCGCTATAGTCCATGTTGTCTATATAGTCATCCAGTCTGGTCACGTGAATCACCTTACCCCCTCTTCCTCCAGTGGTGTATCTGCCATATCCCTCAGCACCAGGGAATGCAGGAGCCGACGCAAACTGCGCCGAAGCAGCCTCAGGCATCAGCATAGCAAGAGCAAATACCAACCCTTGAACCTTTAAACTTTTGAGCTTTTGAAACCACAATTTGATTTTCTTCATAGTCATTTATGTTTTAGTTAATATTTCCATTTTGCAAAAGTAAGAACTTTTTCTGAAACCACAAAAAAATCCCCGTGTTTTTCAATTTTTTTGTGATATAATTTTCATTAAGCGAGGAACGTGGACATTGTGGACAATGTGGACAATGTGGACAAAAAAGTGCGCCTATCCTCACGGACTGGTGCACTCAAAACGTAATACAACTATTTATTAACCCTTCATGCAAAGTGAAGTATTATGGTTTTCGGTTTTCGTACCAGAAGTTCGGCGTAGTGACTGCTAGGTCATAGCCTAACTCTGCATATGGTCTTAACTTGTGCAACTGAGCAGGGTTTGCACCCATCTCTACCCTTGCCATACTGAGCAATAGTTGCACAACAAGTTCTCTATTCTTTAAGTCTATCTCAGTGTTATCATCCACTGTGAAAGGCTCACTCTGCCGTTCCGAGAGGTTGTCAAGCACTGCCTTAATGTATGCCACAGTATTATTCTCACTTCGTGGTGCCCACGTTTCAATTATCTGTGGCACGGTCTTCTTGCCTCGCTTAGCGTATGAGCGCAGTATCATCACTGCTGCACGGAAGCCGAAGCTGAAAGCACCGAAGACTACAAAACCTTTGTTCTCACCCCTCGCTCCTATCCAAGCCGTGCTTGCATTGTAGCGTATGTTCAGTGGGTTGTGGTTTCTGTATGCGAGCGTCTGGTCAAAGTTGTACTTACTCATAACTTAGCCCTCCTTCTTTACTTCTTTCAACTCGTAAACTGGAGGCAGATAACCTTTCACCTGTGGGAAATATGCTTTGCCCTGAGTGCCGTCATACTCGCGATAGCTGAAGTACATTGAGCACTCTATCTTCTCACGGTTCTTCACGGCTTGCTCCAGAAGCAGAGGGTTCAACCTCTTGTTGATGCTCACCACCGTCTGCTGCTCATAGCGACCATTCGCACCTTCCTCAAACCACTGCACAACCAAATCACGATTGTACCACATTTCACCACTCTTACTGCTTACGCCTGAGCGCTCTGCGCTATAGGCAATGATTTCTATTTCTCTTTTCATTGTTTTAACTTTTTTAAATTTTAAACTTTAACCTTCACCTTTCGCCATTTGTCTTGTGCAAACTTTTCAACCACACCAGCCTTTATCCAGTTGCTGATAATCTTACGTGCTGAATGTTTATAGCCTAAGATGTCAGCCACTCTACGAACCTCAGCCTTGTCAAACTCATCACTGAGCCTTTCGAGTATAGTCTTTCCACGTGTTCCTTCAGGCAGAGCAGACTCCTGTATGGCTTGCATATACTTCTCGCCAAATACCTTGCAGATTGCTTCAAGGTCTTGCTCCATCCACCACTTTATCCACTTGGCGCACTGGTCTTGCTCCTTCTGCGTCATTGGCTTGTTGTAGAGCTGAGTACAGAGCAGTGCTATGCGCTTACCTCTATCTCCTACACGTCTGCGGAAGGTGTCACGAGCCTCGTCACTCTCTATCTGCGCCTTACGGCACTGCTCCTTTTGGAACTCGTTGCAGGTAGGTATTATCCAGTCTATGTCAACATACTGCAATGGTTTAAACTCGTACTTCCAAGGTATCTCCTTGTCAAAGTTGTCATCGTCCACTGCATAGACCTCAGCCATGTCCACGTTCAGCGGCTCAGTGTATGTCAGCGCATCACATTTGTCAATGAAGTTCTGCACCTTCTGCTTCGCCTTAGCATTCATTTTCTTCCACTGAGGTGGCAGATACTGGAACTGCTGATTGTCGATGTGCATGAACGAGCATCGTGTTACAAGACCATTGGTCACGTTCTTGAAGTATGCAGATACTTGGTCGTCAGTGCCTGCAAGGAGCACGTTCCAGAACAACTGAACCTTACCCTTGAAGGTGTTGGTCGATTTGTAGTTCTGTCCGTAGAAACCATTCTCCCACGCTATGCGCACCATGTCGTCCTTGTTGCCACCAGCAGCTCTGATGCCCTTTCGCCATTGGTCTATCTCGGCACAGTAGGTGAACATGTGGTGACCTTTGTTGTTCCTCTGCTTCTCAAGGAATTCAGCCTCAGAGTTCTTAGCCTCCATAATACGGATAGACGTTGCAGGCAACTTCTCTCCTTTATCGTTAGCACTCTTCTGCTGACTCTTGCGAGCGAACACTGCATCACGAGCATCATTCACCTCGTCACGTATCATTAAGTCACTCAGCAACCAGTTCGTGTAACGCTCCATGAAACTCTTACCTGATGAAGGTGGAGCATAGACCACTGAGAAGAATGAGGTGCTGATGGTCTTTGCATTCTGCGGGTCTTCAGCCCTCACGTATGAGGTCAGTGTACCGATGATAGGCAACAGGGCATTGATAGCAGGTAGTTTGAAGTCCTTAGGAGCAACCGAAATCAGCTCTTTGATAACTGGCGGTGGCGTCGGCATCAAGTCCACTGGGTGAGGCTTGTTTTCCTCTTCCTCCTCTATCTCTGGCTCAGGCTCACCTTTCTTTTTCTTGTAAAATCCATTCTTAGCGAGGAAGATAAAGAACTCGCGAGGTATAGAACTGTTACTATTAGTCCTACAAATAGACTGGCATTGACTAAGAGTGTTCTGGTACTCAGTGCTATTGTCCCCACCGAAACGAGGAAGGAGGTCGTGAAGCACAAGAGGGTCGTTATCGCAAATATTGCGAAAATCCCTGACCATCTTATTGTAGAAGTTGTGCTTTTCGCCTTGCTCTGGCTCTCCATAGACCTCGATGTATTTGTCGATAATCTCCGTAAGAAGCGTTCCCTTGTACTTGTAGTCTGCATACTTTGAGCGCACTGGTGTCCATTGGGCATTCGCACCATCCCCACTGCTCGGTACTTTTTGTTGCTCATGATTGTTGGTTTGAGGTTTGAGATTTGAGTTTTGAGGTTTAATGTTGTCCTTGTTGTTCAAGTTGTCGTTGAATAAATCATCATCGAGGTATAGCAGGTTGTCGTTATCTGCCGTTGTCGTGAAGAACACCCTCGTGATGTCCTTCGCTCCCTCATCAAACTGCACTCCAAGGAGGTCAGATGCCCATTGCAGGTTTTCCTCCTGCGTCATCTCCGTGTGACGCTTAAACACTAAGTGGTAGCCCTCGCCTCTGGCACTCTTCTCCAGCATCAGCAGTCCCAGCTCATCCTTCTTGCTTAAGATGCGCTGCTTCACGCTCTCCAGTTCCTCAGGCTTCAGGTGGTCAATGTCCATGCCCACCACGTTGCTCATCGTCGTTGAGCCAGCCAGTGTTCCGTCAGCGTTCGGCAGGCATGAGTAGTTCATCTGCACCAGCTGCATCTTCTTTTTCTCTTCGCCGTTTCTCACAGCCTTCAGCAGGTTTCTCTGCCTCGTGCTGTCACGCAGAGCCAGATACTCCTCCCTTGTCTTCACGGGGCGCATCATCTTTACGCTTTTCTTGCCCCGCTTCTCGTAATAAATTACGTGTACACTCATTTCTTTTTCATAAGTCTTAAAATGTTTAGTTCAACTCTTTAGTTAGATTTTGGGCAGTTCATGTATTGTATTACCACTTTAAGCATTCTAGTTTCCTCATCTACCTCAATATGCCAAAGTAATGAAAACATGTGGCAGAACATTTGCAGAGGTTCGATGATGTCAAACGACAGCCAGTTATTTTCTTTATTCGGAGGGTATATCACAAGGACGTTATACGTATCAATATAACGAGTTTTAAAACGACACAGCCTGTAGCGTGGTGAGTATCTTCGGAGAAGTAAGTGCAACTCGGCACGTCTTTCCTTCATAAGTGCTTCGATGTCAACCATAGTCTTATATTGATAGTGCGGTGTTAGATACTTTCAAGTAGAGCCTACGGGCTGTTGAAGGAGTGGTATAATAGACTCTACCATCCACCTCAAGGTAAGCGCCCGTGACGGCTTCCCAAACTTTTCTTTTCTTGCTCTTGAGCATTTCTGTATCAAAAAAGAACTCTAAGTAGGTTATTGCCTCTAATGGCACTACCCTCAATACACCTTGGTCTTGCTGCATCGAATAAGGGAACTCCCCCTCGCTGCCTTTTACATAAATAAATTCCATAATTCTTTCCTCCTTGTTTATATGTACTCTTTGAATAACTTCATTGCTCTCTCAATGCCAATTGACATTTCGTGCACCCTGCCACCGAAGCCCTTTATAGACTTAGGGATTGTGACCGATAGTTTGAAGCAGTTTTTACTCTCATAAAGTGTGGCACTCCCGTTTGAGCGCACAATCTTCATGTTCTTTTCAGATGGTTCAAGTTTCTGGCACGGAGTAAAAAGATACTCGCCATACTCATTCAGCACGCCATACCCTTTGTACCGCTTGCCTACTTCCATTTGCATTTTTTCTTTTGCCATAAGCGTCGTTGTTTTTAGTTAATCTTCCTGTCTTCGATTTCGTAGCGTTTCGTACGCCAGTTAGGAAGTTGCTGCAAAGGTAGGCACAAAAAAAATTCCAACTCAGAAAAAAAACTGAGTTGGAATTGTTATTGGAATATTGGAATTGTTATTGGAACTCTCTATGACTTAATGCCAAGTTTAAGCATCAGAAAATCAGCCACCACGAATTGTTGTTTGTAATGGTAGCTTATGTCTTTCATGGTGTACCAGCTGTCAGGCTTGCATGTAGCAAGTTTAGGTACATCATTGGCGGCTTTGCTGAGAGAATCATACGAAAGGTCTCTCTTGCCGTCAATCTTACTTACATTTAGTTCCCCCATCTTTGCCTCAAAAGCCTTCTTCTGCTTAGGGTAATTACAATAAGTGGATAACACCATGAATATAGCCCACCATTGCTTCTTATTTGAAAATATCGTCGCCCCCTCATCATCCGTCGCCTCCATCAGTGCCTCGATAGCCGCTTTGATGTCCTCGTCAGATGCAGTAAGCGATTTCTCCTTGCCATTGTTTATCTGAATGCCTATGCCACCAGCCTCTACGTTGTTTACCTCGTAATCCACATGCTTTTCTATCACAAGGTCACCAGCAACGTTTATACCACCCTTGCCTATAGCCTCCAGAGCCTCCTGTAATTCTTCCTTATCCATGACTTATCACTTATTTGTTATTATGCCAGTAGCACCCTTAGCCACACCATTCACCTCGTGATCTATATGCTTATTCACCACATAGTCGCCCTCGAAATTCATAGAAGGCTTGTATTCTCTTCCATCAATCCATGCATCAAGCTTTGCTGCGTCTTCAGTGCGACCAAGATTGTATAGTATCGTTCTAATAGCTTTTATCATGTCTTTTTCATACTTGTAACGATTCTCTGCGTCTGTCACAAGTTTATTCACGAAATCATCCTCCGTGGGCACTGCTCTCAGCCTCTCATTCTCCTCTTTCAGTGTTTTTATCTCAGCCTTCATCTCGGCTATTTCCTCCTGAAAAGATGTGAGTTCCCACCAGCCATCGGGCTTACCGTACGAATGACGGAAGTCCTTGGGGTTTGTCAGCAGACAATTACGTATCGTAGCCTTCATATTCTGGCTTCTGCTGAAGTCGCCAATCTCTATCGCCAAGGGGTAGATATCCTTCAGTTGCGCTCTACCTCCAAGTTTTTCTAAAGCCTTTATTATAGCTTCCTTTTGAGTCATGTGTTTTTGTTTTTCCTGCAAAAGTACAAAAAAACACCATCCGAGCAAAATCCGTGGATGGACGAACCATCCTTTCACCATCTTTTTTGATGCTATTTAACAATTACGCTCATTATTCTTTCGTGATTTCAAAGAAAAATGCTACCTTTGCATAAATTTATTGAGGTATGACAAAATTTGCTACCAACATAGAAGAACAGATAAGCCTGTTGGAAGAACGTGGCATGATTATAGCCGATAAGGAGAAAGCAAAAGAATGTTTGCTTGACATTGGCTACTTTCGTCTTGGATTCTATTGGTTCCCCTTTGAAAAGACCTATCCACGCAAGATTAACCGTACGCATGAATTCAAGGCAAACACTTGTTTCGATTATGCAATAAGGTTATATTATTTTGATTTTGACCTCCGAAATATACTGTTGAAATACATTAGCCGCGTGGAGATTAACTTTCGCACTAAACTCATATATTACGCATCAAACAGATATAAGAAAGACCCTTTCTGGTATCAGGACAGCAAGTATGTAAACAAGGATTTTCTGGAAGGTGATATAATGGCAAAAGCGATGAGGGATGCTTCTAAGGAAGAGGTCGTAATACATGATATGAAAAGTCACGGAAGAAGTATCTCTCCCGTATGGAAGGCAATGGAGTTCTTCAGTTTCGGCGCAATCATCCTGCTATATGACAATCTGAGGGAAGTTCCTCTGAAGTGTGATATTTCGCGTATTTATGGCATGTCGTCGCCCAATGAATTTCTTAGCTATATAGATACCGTCAGGAAGTTGCGCAACTATTGTGCACACGGCAAAGTGCTTTATGACAAGAATCTCCCAGAAGCCATCAGCAATGGTCCGTTGGGATATTTGGGCAATAGCAAGACACAACTATTCGGAGCCTACAAAGTCTTAGAATACCTCTTGGGGCAGGTTTCAGAAAACAGGGCTCAGGATATGCGCAAGGAAGTAAAAGCCCTGTTTGATAATATGCCCGACGATGCAGTAAAGTCCATTATATTGGAAAATTCTGGATTTTTATTATCAAAACTATAAAAAAATCGAAAAACATTTGGTGGATTAAAAAAAACTCCATACCTTTGCATCAGGAAAAGTGCACTTGATTGTTTCGACTTTCATACTGCACTATAAAAGGAACAAATTAAGGCTGTCTTTCGAGGCAGCCTTTTTCTATTCCATCAGGCGAGGTCTTCGGCGGCGAGCCACGAAACTGGCTCGTCATCAGGTATGTTGTTCCTCATAGTCTGCCTCTCTACGTATTCTCTCGTCACAACATACCATTCTCGTGCGCCCATCGAGCCATAGTCTTCTCCGAATTCACCTTGCAGTGCTCTTGTTAGTGAAAGAATGTCTATCCCCCTTTTTAACTTCATATATTGATCTGCATAAGACACCATTTTGGGAGAATCAAATAATGATGCAATCTTATATTCATACAGTCCGTGACTGTTCTCCAAGAATGTAACCAATTCAGTGATATCGTATGGTCTGATCTTTAGCACGCCCTTGGATTCGTCTGATACGTATTTTATCTGCCTTTTGCTGTCTGCATATATTGAGGGAGCAACAAAAATACATTGTGACTGTTGCTTCTTTTGGAAATCTGTAAGGTGACGTTCTATAGGCCATATCTCCATCATTGTTTGAGTGCGTCCTGTGGCCATAGTAACCTCCACCAACACTCCATATTGATGTTCAAAACACTCTATATCGCCCTTATTGCCTCCTGCAGTTGAGGTGGGAAGCCCCGTATCATCACAAGCGTAATTAGGTATCACTCTTACATCAGGTATCTTACTCTTTATAGCAAGAGCTGTAAGGAACTCCAGCCTGACAGGAGCAGCCAGGAATTTCAATATAGCGTCATTGCTGGGTTTGCGTGTGGCAAGGTTGGTAAGTTCTTGTTTTATAGTGTTCCACTTGTATGTTGAGAGCCAATTAGAAAGCAGTTCTTCACTCTCAGATAATGATGGTGTATCCGACTCAATACTTATCAGATTCTCATCCAATGCAGCCATATAGTCAAAATAGTCACGCTCGTTGTTGAAGTGGCTATAGTTGGCATAATGTGTTAGTATGTACTTTATCTTGTCCGATTCATTTTTGTTTATGTCTATATATCTGCCTGCGCCTCTGAGAGAAATCAATCCTGTCATTCGCATCTTGCGAATAAACTCGTCTGGATATTCGTCCATTATTGATTCTGTCTTGAATTTCTTAAAGTTTCCCTCCATTATTTCTTCAAGGCAGATATCACAAATAACTTCGTCACTTGGGGTGTAACCATACTCCTTTCTCAGTCTTGCAATGCGTTGATAGAGTGCCTCCGCATCATTATCCTTCCAGAATATCAGCAGTGGAAGTTCTCGTCTGGATATTCCTGCACCATTTTGTTCTGGGTCGGCATTGAGTTTCTGAATTGTTTGCAGGAGCAGTATCAATGGTATATTGTCATTGAGCACTCGTACAAAGGGATTATGCCTTTGCGATTTGGCTAAAGCCTGTGTAAATACCTGCTGCTCATATTCTGGGTGAACTATTTCGTAGCTTACTAATCCTGTTCCTTCATCAATATTTACATCAAGCGATTGTAGCAGATGTTTGCATAGTGGAGAAATAACTATTGGCTCACCCACATTGAAGTATGCCAGTCCAAGTTCCTTTGTCAAATCATAAATCGTAGCGAAACGTGATGGCCACCCTTTTGAGAAGCCTGCTTCCTTATGACTTTGCGGATTGTTGCTAAGCATAAGGTTTACCTCATCGTCTGTAAGCAGCGTTTCACTGAATTCTCCTTGGTCGGATGTCGCCCATTTTGTTTGAACTGAGAGCAATTTCTTCATTGGGCGATACAAACCGTATCTTATCGTCTCACCACAAATCTTTGTAGCGAGTTCGTCATCAAGTATCTGCCCTTCAAACTTGTTTAATACATAGAGCATATACTTCAGTCTGCCTGGATTACGCATTGTCGTCGTAAAGAGTAGCGGCTTATATTCGGATCTGCTCTGTCTTGCCATAGGTTTTAGTAATTTGTTACCAGCACCTCGCTAAACTGCTTAATGCTGTTATCATTGAAACTTATATAATTACTTTTTATAGAATGAACATTGTATCGTCTTGACCATTCAAGAAATATATCGTTAACTCGTCCTCTATAGTGAGTAACATTTGAAATTGCGAACTTCACCCCTCTGTCATTCAAGTTGTCAAGAAGTTCTAACAAATCTCTTTCTGTTTCCTTGTTCCAGAGTTTATTATACTCGCTGAAAGTTATTAAGTATGGTGGGTCAAGATACACCAAATCGTCAGGCTGATAGTCAATTTCATTGAGGAAGATATGATAATCTTCATTGTGCCATTCAGTATCTTTCTGCGATAGCAGCATAAAATAATCCTCCAGTGCATCATGAACATTCTTGTTGAAATCAACATTTCCTACAGGTAGGTTAAATAGACCCTTACCATTGAAACGTAGCATATGGTTGAATCCATAAATCAACAATAGATATAGCCTCTGCATATCTTGCTGTCCACCCTCAATAAAATCTGCTTTCATGCGCAGATATGCCTCCTTGTTGTATCTGGAATAGTAAGTCTTAGGGAACTCTGTTTTCAGGTTCTTTGGCACAACATCCTCTCTATATGAAAGAGACAGACCGTATTGGTCTATAATAGCATACAACTCATTTACAAATTCTTCCTCACGTCCTATATACCCCTGCAACATTCTATGCAGACCTATCACATATTCATTTATGTCATTCAGAAGGTAGCTTTCGGCAACAACATTCATCATTACCGACCCACCCCCAACAAATGGCTCTATCAGCCGACCTATATGCTGAGGGAAATGAGTGCGTATTTCTCGTATCAATTTATATTTGTCACCCACGTAGAACATTGGGGAACGAGCTATTCCGTTTTTCATTGTCAACCTCAGTTATAAATAAATACTCTCTGTGGTCATCAAACTCTGTCTTTCCTGAGTTGAAGGGCTTGAACTCCTGATTGAAAACCATTGTTTTACCACATTTCTTCAATACCCCTTCAAGTTGTTCAAGTTTGATTTTGTTCTCAGAAGAACTGCTTTTAGACTTATAGGTGTTATTATATGAAACCACGAGATATCTTGCATCAACATGAGAAACCAAATCAGTAAATGCAGATAGCGCAGCAGTTCTGCAATAATCACTCATGTTCTCCTCTTTAGGTTTTAAGGCTGTACCGTATAGTTTGGGCTTTTTCCATTGTACCAGATTCTCATACACATGATAGAACCTGCTGTATTGACGCGAATTATATGGTGGGTCGAGGTATAATACATCGACATGGATATTTCTTGCCAACTTGTTGGCATCCTCTTGATGTATTTCTACGCCAGGATAAGAACCTACATTTATCATTCGCATCTCAAACTGATGAGGAGCAGGCGCCTTATGATGGTAAGCATCAAAATGTCCCATAGTGTTAGCATGACGGTCAACACTATATATGAGAGAAGCAAGCAACACTGCATATTCCTTGTCTGTCAAGTTATTTTTCATGCGCTGCAATCGTCCTCGTATATAGCCTATAATCTTTGCCGTGTCATGATGAAAATATTTTCCTCCAAAGTTTTTGGAAAAATAGTTTTCACCTATCCTATTCGGCTTGATAGCATTAAACTCGTCAATTATACCCTGCACCTTTTCTTCATCCCATTCATCTGCACCGAAAAAAGCACGATACATTATGTTGTTAGAATAAAGGAAATCGTTCACCACAACATGCTCATATTTGTTCAAAGCCCTTTGTGCAACTACTCCAGTTCCAGAGAAAATGTCACAAAAAGAGTGAACATCATGTGCATGTCGGTCTATAAGGTCGAAAATCCAATCAACCAACTTAGTCTTACATCCTATATATCGACGACTCTCAAGGGAGAACCGCCGAGAAACGATGTCTTTGTCCATAAACATCAAATGTCAGTTTATGGCTTCGCATGGCTTATCTTAAAATTACGGACAAAAATACAGCCTGCAAATATGGATGTAAAAAGCGTGGAAACCCGCTCTTACCCATATCTGGAGGCTGTAGGAAATGCCCGTATAATGGAGATAAGCTTGTGCCCACGCTATGCGTAGACATAGAGCCGTATCGTTACCATTATACTATATCATGACGAACTTCCTACATTCCCAGATATTTCGATAACCAGCTAATGCCGTTATTAATTTTCCAATAAAGTCACACTGTCGCTTACGCTAAAGCTTTTCATGCCATCGAGGGCGCAAAGCACCGACGAGGCATCTCTGCCAGTGATCAGTTGCAAAGGTACAAAATTTTGATTAAGCGAGCAAAAAAAGAAATGTATTTATTTTTTAGAGCGTGAAAAAATTATCTAAAAACGAGTGCAAAAACCTAGTCTCCTGAGAGACCAAGTTACGAATAAATGAGCGAAAATGCAAATTTATTTTGAATTTTGTCCACAATGTCCACATTGTCCACATGTGAACTTTCACAGTGCAAATGTACACATAGTTAACGAAAACAATCATAGCTGGATTTTGCTATGCACGATGGAGGCGCTAAAGAAAACTTTTCTTTGTAAGAAAGAGAATTATATATAATTATCTTTCTTATTTCTTTTATAAAATATAAATATATATATATGCGAGTGCGAATACAACGTGGACAAAGGGGACATTGTGGACAATGTTAAAAACTACTATGCACAAAATTGCAAAAGTGTGCAATTTAAGCATAGAATGAAATATTTTTTTCTTTGTTATAACATACTGATACTGAACACGTTATTTGTTAAGTTATTTAACAAACGAGGGAAGTGTTAATTCTATCGGCAGAGGCAGAACTTTAGGGGGGTCAAAGCATAGCTTCAGCCGACGGAAGCATAGCCTCTGCAAGGGTCATTCCAAGATGTTAAAAACTACTTTTTTCTTGCAGGATTTAAGTTAATGTAGTAACTTTGCATTGTCATTCAGAAAGAACGACAACAACGAACAACAAGGAACAACATTTTAATTTATAGTGCACGATAGAGAGAAAGTTGTCTGAGTTGTCTTAGTTGTCTTCTCGAAGAAAGATAAGAGCTCTTTAACAACAACACAAACAAATTAACTAACTAATTAACTAACTAAAAATTGACTCAAAAAGTCTCCCTCTAAGGGAGGTTTGGAGGGTCGGAAAGGAGATTTAAATTATGGCAGTAATTGTAGATGTTTATCAGGACAAGCGTAAGACTAGCAACAACCTGTGGTATGGACGTGCATGGCACCCAGGCATCCTCGACACTCGTGAGCTTTCTAAGCGCATTGAGCAGAACGTGTCAGTGAAGGAGTCAGACGTTTATGCAGTGCTCATAGAGCTTGCCAACGTGATGACTTACGAGCTTCAGAACTCTAACAAGATTCACCTCGACCGCTTCGGCTACTTCGGTGTTTCACTCCGCTCATCTGGCGCCCTAACCCAGAAGGACTGGACCATTCAGGACAACATCAAGAATGCAAAGTGCATCTTCACTCCTGAGTACACTCGTACTAAGGATGTGGTAACTGGCAAGAGCCAGCTCGCTTCTCGCGCACTTGGCGACGTAGGTTCATTCCAGTACGTAATCAAGAATCCTGTTCCAAAGGAGAACCCTTAAAAGCAAGCCCCTCAATGGGGCTTCGCTTTTTAAGTTCACAGTTATTTAACGAAAGGATAAAGTTATGAGCGAAGAAGCAAAGAAGAATTGGAGCGTTATCATTAACGCTATTCTAACGGCAATCTGTACTATACTGACCACCACCAGTTGCGTGAGTCACCTCTAACTCGCTCTGCGAGTAAATTTGAGACGCGTCGTTTCTTGCGCTCCGTAGGTGCTCAGGCGAGCAAGCTCGGAGTTAGGTTGGGACTGCAATCGGTTAAGGCTGGTTGCAGCCTTTTTTTGTCCACAATGTCCACAATGTCCACAATGTCCACATTGTCCCCTCTCTTAATGACACCACAAAACGGGCAAACAGTAAAAAAAGGCAACCAGACCACGAAGGTCTGATTGCCACAAAACACACATTACTTTATAAAGAAGTATCTTAATTTCCTGTCCTGAAAGACTGAAGGAGATGCGTTAGCAACTATGGCAAAGAACATCAAGAGCATAGTTAGGACTCCTGACAAAACATTCTTTCTCATACGTTGTTGTAGTACTTTAGTTAGTAAAAATAATTTCAGTAGATATAGTTAATGTAGTCTGGTTAGTAGTCGGTGCCAGAAACTGTGCTCGCGCACAATTTTTGTACTAATTTGGGGCAAAATTAAGAAAATAGTTTTAAACTTGCAAATTTTTTCGCAAAAAAATGTTCTTTTGTTCACAAAATAATATCTTTTGCGTAACTTTGCACCAACAAACTATGCGCATCATAAACATATCATCTCTGCCCCTGATGAAGGGGTTTTATGCCATCAATATCTTTGGCATCGTGTTTGCGCGCACAAAACTGAACAAAACGGAGCAAAGGCACGAATACATACACACCCTGCAACAGAGGGAAATGCTTTACGTACCTTTTTATATATGGTATATAGTGGAGTGGATAATTAAACTCATTATATACCGCGACGCACTGACGGCTTATCGCAACATCGGATTCGAAAAAGAGGCATACCTCCATCAGGGGGATGCCTCTTATATAGGGAAACGAAAGCGATATGCTTGGTTCAAGACGCGCTAAAGCGCTGGTTCAAGACGCTCGCTGGTGCGAGCTGGTTCAAAGGGTTCAAACGCTTCGCTGGTGCGAGCTGGTTCAAAGGGTTCAAACGCTTCGCTAGTTCAAGAAGGGTTCAAGACGCTCGCTGGTGCGAGCTGGTTCAAAGGGTTCAAAGGGTTCAAACGCTTGCTTCGCAAGCTAGTTCAATTATCAATTGTCAATTATCAATTCTTGCGCTCCGTAGGTGTTCTTGCTCTGGCAAGCGTAGCACCAGAGGTGCGTCCGATTACAGGCGAGCAAAGCTCGGAGTTCAATTGTCAATTATCAATTATCAATTGTCAATTACCTTCATAGCACTTTCAAGGTCGGCAATGATGTCGTCAACATTCTCTATGCCTACGGAGAGGCGCACAAGGTCAGGGGCTACGCCTGCCTCACGCAACTGCTCGTCGGAGAGCTGACGGTGGGTGTGGCTGGCTGGGTGGAGCACACAGGTGCGGGCATCGGCAACGTGGGTTACGATGCTGATGAAGTCGAGGTTGTCCATAAACTTGATGGCATCATCACGTGTACCCTTCAAACCGAAGGCTATGACGCCACAGCTGCCGTTAGGCATATACTTCTGGGCAAGGGCATAGTATTTGTTAGAAGGCAGTCCGCAGTAGTTGACCCATGACACCTTAGGATTCTTCTCCAGCCACTCTGCCACTTTCTGGGCGTTGGAGCAATGCTGCTTCATACGCAGGGCAAGGGTCTCAAGTCCGAGGTTGAGCAGGAAGGAATTCTGTGGTGCTGGTATGCTACCGAGGTCGCGCATGAGCTGAGCGACGAGTTTGGTGGTATAGGCAAGCTTGCCGAATGCCTTGGTGTAGGTGAGTCCGTGATAAGACTCATCTGGCGTAGTAAGACCTGGGAACTTAACGGGTTCCGAGCTCTGCTCGCCTGAGCCTTGGCGAAGAACGTTAACGTTAACGGGAACACTGTTATCACCCTCATGGGTACAGGTCTCCCAGTTGAAGTTGCCTGAATCAACGATGCAACCGCCTACCTGAGTGGCATGACCGTCCATATATTTAGTGGTGGAATGGGTGACGATGTCGCAACCCCACTCAAAAGGACGGCAGTTGATAGGTGTGGCGAAGGTGTTATCGACAATGAGAGGCACACCATGCTTATGTGCCATCTTGGCAAAACGCTCTATATCGAACACGTTGCCACCAGGGTTAGAGATGGTCTCGCCGAAGAAACACTTGGTATTCTCCTTGAAACATGCCTCTATCTTGGCATCATCCCAATCAGGATCGACGAAGGTGCACTCTATGCCGAGCTTCTTCATGGTTACGCCGAAGAGGTTGAAGGTGCCGCCATAGATGGTGTTGGAGGTGATGAAGTGGTCGCCTGCCTGACAGATATTGAACACAGCATAGAAATTGGCTGCCTGACCCGAACTGGTGAGCATAGCCCCTACTCCACCCTCGAGGGCGCAGATTTTCTTGGCTACGGCATCATTGGTAGGATTAGCAAGACGGGTATAGAAATATCCTTCATCCTTCAGGTCGAAGAGGCGCGCCATCTGCTCGCTGGTCTCATACCTGAATGTGGTTGACTGACAAATGGGCAACTGCTGTGGTTCACCCTTCTTTGGTTTCCATCCGCCATGCACGCAGATGGTTTCAAGGTTCTTTTTCATTTATTATATTTATAAGGAGTTAAAGGAGTTAAGGAGTTAAAGGAGTTAAAAGACAATACCTGAGACCCCAATTATTTATTATTGATTATTATTTCTTTCTGATCTAAATCTTCGCGTTCTGGTGGCGAAGTTCTGCTTCAGGCATTCGCTGTAGAGCCAGGGCTCGCAACTGTGGATGTCGCCAACGTTGATGAGATTGCCATACGGACGATATTCGGCACCGCTATAGCCCTTGACCACAAGAACATGATGATGGGGGTCGAGGGTAACGGTGATAGTGTCATGAAGCGTGGCTGGAGTAGCATCGGTGCGCCAATTGACGGGGTTGATGGCGAAGCAGGTGCCAGCGATTACAGGTTTGGCATACTTAGCATCCTTCACCGTATTATAGCAGATGGTGACGCCCGTGTCACTCTCGCCCTTGGCAGGACGTATATGACTGGACGAAAGTGTATCTTCAGGTGTTACCTTATAGCCTAAGACGTATGCTGCTACGAGCCCCTGATACTGCTCGTCACTCATGTGCTTGAGCAGTGACACCATAGCCATGCCTCCCTGACTGAAACCAACGATGATGAAAGGACGGCTCTTGTCGCGAACATTCTGGAAATAGTCAAAAGCCCTGCACACATCACCCATAGCCACTTGGGCGCGACTGCGTATGGTATCTTCATTCTGCGTAACAAATCCGTCGATGGTAGCATGACGGTAGTAAGGCGCATAGAAACGGTTGCCTACGGACATATAGGCTGCCACCTTGCTAATCTCGATAGCCATGCGGTCACGATGACGGGGATTACACACATCAGCCCAGTGGCTCACCTTGCCGTCAGCTGCGGTCCAGTCGGTCTCCCACGTTGAGACAACGTAGAACACATCGGCACCAGCATTGGCAGTGTCGCCATCAGCAGTGTACCACATCGCCGGGTCAGCATAATCAGGCGCCTTGGGGACAAAAATGTCGCCTTCGGCAGCAGATGCCCGGCTCATGCAAAACAGGGCACATATAACGCAGAGTACATAATTCATAGTTCCCGTTAACGTTCTTGCGCTCCAGTAGGTGCTCAGGCGAGCAAGCTCGGAGCCCGTTCTTTACCTCATAAAGAGCATTTCACGATACTTAGGCAGAGTCCACACCTCATCGTCAACCTTTGCCTCGAGTTTATCGATATGATAACGTATCTTCTCCATGAGAGGTTCTACGGTGTCGTGATAAGCGATAGCCTTCTCACGCTGTGACTCAATCTTGTTTGCCACCTTACGTGCCTCAGTGAGGGCAGCGCAACCTTCCTCAATGTGACGCACTCTGTCACCTATCTCAGAAATGAGGGCGAGGTTAGAAGCACAGAGGGTCTTGAATTCTGCCTCTGGGAGGATAGACTTCATGGCTGCCACGTTCTCAGCGAGCTTGGTCTGATAAGCCACCACCTGAGGAATGATATGATTGATGGAGAGGTCGCCAAAGATACGTGCCTCAATCTGCACCTTCTTAGTGTAGGTCTCCCACTTTATCTCGTTACGTGCCTCAAGTTCCTTGCGTGTCATGACATGGAGAGACTCAAACATATTGATAGATGACTCGTCGAGATAGCGGTCGAAGATTACAGGACAAGAGGTTTCGACATCGAGTCCACGACGTGCAGCCTCCTGTTTCCACTCGTCACTATAGCCATTGCCGTCGAAGCGTATATCCTTACAGGTCTTGATATCGTCACGCAGAGTAGCGATAATAGCCGCTGTGGTATCCTTGCCCTCAGCGATGCGGGCATCAACACGCTGCTTAAAACTTACCAAAGCCTCAGCAACAGCTGAGTTGAGGGCTATCATAGCCGAAGCACAGTTTGCCTCACTGCCTGGAGCACGGAACTCAAAGCGGTTACCCGTGAAGGCGAATGGCGAGGTGCGGTTGCGGTCGGTATTGTCGATAAGCAGTTCAGGAATGGAAGGAATATCGAGTTTCAGTCCTGCTTTACCCTTGATGGCTATGGTATCATCAGTAGTATTCTCAAGGTGGTCAAGTACCTCAGTAAGCTGACGGCCAAGGAATGAACTTACGATGACAGGAGGAGCCTCATGACCACCAAGACGATGGGCATTGGTAGCCGACATTATACTTGCCTTCAGGAGTCCGTTATGCTTATATACACCCATCAGCGTCTCAACCACAAAGGTGACGAAACGCAGGTTGCTGACATCGTCCTTGCCAGGACCGTGAAGCAGGATGCCTGTATCAGTGGCAAGAGACCAGTTGTTGTGCTTGCCTGAACCATTGACACCATCAAAAGGTTTCTCGTGCAAGAGACAACGGAAACCATGCTTACGTGCCACCTTCTTCATGAGCGACATGATAAGCATATTGTGGTCGATGGCGAGGTTCATCTCTTCATAGATTGGCGCAAGTTCAAACTGGTTTGGCGCTACCTCATTATGACGTGTCTTACAAGGAATGCCAAGTTCGAGAGCCTGTATCTCGAGGTCTTTCATGAAGGCAGCCACACGCTCAGGGATGGCACCGAAATAGTGGTCGTCCATCTGCTGGTCCTTAGCTGAAGAGTGTCCCATCAGCGTACGTCCAGTGAGCAGAAGGTCAGGACGTGCAGAATATAAGCCCTCGTCGATGAGGAAATACTCCTGTTCCCAACCAAGGTTGGAGATTACCTTCTTCACCTCAGGGTTGAAATAATGTACCACTGCCGTAGCTGCCTCGTTGACAGCACGGAGAGACTTAAGCAAAGGTGTCTTGTAGTCAAGTGCCTCACCTGTGTAAGAGATGAAGACGGTAGGAATCATCAGTGTGTCGCCAACGACAAACACTGGACTGGTAGGATCCCAGGCAGAATAGCCTCGTGCCTCAAAGGTTGAGCGAATGCCACCAGAAGGGAAACTGGAAGCGTCAGGTTCCTGCTGCACAAGTGACTTGCCAGAGAATTTCTCTACCATACCGCCATTGCCATCGTGCTCTACGAAGGCATCGTGTTTCTCTGCCGTAGTGTCGGTAAGAGGCTGAAACCAGTGAGTACAGTGGGTTACGCCCAACTCCATTGCCCACTTCTTCATACCATCGGCAACGACGTCAGCCGTCTCACGGTCAAGGGGCACACCATTGTCTATCACGTCCATCATCTTCACGTATGTGTCCTTAGGCAGATACTTCTGCATCTTTGCCTTATTAAACACATACTTGGCAAAAAACTCTGAGGGGCGCTCGGTGGGAGCTGGCACTTCCACTGCATGTTTGCGGAATGCCTGGCTAACCATCTGGAATCTTAAACTTGACATCTTTATATTCTTATTTGTATTTATTACCTGTTATTGAACTGCAAAGGTACAAAGAAAAGTTGAAAGTTGAAAATTGAAAGTTGAAAATTATGTAAAATAATTTCTAATTCTTGCGCTCCTAACGGTGCTCAGGCGAGCAAAGCTCGGAGCCTAATTTCTAATTCAATATTCAAAGCTACTACCACCAAGGAACTCTCTCAGCAGAGAGGTGAATGGTATCTGATCCTCAGACATTGGCGCTATATGACGCAGGAAACGTATCAGACGCCTTGCCTCTGAATACTGAGGGGAATCCTCCTTTACACCAAACAGCAGGGATTCTGCCTGAGACTTCAACACAGCGAGTTCAAACAACAGGGCTGTATTGAACACTGCATCGGCATTTTCCTGGAATGGGAATATCCACTTATCTTCACCACGACGCACAGAAGCCCAGCGAGCCAACGTCTGCTCGGCAGAGGTGTTGCGATATTTATAGTCGCGCACCATACGACGGATAAGACGGTTGTCAGTGGTAGAGACATAATTGTGGTCATCGAGCATTATGGTAGTGAGTGCAGAGGCATAGAGACGGAATATCTGTCGTTGCGGAATTGAGGACGTGAGGTCCGGATTAAGGGCATGGATGCCTTCTATGACCAGTATCTCATTCTCTTTCAGTTTGAGTTTCTTACCAGACTTCTCACTCTTACCCGTAGCAAAATTATAGCGAGGCAACTCCACCTCTTCTCCATTGATGAGGGCATTGACATGTTCATTAAACAGTTCGAGGTTAAGAGCATGTAGGGACTCAAAATCATACTCGCCATTCTCGTCTAACGGCGTATTCTCACGGTCGACATAGTAATCATCCATAGACATCTGCTTAGGCCAGATACCATTGATAACCAACTGCACACTGAGACGCTTGCAGGTAGTCGTCTTACCACTACTTGACGGGCCTGCAATCATCACCACCTTCACGTCACGACTTGCGATATCGTCAGCTATCTTAGAGAGGTGTTTTTCTTGCATAGCCTCAGAGACCGTAATAAGCTGTGAACTGTATCCCTCGTCTATGGCTTGGTTAAGGGTGCCTATATTACTCAGACCCATCTTTTTCTGCCATGAATGACTCTCCATAAATACGTCGAACATCTTATCTTGGCGAATAAACTTGCCCAACTTAGTAGGGTCGTTGGCATCTGGTATTCGGAGCAGCATACCGTTGATGTACATCTCAAGTCCGAAAAGGCTTACGGCACCAGTATGTGACAGCACCTCGCCATAGAAGGAATCGTTGTAGCCCACAAGTGAACAATAACGCAGGGTCTCGGTATCAACACCCCTCATCAGTCGTACCTTAGACTCATCGTCTTTGAATAGCTCAAGTACCTCTTCCTTCGGTTTCTTGTGCATCTCGATAGGTAGGTCGGCATCTATCAGTGCACGCATTCTATGACGTATGGCAGCCACATTATCAGGACTTACCACCTCGCCTATCTCTGGCTCGCAATAATAGCCGTTACTTACTGGGAATAATATCTTTATACTACCCTGAGGGTAAAGGTCGTGCACAGCCTTGCACAGAACAAGGAACAGTGTGCGTACATATGCTCTTCTGTCCATAACTCTTGATTTTTGGGGGACTTTGTGAAATCTTGGAACTCTTGAACTAATTATGCACCAGCGTACCGATTTCCTCGCCTTGCATCACTTTCTTCAGATTGCCTACTATATCCATATTGAACACGTAGATAGGCAAGTTGTTCTGCATACACATAGCTGTAGCTGTAACATCCATCACTTTCAGCCCTTTAGCTATCACTTCCTGATAAGTAATATCATGAAACTTAGTGGCGGTAGGGTCTTTCTCTGGGTCGGCAGTATATACACCATCCACACGAGTGCCCTTCAGCATTACATCGGCCTCTATCTCAATGCCACGAAGTGACGAACCTGTGTCTGTGGTGAAGTAAGGATTACCCGTGCCTGCAGACATAATAACCACCTGTCCCTGCTTCATAGCCTCTATTGCCTTCCACTTGTTATAAAACTCGCCTATAGGTTCCATACGTATAGCCGTAAGCACCTTAGTCTTCTGACCTATAGCCTCAAGAGCCGATGAGAGACCGAGAGAATTGATAACCGTTGCACACATACCCATCTGGTCGCCTTTCACACGGTCAAAACCCTTGCCTGCACCAGACAAACCGCGGAAGATATTGCCACCACCAATCACGATGCCTATCTCTACACCCATATCGGCTATCTCTTTTATCTGACGAGCATAGTCATTCAATCGGTTAACGTCTATGCCGTACCCTTGTTCACCCTGAAGACTCTCACCTGAAAGCTTCAGCAAAATTCTCTTAAATTTCATAGTCCTTTACGATTTTGTTATTGATTTATAATCTTTCGTTATTTCGATATGTCGATATTATGTTATTACAATATCACGAATCTCACCTCCTTAAACTCATAATCAGACAGCGTTCCGTCTGTGCGTCTAAGCGTCATGATGCCGTTGGTATCTACCCTGACAATTTCAGCATCAAAAGTGCCATTACTGTCTTCGTACCGATGTATTCCCGTTCGTCTGTACAGCCGTCCATGATACTCACTCACTATCTTTTCCTTGTCGCCTTGCTTCAATGCATCCTGATATTTGGCAAAGTACGCCAATATCTTATTCAGGATTTCATCGTTGTCATGTTCCTTGCTCGTAATCTGATAAAGCGACACAGGATTGGGGGCATCACCGAAGAACTGTTGCTGGTTTACGTTTATGCCTGTACCTATTATGAGGTCTTGCAGCACTCCACCTTTTATGTTGCCGTCTATTCGTGTTCCACTAAGTTTTTTGTCCTCCCAATATATGTCGTTAGGCCATTTGATAGTCAGCTTGTCTGTAGCATCTTCACCCATTATCGGTCGGAGAATCTCCGTCAGCACATCATGTATGGATATTGCCTCTGCCATAGACAAAAGGTATTGCTCGGAAACTGATAACCACGATGGATGTACCAAGATGGAGAATAACAGGTTCTTACCTGCCTCACTTTCCCATGTGTTGGTTCCCATGCCCTTGCCTGCCGACTGATAGTCGGTTCTGACACAAACCTCCTCTTCTGTGTTCAAACCAAGAAGGTAGTCGTTAGTGGATGATATGGCTGACAACTTTATAATTTCCATCTCTTCATAAAAGAAACTTCCTCAGAACGAGCCTTAGCAAGAAATGTTTTGTATTCTTCACCCTCAGCATCAAACGGACGGTGATTCAACGCCTTTTGTATGGGCTGCCATTCTTCTTCCATCTTATAGGCGTCAGCACTGAAAAACATAGTCTTAAACTGCTCATAGATATAGTCAACAGCCTGGGATGAGGGGTGAAGCATATCTGGTTCGTAGAAACGGTAGTCGCGCAGTTCATCGTTCATTATCTCGTAAGCAGGGAAATATTCCACTCCATCGTATTGCTTTGTCAAAGCATCGGCGGCAAGTTGGAGTGCAGCCTTAGACAACTGACTGCCGTGAAAACCATATTTCGCATAACGGATTGGACTGACTGTGAGGATCACCCTCACCTCTGCATTACGTTCTCTCAGCATACCTACTGCCTCAGCCAAATACTTCTTGCACTCATCCACCGTCAGTTCTTCCTCACTGAAAAGGCTTTGAGGACGTTTCTGGCAATTATCTACTATCTCGCCTGTCTCCTTTAATCTATACACATGGTTGGTGCCAAGGGTGAAGACTGCTATGTCGAAATTTTTATCCATCCTTTCAACAGTATGCCTTATGCTTGCGGGGTTATACATCACCCCATAAGGGTTTACCAACGCTCTGAACCTATTGTCAACGAAGCGTTTACCTATATTGTCTGCAAAACAAGACCCAACGAATAAAATCCTATCCGTTGGTCTGATTTCTATAGACGATTTCCTTATTTCAACCTTTGTTTGTAGTTTCACCATTTGCAAAGTTAACAAAAACAAGTGAAAAACAAAAGAAAAATAATTGATATTCGTCAAAAAACACGATATTTTTTTAACAAAATCCAGAAATCCCTTTGTGTGTACGCACACAATTTGTAATTTTGCATCGAGTTCCAACCTCAATAGGAAAAAATAGGTAACGAAAAGCATCGATAAAAGAAAAGGATAAATAAAAGGTTCATCTCGTGACGAGACGAACCTTTTTTAGTTTGAAAACAAAAAATTTCATTTGGAATAATATGACATTAAAAAAACATTATTCAATCTGCACCGTGCTATTATTTTTGGCAGCCATCCTTTGCATGGCGTCATGTATCAAGGACGAAGCAGCCAATAAGGAATGCGACATCAATGGTGCACACGTAATTGGAGATGAGTACGCACAGTACTTTAGTGACAAGAGCAAGATGAACATCAACAATCTAAGCTCCACTGAGACAAACATCATTTTTGAAGTGCGCTCTATGGCAACTCTGCCAAACCAGCTGCCCATAACATTCGACGTCACCCCTGGTGCCACCATCCAACCTGCCAGCGGCTCCATGCAGGACTTCACCAAAGGACCTGTAACCTACACCGTCACCTCACAGGATGGCGAGTGGACACGACACTACAAGGTGGAGTTCAAAGAGCCTGTGCTGCCAAGTTTCACTTTCAGGTTTGAGAATGTGGAGCTTTCCGAGAAGACTACTGGTGGCAGTAACTACCACATTTTCCACGAGATTTCCCCAAGTGGAGAAAAGTATGGTATATGGGATTCAGGCAATAAGGGCGCTGCGCTAACACTCATAGGCAAACAACCTGATGCCTTCCCAACAAGCTCTATTGAGCAAGGTTATGCAGGCAAGGGGGTATGCCTGAAGACCATTTCTGCCGGTTCATTGGGCATAATGTTCAAAAGACCTATTGCAGCCGGCAGCCTGTTCTTGGGCAAGTTTATCATAGAGCAGGTGCTTACCAACACACTGAAATCTACTCGTTTTGGCATTCCCATAGACCGCGAACCTGTACGCGTGACGGGCTACTACAAATATCAGCCAGGCGAAAAGTTTACGGACAAGGATATGACTGTGGTGCCAGGCAAAACTGACGAGGCAAGCATCTATGCCGTGTTCTACAAGAACAAGGACAGCCAGGGCAACGACTACTACCTGTACGGAGACGACGTGCTGGACCTCGACAACCTCTTGAAAAACAATCCACAGGTGGTAAAGGTGGCAAGGGTAAAGAGCCTGCCAGCTACCGACCAGTGGTCGCCATTCATTATGGAGTTTGAAGGCAAAGACGCTGATGACAAAGACGTAGCAGCAAAGAAGTATAACCTCGCCCTGGTGTTCTCTTCAAGCAAGGACGGCGCAAAGTTTGAGGGAGCTATCGGAAGCACCCTGTATATTGATGAAGTCAAAGTATCATTTGAGAAGTAGTATTCCTCATATCAACAAGAAATGAAACGCAAGATATTTATTATAGCCACGCTCATGGCACTTTTCATTCCCACGATATCAAATGCAGAATCATGGGCTAAAAACATACAATACAAATTCCGCATAGGTTATAGCATTGGCGCTACAGCACCAATAGGACTGCCTGAGACCATACGTAGCATTGACAGATATGCTCTCACCCCCTCTGTATTTGCTGGTATCGATATACAGAAATCCATTTATGGCAAATGGGGCATTCTTACAGGCATACACTTCGAGAACAAAGCCATGGACGGCGATGTAACCACCAAGGCTTACCACATGGAGCTACGCAAAGGCGATACGCAGATGGAAGGTCTCTTTACTGGTAAAGTGCATCAGGAAGTTACTATGGTGATGTTCACGATGCCCGTTCAGGCAACATATACCTTCAATGACAAGTTGCAAATTAAGGCTGGACCATACTTCTCACTTGTTGCAGGTAAAGACTTTGAAGGCATCGCCTCCGATGGTTATCTTCGCCAAGGCTCACCTACTGGGCCAAAGATTGAGATTGGCAACAAAGAAGGAGAATGGGCAACATACGATTTCAAGGACGACATGCGCGATTTCCAGGTTGGTATGGGCATAGGTCTCGATTGGGACTTCTATCGCAACCTGGGACTTTCAGTAGATCTCAACTGGGGTTTGAACGGCATCTTTAAGAAAGATTTCAAGACTGTAGAAGACACCCTCTACCCTATCTATGGCTCCGTCGGTTTCTTCTATCATTTGAAATAATTCAACAACATATAATGATGTTAAAGGAAGGTTCATCTCGTGACGAGACGAACCTTTTTTTTGCGTTTTCTTGTAAAATCAAATTATTCTTTGTACTTTTGCAGAGAAGTATAAACAAAACGAACATGAGCAACAGAATAAAAGAAATATTCGGAATAGAGATACCAGTGATAGCTGGTGGTATGGCGTGGTGTAGCGGATGGAAACTTGCTGCAGCAGTGAGTAATGCAGGCGGACTGGGACTGATAGGTGCTGGCACAATGAGTGTGGATTTGCTGCGCGAACATATACAAAAGATAAAAGCTGCCACAAACAAACCCTGGGGCATCAACCTACCATTGATGTATCCACAGATAGACTCCCTCATCGACATGATAATAGAGGAAGGATGCAAGATTATCTTCACCTCTGCTGGTAGTCCGAAGAAATACACACAGCGTTTTCATGATGCAGGTATGATAGTTGCTCACGTGGTAAGTTCAAGCAAGTTTGCCAAGAAATGTGAGGATGCCGGCGTAGATGTGGTAGTAGCAGAAGGTTTTGAGGCTGGCGGACACAACGGTAAGGAAGAAACCACCACCATGTGTCTGATACCACAGGTAAGAAAAGCTACCACCCTACCCCTCATTGCAGCAGGCGGTATAGCCTCAGGCGAGGCATGTCTTGCTGCCCAGATATTGGGAGCCGAGGGCGTACAGATAGGCACACTTTTTGCCTTGAGTGAGGAAAGTAGCGCCCACGAGAATTTCAAAAAAGCATGTACCAACCTAGAGGAAGGCGACACTATGCTATGCCTGAAGAAGCTGGCACCCTCACGACTGGTCAAGAACGGTTTGTACAACCAGCTGGCTGAAGCTGAGGCTAAGGGGGCTGACGTTCCCGAACTGCTTGAGATACTGGGTGAGAAAGCCACAAGACGAGGAATCTTCGATGGTGACACTGAAGGAGGCGAGATGGAGATAGGTCAGATAGCAAGTGCCATAAAGACCATCGAGCCTGTCAGCGTTATTATGGCGCGACTGGTAGAAGAATATAATGAGGCTGTCGCAAAAATTCGTAAATCTTAATTTATTTCTAAAGGATGTCAGAACTCAGAAGCGAAGGACTGGTAAAGATATACGGCAAGAGAACTGTCGTCAACGATGTTTCGTTTAGCGTAAAGCAGGGCGAGATAGTCGGTTTGCTGGGACCTAACGGTGCAGGCAAGACCACCTCTTTCTATATGACCACAGGTTTGGTGGTACCTAACGCAGGTCATGTGTATATCGACGACAGAGAGATAACCTCTATGGCTGTTTATGAACATGCACGCAATGGTGTGGGTTATTTGCCACAGGAGGCAAGCGTGTTCCGCAAGATGTCTGTTGAGGACAATATCATGTCTGTTCTTGAAATGACGGGCAAGCCAAAAGCCTATCGTGATGAAAAGCTGGAAAGCCTCATCAACGAATTCTCATTGCAGAAAGTGCGTAAGAACCTGGGCGACCGTCTCTCAGGTGGTGAACGACGCAGAACAGAGATTGCACGCTGTCTTGCCATCGAACCAAAGTTCATCATGCTTGACGAACCCTTTGCCGGTGTTGACCCTATAGCCGTTGAGGAGATACAAAAGGTTGTCTGGCACCTGAAGCATCGCAACATCGGCATCCTGATAACAGACCACAACGTGCATGAAACGCTCAACATTACTGATCGTGCCTATTTGTTGTTTGAAGGACGAATACTTTTTCACGGCACCCCTGACGAACTTGCAGCCAACCAGATAGTGAAAGAGAAATATTTGGGCACCAACTTCGTATTGCAGAAGAAGACATTCCAGTAAAAAACGCCCAATATGAAAAATGCTCCAAGAGTCTCACGACTATTGGAGCATTTAAAGTATGTTTAACTAAATCTCTTCTAAAAAATAAGAACCATCTCGCGATGTTTCTTTGTTATCCAAGAGTTAAACAATCTTTCTAACCTAATAACTAAAACCTAAATCTATTATATATCTACTAACCTAAACAATATTTCTTTCAAAAATGAGCCTTCCGAGTGTTATTGCTCTTTTCAGCTCTTTGACTGTCTTTCGGGTAGGGAGGTCCACTGACCCTTTCCCTTGCCCTTCTGACTATGTCAACTGTTATCCTTCTTTCTACAATCTTTTACCTTAATAACTCTGCTAAACCTAAATCTATAATTTCTACTAACCTAAACAATCTTTGCCTTTTGATAGTCGCAAGGTATTTTATTTCCTTTTGACGATGCAAAGGTACGACGAAATAATTGTGTGCGCAAACAATTTTGTCAAAATCTACCGAAAAGCATTGCTAAATTGATTTATATCAATCGCTGTGCACGCACACAACGCCAAAAACAGTGTTTTTAGCCCATTTTGCAACCAATCGAGTTTTACCACCCTAAAAATGATAAAAAACAAGCATTATTTTGCCCTAAAAACCAACTGTATGTTTGGCTGATTGCAACAATTTGTTTATCTTTGCACTACTATATATAAATATATAATATAATGTACGCGTATGAACATAGAAGAGGGCATTAGCTCACAACACATATCAAAAGACATCTCAAAAGACACAACAGACAAGGAAAGGAAACTGGTGAAGCAGGATATATCCACAGAACTCTTTCCCATTGTGGATGAGGGTGGAGAGGTGATGGGGAGCATGACACGCAAAGAAGCCCATGACGGCACTATGAAACTGCATCCTGTAGTACACCTGCATGTGTTCAACAGCAAGGGGGAACTATACCTTCAGCATCGGTCCAAGTGGAAAAAGATACAACCAGACAAGTGGGATACTGCTACTGGCGGACATATAGACTACGGCGAAAACGTGATGGAAGCACTCATGCGCGAAGTGAATGAGGAGATAGGACTCACATCAGGCAGTTATGAGCCAAGGCTGATAAAGAAATACATTTATAACAGTCCGATAGAGAAGGAACTTGTGTATGTGTTCACCACTATTTATGACGGCGAACTATCACCAAGCGAGACTGAGACACAAGGAGGACGCTTCTGGAGTGTTGACGAGATAAAACAAAACATCGGAGCAAATGTCTTTACTCCGATGTTTGAAAAAGAATATACCCTACTCTTTGGGTAATACTACTTTATTGTGTATGCTGAAGAGCCGTCAAAGCAGTGGGTGCACACCTTACACTTAGGCAGTCCAATAGCCTCAATGATGGTCTCCAACTTAGAGAACTTCAAAGAGTCGAGGTTAAGACGCTTCGCTATCTCAGCCACCATAGCCTTGTATTCAGGCGAATCAGTCTTAGCATACTGATGCAGGCGCTCTTCTGGTATGCTGGTATTCTGGGCTGTGTCAGCCTCAGCGAGTGTGGTAACCTTTCCCGTACCACCCTCAAGATCCATTATCACACGACGCGCTATGAGTTCGAGATCACTCTTTGAGGCAGAGAAATTGATAAACGGACAACCCCATATCAATGGTGGACAGGCTATACGCATGTGAGCTTCCTTTGCACCTAACTCCTTGAGTATCTTGGTATTCTCACGCAACTGCGTACCACGAACTATTGAATCGTCGCAGAATAGGCAGCGCTTGCCCTCAAGCATAGCTTTGTTTGGTATCAGCTTCATCTTTGCCACGAGGTTTCGTGTCTCCTGATTGACAGGCATGAATGAGCGAGGCCATGTAGGAGTATATTTTGATATGCAACGCTGATAAGGCACCTTATGACCTGCAGCATATCCAGTAGCCATTCCAAGACCTGAGTCTGGTATGCCTCCAGCATTATCCACCTCTGTGTCATCCTCCTGTCCCATCTTGTAGCCCGTCTCATAGCGCATTTCCTCTACGTTCTTTCCCTCATAGAATGATGTAGGAAAACCATAGTAAATCCAGAGGAACGAGCAAACCTGCATATTAGGCTCAGCAGGACGAAGTGTCTCCATGCCGTCAGCCGTCAGTTTCACTATCTCACCTGGTCCGACATAGTGGCTTATCTCATAACCAAGATTAGGGAATGCTGTTGACTCAGACGTAGCAGCCATAGCACCGTCTTTCTTTCCTATCACGATAGGTGTACGTCCCCAGAAGTCGCGAGCGGCTATGATGCTATCCTCTGTCAGTATCAGCATAGAGCATGAGCCTTTGATGGTCTTATACACATTCTCTATGCCCTCAACGAAGTCCTTACCTTTTATTATAAGGAGTCCAACGAGTTCGGTAGGGTTGATTCTGCCTGACGAGAACTCGCTGAGCACCATATTCTCCTTCAACAGATGTTCTGCCACCTCATCAGCATTGTTTATCTTTGCCACAGTAACGAGTGCAAAGCGTCCGAGGTGAGAATTCATCAGCAACGGCTGAGCGTCAGTATCGCTTATCACGCCTATACCCTTTTCACCAAAGAAGCGAGGCAGTTCTTCCTCAAACTTAGTGCGAAAATAGGCATTCTGCAGATTATGGATAGAGCGTCTAAAACCCTGTGTCTCTTTACTGAAAGTAGCCATACCTCCGCGCTTGGTACCGAGGTGTGACTGATAGTCAATGCCGTAGAAGAGTTCTTCTACACATCTTTTGTTTTGTATTGTTCCGAAAAAACCGCCCATCTTTTATCCGTAGATTATCTTGCCAGTTTCCTTATCAGTATTCTCAGGTATGAACGACTTGTTATACTGTGTCATACCTCTCAGCGACATACCCATGTTAGAGAAGCCACCATCATGGAACAACGTCTGCATGGTCACCTTCTTGGTCAGGTCCGAGAAAAGCGTCATGCAGTAGTCGGCACAGTCATCCGCGCTGGCATTACCCAGAGGCGACATACGGTCGGCAAAGTCAAGCATACCATCGAAGCCCTTTATGCCACCACCTGCAGTAGTAAGTGTAGGCGACTGCGAGATACAGTTGACTCTGACATGCTTCTCACGTCCATAGATGTAGCCGAAGCTGCGAGTGATAGACTCGAGCAGAGCCTTGGCGTCAGCCATATCGTTATATCCGAAGAATGTGCGATGGCTTGCCACATAGGTCAGAGCCACTATGCTTCCATATTCTGCAATAGCATCAAGTTTCTTTGCCACCTGAATCATCTTGTGGAATGAGATGGCTGATATATCGAGAGTCTTGTCGAGGAATCCGTAATCAAGGTCGTCGTATGTACGTTTCTTACGCATATTCACTGACATAGCGCATGAGTGGAGCACAAAGTCTATCTGTCCACCCAGAGCCTTCATAGCTTCCTTGAAGAGGTTCTCCAGATCCTCCACGCTTGTAGCGTCAGCAGGAATCACTGCCTTAGCGTTAGTCTTCTTTGCCAGTTCATCAAGAGTTCCCATACGGATGGCAACCGCTGTGTTTGTGAGCACTATCTCTGCGCCTTCCTCCACTGCGCGTTCTGCCACTTTCCATGCAATTGACTGCTCATTGAGTGCACCAAAGATGATGCCTTTCTTTCCTTTAAGTAAGTTGTAAGCCATTTTTCAGATTGAAAATTGAAAATTGAGAATTGAAAATTTCGCTTTGCTCTGCAAAAGTACAAAAAAAAATGAAGAATGAAGAATGAAGACTGAAGAATTTTCAGCTATGGGCAAAGAATTTTGAAAAATTATGAATTATGAACTATGAACTATGAACTAAAATGTGTACCTTTGCATAACATATATCAATGATACGCTACGAGATAATACACCCTGACGAATTCTCCGAACAGCAGTTGGAGGAAATCTTTGCCCAGCTTCCTGTTTGGCGCAGAGCGGAGGCTGTGCGTTTCAAGCACAGGCAGGGACAAGTGGAGTGTGCCCTCTCCTACTGGCTGCTCAGCCAGATGACAGGCTTTAAGCCCGACTTTATCAAGGGTGAACACGGAAAACCTGCTGCTTCCCCCACTCCAACACCCTTTTTCTTCAACCTCAGTCATTGCAAGCAGGCAGTCGCCTGCATCATCAGCGACGAGGGTGAGGTGGGCATAGATGTGGAGTGTCTTGAGCGATACAAGCCCTCTCTGGCTGAATACTGCATGAATGACGACGAACTCAGGCAGATAGCCGCATCTGACGATGTGGATGCTACCTTCACCCAGCTCTGGACCAGGAAAGAGGCTCTGCTCAAACTCACTGGCGAGGGCATCACTGACGACCTAAAGAACTGTCTGGTCTCAGAGCGCACGAAGGGCGTAACACTCGAAAGCGGAATAAATAAAGAACATGGATATGCGTGGAGCATAGCGCATTACAGTTCATAGTTCATTCTTCATTCTTTATTCTTTATTCTTCATTCTTCATTTATACACATGGCAATAATAAAATCAGCTTACGGAAAGAGTCCCAAATGGGGCAAGGACTGCTACTTCAGCGAAACAGCTGCTGTGGTGGGCGAGGTCACTATGGGTGACGAGTGTTCAGTATGGTTCAGCGCAGTGGTGCGTGGCGATGTGGCTCCTATCACTATGGGCAACAGGTGTAACGTACAGGACTGTGCCTGTGTGCATGTAACTAACACCACTGGTCCTACCATCATGGAGGACGATGTGACCATAGGTCATAATGCAACCGTTCATGCCTGCACCCTGCGCAAGGGATGCCTGATAGGCATGGGTGCCACTGTGCTCGACAAAGCCGACATAGGCGAGGGAGCCATCATAGCTGCAGGCGCCTTAGTGCTCGGTGGCACTAAGGTAGGCAACCACGAAATCTGGGGTGGAGTGCCAGCAAAATTCATTAAGAAGACTGCCCCTAACCAGGCTGAAAGCTTTGCTGCCCACTATGCCCAGTATGCTAAGGACTATCTGGAAGAGGACAAGAACTAAATCATCTTATATGTACATGATAATTCTTTTATTATAAAGTGACCTATATAGTGACCTCTGTAGTGACCTTTATAGTGACCTATCTAGAAGATAGGTCACTATTCTAATCCCCCATAAACACTGGGATGAGAGGAATTTTAGTGAGGTTAGGCAGAGGCTATGCTTCTGCACGCAGAGGCAGCCCTTCTGCAGATAGAAGCATTGCTTCTGCATCTAGAAGTAATGCTTTTACAAAAAGAGGAAATAATTACTAATTTCTAATTTCACGAAAAACTTGGAGTTTTTCGTGGTCAACCTCCCTAATTCCTCCTCTCTCCGCATGAATACTGGGCTGAGCATAGGGAGGTAGGAAGTTGAGATATCCCTAACATCTCCCTAAGACCTCCCTAAGACCTCCCTATATTCATTCTGGGTCAACATCGTAATAAATCAACAAGGACTTATAACGAGCATCTTGCATCATGCCTTCTACGGCAGAGCGGATAGCCGAACGAGTGGACGAGATGCTGAGAGTGGTCTCCAACTTCAACATAATCTTGCGTATATTGAGCGTCTTGACTCGAGCCACTGGGGGTTTGTCTGGACCAAGCACCCGCTCAGTAAAGACCTGACGTAAGCGACTGCCAAGTTCGATGGAAGCTGTATTGACAATATTGTCGTCTTTGTGTTTAAGATAGATGTAGATGAGTCGAGTGAAGGGAGGATAACGGAACAATCGACGCTCTTTCATCAAAGAATTGAAGAATGCCTCGAAGTTGCCAGACACTATATGACGGACAACAGGCAAATCAGGGCGAGCTGTCTGTAGTATCACCTGACCTTGCTTGCCCTTTCTGCCAGCCCTGCCAGCCACCTGAGTCATCATCATAAAAGCATGTTCATAGGCACGGAAATCAGGTTGGTTGAGCATAGTGTCAGCAGAGAGAATGCCCACCACAGAGACATTATCGAAATCCAAGCCCTTGGTAACCATCTGAGTACCTATGAGCAGATTGGTCTTACCACTCGAAAACTCAGCAATAATGCGCTGATAGGCACCAAGAGTGCGAGTAGTGTCGAGATCCATACGAGCCACTCTCGCCTTAGGGAATGTTGAGGAGATGATATCCTCCACCTTCTCTGTGCCTGAGCCTCGATTGTAGAGGTCTTGGTTGCCACACTCAGGACAGCCCTGAGGCATCCTCATAGTATAGCCGCAATAGTGACAGGTAAGGCTGTCAGTAGTCTTGTGATAGGTCAGCGACACATCACAATGAGGACATCGAGGACTCCATCCGCATTGGTGGCACTCTATCACAAAGGAATAGCCTCGACGATTTTGAAACAGTATTGCCTGTTCGCCACGCTCAAGTGCCTGGCGCACAGCCTGTTCCAACTGTGGAGAGAGCAGACCTCGCATAATCTTACGACGCCTGAGGTCCTGAGTGTTCACCACATTTATATGAGGCAGTTTGAGATCGCGATAACGTTGTTTGAGTTCCACCAGATGATACTTGCCCTGCTGAGCATTATAATAGCTTTCTGCTGAAGGGGTTGCTGTGCCCAGAACCACACGAGCCTTAGCCCACGAAGCCATCATAAGTGCCACAGAACGGGCATGATAGCGGGGAGCAGGGTCTTGCTGTTTGAAAGATGTCTCATGTTCCTCATCTATTATAACCAACCCCAATCGCTGATAAGGCAGGAAGACTGCTGAACGGGCACCCAAAATCACGTCGTAAGGCTCTGAGGATAGTTGCTTTTGCCATATCTCTACTCGCTCAGCATCAGAATACTTGGAATGGTATATGCCCAGACGATTGCCAAACACATGTTGCAACCTCTGTGTCATCTGTACTGTCAGGGCTATCTCTGGCAACAGATACATCACCTGTTCACCTCTGTCTATCGCCTCTTGTATCATGTGGATGTATATCTCTGTCTTACCAGATGAGGTGACACCATGCAAGAGAGACACTCCAGAAGCAGAAATCAGCGATTCCATCGCATTATTTTGCACCTCAGAGAGGGGTTTTATGCGTTCGGGATGAGGCTCGCCAGAGGTATTCAGTCGTCCTACTTCCTTATCATAGAGGGATAGCATACCCTTATCCACCAGTGCCTTAACAATAGGAGAAGAAGAGTGACTGGCATTGATAAGTTCCTCTCGAGTTATCTCACGAGAAATAGCACCACTATCCAGACCTGAAAGCGAAAGATAGGTGGTAAACACCTCCAGCTGCTTAGGCGAACGACGAAGGATATTCAGGGCATTATGCAGAGACTGCTGACTGGTATAGTCGGCACCAATCCTTATGTATGTCTCAAGACGAGGACGATAGGCCTCTTCCTTTTTCATTCCCAAAGGCAAGGCTGCACTCAGTATGTCGCCAAGTGGACACATGTAATAGTTGCTTATCCATTGCCACAGCTTGTATTGTGAAGGGAGCAACACAGGTTCCTTGTCAATCACGGACTGGATGGGCTTGATGGTAATGCCCTTTTGTGGTGGTTCTTCATGCACTCGCACAATGAGTGCCGTATGGGTCTTGGTGATACCGAATGGCACTATCGCCCTCACAAAAGGTTGCACAGCACTCTCCCACTCTGCTGGCACAGAGTAGGTAAACAGCCCGTCGAGGGGCAAAGGCAATATGACATCACAATAGGTCATGGACTACGTGCAAAGGTAATAAAAATAGTTCATAGTTCATAGTCCATAGTCCATAGTTGAAAGTTTTTTAACAAATTCTTCATTCCACATTCTTCATTCTACATTTTTTTTTGTAACTTTGCGGAAACTTTAATTACAACACATGACCAACCTGAACGATTGCAAGATAATAACGCTAAAAAAAATAGCAGACAAGACAAGGGGAAATCTGACAGTTGCTGAGCAGGCAATAGATGTGCCTTTTGAAATAAAACGTGCCTACTGGATATATGATGTTCCTGGCGGTGAGAGTCGTGGAGGTCATGCCCACAAGGCTTTGAGACAACTACTGATACCTGTCAGCGGCTCGTTTAAGGTGGTGCTCGACAATGGTGCTGAAAAGAAAGAGGTATTGCTCAACCACCCTTGGGAGGGACTGCTAATTGTGCCTGGAATATGGCGAACATTGGAGGACTTCTCATCAGGGTCTGTGTGCATGTGTCTGGCTTCTGATCATTATGACGAGAGCGAGTATATAAGAGACTATGGTGAGTTTAAGGCGATATACGGCAAGTGATGCCCCACAGTGGGACAGATTCGTGGAAGATTCCAAAAACGGAACCTTCCTCTTTTTGCGTGGCTATATGGACTACCACAGTAATCGCTTCACTGACCACTCGCTCATGTTCTATGACGAGAAACAGAGACTCATCGCCCTGCTCCCTGCCAACGAGAAAGACGGCATTCTGTACAGCCATCAGGGACTAACCTACGGTGGTCTGGTAATATCAACCAAAAGCAGGGCTGCGGAGGTGCTGGAGATGTTCACCTCAGCAAAGGCATACTTAAAGGAAAACGGCTTTAAGGAGTGGTATTACAAGCAGATGCCTACATGCTACCACCAATGTCCGTCAGAGGAAGATGAGTATGCCCTCTGGCGTAGCGGTGCAAAGCTGGAGAGTTGCCTCATCTCAACCACCATTCCCCTCAATGGTTGCACCATCTATCCTGAAATAGAACGACGCAGGAAACGTGGGGTTGCAAAGGCTGAGGAGGCAGGCTACACAATAAAAGAAAGCACAGACTACGAGCAGTTCTGGCGCATAATGGAGGCAAACCTGATGGACAGATACAGTCTGAAACCAGTGCATACCCTGCAAGAGATGCTGCTGCTCCACTCACGCTTTCCCAAAAACATACGACTCATCCTAGTCACCAAAGACGGCAAAGCCGAGGGAGGCTGTGTGGTGTATGTGGCAAACGACGCCTGCATACACATACAATACGGTCATGCCACACCACAAGGCAAACAAGACGGAGTGCTCGATCTGCTCTACACTACCCTGATGGATGAATTCCGAAAAGCAGGCTACCGCTACATGGACTTCGGCAACAGCAACGAACAAGGCGGCAAATATCTCAACGAAAACCTCATAGCCCAGAAAGAAGGTTTCGGCGGCAGAGGCACAGTATATAAACAATGGATAATTACTATCTGAAAATTTGAACTCTGCATATAAAAACATAATGAAGGCAATGGCGCTGTTTGGGAGCGTACAGGGACTGAACATCGGGCTCAACCTTGTACGCACTAAGCTTGTAGCGCTATTCCTCGGTCCTGCTGGCGTAGGATTAAGTTCCATCTATAACGAGACCAAGGAACTTATTCATGAAAGCACCAATATGGGCATGGACCAAAGCGGTGTACGGGAAATCTCTGTGGCATACGAAAGATGGAAAGAAAATGGTGAACGTGAACCATTAGACAATGCCATAATGTTAGTTCGCTCATGGGTCGCATTATTCGCCATCGCAGGAATATTTGCATGTATTCTTTTTGCCTACCCTCTCTCTGTTTCAACATTCGGCGATACTGAACACATCATAGGATACATGTTGCTCGCTCCTGCCGTAGGAATGGCTACGATAACATGCGGAGAGATGGCGATACTAAAAGCCACACGCCAATTAAAGTCCATAGCATCACTCAGCACAATAAATATTATCACCAGCATCTTTACCAACGTTCCGCTCTACTACCTTTACGGAATGAAAGGCGTAATACCCGCGATACTTCTCTTCTCGCTATGCCAGATGCTGATAGTGCTGCATTTCTCATACAGGAATGCGCCCTTTCGCGTCAAATTTGAGAAACTGTTCCTGATTATCGGCAAACCGATGCTAATGCTGGGCGGGGCGTTCGTTTTGCAGGGATTTATGGAGCATGGAACGAAACTGGCAATCCAGGCATTTATCAATAGTCGTGGAAACCTGACAGATGTAGGCCTATATAACTCGGCAACGATGATCATAACCACCTATCTGGGCATATTTGCCTCAAGCATAGCGGTGGACTTCTACCCCCGGCTGTCAGGAATTTTTGCAGATAAAGAGAAAAGAGCCCTGACCGTACACCGACAGATTGACGTATTGCAGTTATTTACAGCCCCCATGCTGGTTGCTTTCCTAATCGGGATACATATCATTGTACCTGTTTTGTTAAGTTATGAGTTTATCAGGGTTGTACCTGTTCTGGAGATTGCCCTCATATCATGCCTTACACGCAGTTTGTCACAACCTATGGCATTCATGCCCCTTGCAGCAGGCGACTCTAAGTTCTTCCTCTTTGTTGACATAATAGATTTCATCTTAATGTTTGCAGTCTATACCACCTGCTATGCAGAATGGGGATTGACAGGCATCGCATACGGCATCTGCACCTACAATCTGCTTGACCTTATATGGGTGGCAGTATGTATGAACATCAGATACGGAATATTACCCAATATGAGGAATATTCTCTTCTTCATCATTCAAACGATAATACTATTCTGCGCATTTCTTACAATCAAAAATACAAATGGTATAACATACTGGACTGGAGGCTGTATGCTGACAGCTATAAGCGTATGTATATCTTATTTCTTGTTTAGAACCATCAAGCATGAGGAGTAAACTTATTAACATAGTGAAGGCACTACTGCCTCATGGATATGTGGCAGGCAGGAAAAGAAATCGTTTTCTTGAAGAATATGATGCATGGAAAAAAGATAGAGACAGCGATTTCACCTTTGACAAGACATGTTGCTTCAGTAGCTTCGTCACCATAGATGGTTATGGTTGTTCAGGCTCAAGTGCCGTAATGGATTTGCTTCGTGAGTATTCTAACTGCACCGTATGGGCTACCAAGCCTTCATTTGCCAAAGACTCCTCCCTCGACACTGCCGATTGTGTTTTTGGCGAATTTGACATTTGCAGACATACTGGAGGACTCCTGTTCCTGGAACACATGATGCAACCAGAGGCATGGGTGAACGATTTTTGGGCAGATGCTGCAGTAAAAGACTTTATAAACGTAGCATACTATTCAGATGTTTACCAGAAGTATGAGGAGACGAGACCTCTGTTTTTCCTTTTTTTTGATTCTATTATAGGTCAAAGAATGACAAGCGACACTCCGCTGATGAATGTATGGCAGAACAGATTCTCTGGTATAAATGACATGTTCACGCTAAAAAAGATGTCCAAGGAATACTATCATACATTGTGTCGTGGGTTCCTCTACACTTTATTTAATACTCTATTCAAGAATAGCGGCAAAAATAACACGTTGGTACTTGACCATATATTTGGCGATTGTGGCACTGACATGGCTCGCTTTGAACCATATCTGCCAGGAGTAAAGAGAATCATCGTAGATCGTGACGTGCGCGCCGTATATGTTCACGCAAAAAAGAAAGACATAAGATGGATAGCGCACGATAGCGTCGAAGAATTCATAGAGTGGGAAAAGAAAATGCACTATTGTGATAACAAAGGCAACGAAGGAAACTGCACCTTGAAATTACAATTCGAAGATGTGGTCTTAAACTACGAAAAGGAAGTAAGCAAAGTTGAACATTTTCTCGGGCTCTCAAAAGAGAACCACAACAAGAAGAAACAAATATTCAATCCTGAAATCTCTATTAAGAATGTCTTCGCGTGGAAGGATGCGAAAGCGTATGAGGCTGACTGCTCAAGAATCAAGGAACTGATACCTGACTGCTGTTATGAGGAATAGACAGGAACGCATATTGATACCCCAAGCCCACCCCCTGCTAACATTTACATTGGTAGCAGCACTATGGGAGGGGATATTGTCATTCCAAGGTGCATCCCTGTATGATGAGCCATGGGTAATGTCTGCATACTACTGGATATTCCGTGACCCCGAGGTATGCCAATACCAAATGCTATATTACAACGCACTTGTTGTCGGCGGTCTGTGGGATCAACTATTCGGGCAGTATGGCTACCTTGCTTTTCATATCGGTGGAGGCATAATCAATATACTGTCGTGCTTCGCAATATACTGGGTGCTTAAACCTCATGTCAGACAGCGTATTCTGATTCTCACGATGTATCTGTTTCTCATTTCCTTCGGATATGGAGTCTTAGTAATTCATCATAACTGGATCACTGCACTCACAACGACAATTGCTATTGGATTCATAGACAGAGCTCTACGTCATAAAAATTGCCTGTATTTCTTTATTGCAGGAATAATACTTGGACTAAACACATTTACACGCCTGCCTAATATGGCATTATGCGGCTTGGCAGTGGTACTCCTCCCGTACTATTATTTCACATGCCATAGAACGCAAAACAAAACTTCTGCAAGACGTCATGTGCTATATATGTTAGTTAGTGGAATAGCTGGCTTTGCAGTCGGAATAGGTATTGAAATAATTCTGCTTTCAATATTAGGGCATCGTGAACTATTCTTTGATAACCTTTCAACAGGATTTAACATCGTTGGGGATTCAGACAACACCCATTCGGCATTGGTCATGTTGCGTGCATATATCAGCAATTACTGGGGGATATTTAAATGTATATGCTTGCTGCCCATACTGCCAGGTTTATGGTGGTGTAAAAACTTAATCTATGTTCTATATGCCTTCTTCACTATTACACTATTGTACGCATTATATAGCAAACGTAATGAGGAAAATTCTTTCTACATTATTCTCATGGCACTGCTAACTGCCTATCTGCAACCATTGGGAAGCGATGCAGGGATATGCAATATGGGAGACAACTCTGATTATCTTGCTGTTGCACTTGCTGTTGCCGTCATTTACAATACATGCTCTTCTATACCAAAGAAGAAGCAATGGATTTCAGTTTTTTTCCTGATTAGCCTACTCTCCTATTGTGGGAAAATGGTATATTCCATTGCCTACACCTGTGATTTTGATGATGGACCTCGATGGAAAAAAACATATAAGATAAATAGTTCACTTGCAACGACCTATACAACTAAAGAAAGAACTCTTGCTATCAATCCCCTTCTGGATGCCCTGAAACATTACGTAAAAAAAGGTGATTATCTCATGGCATTTGACAATCCGCCAGGCATAAATTACTTAACGGAAACACGCCCCTGGATAGGAAACGCATGGCTATTATGCTATGACTCAGCAACAATAGAGAAAAAACTGTCTGAAAGTGAGAAAAACCGTCCTTTGCCTGTAATAGTATCAAGTAAGGGAACACCGACAGATTTCATGGCCGACTTTAAGGATTGGGACAATGAGCATTCCTCAGAAAGATTGTCTTACTTTGTCCCCCAAAAAATAAAATTAAGACATGACTTCCTCAAGAAACATCACTATATTACTGCATGGCAGAATAATCATTTTATAGTTTATATCCCCCCTAAGAAGGTTACAACAAAAAGATAATATGTCACATCAGAAACGCATAATGATACTCGGCGGCAACTATGTGCAGGCTATGGCAACACAAGTTGCGAAAAATCTCGGTTACTATGTGATCAGCACTGATTTGCATGAAGACAACCCTGGTCACAGGATTGCCGATGAATACTGCAAAGTTGACATCATCAACAAAGATGCCGTGCTAAAAGAGGCTAAGCGACTGAGGATTGACGGAATAGTCCCTTTTTGTTCTGATGTACTCGCTCCCATTGCAGCATATGTACAGGAAAAGATGGGATTGCCCGGCAACCCATACGACGTGGTGCACACAATGACACATAAAGACCTGTTTCGAAAGGCTATGCAGAAGAATGGTTTCCTTACTCCACAAAGCTTAAAGGTCACAACTCTTGACGATGCCATCTGTGTCTTCCGCAAAGCCAACCACAAACTGATGCTGAAACCTACGGACTCAGCCGGAAGCAAGGGAGTTTTTGCCATTGAATCCATATCTGACATCGAAAAACACTGGCAAGAGACTATAAGAGTTTCTCCATCTGGCACTGCACTCATGGAAGACTTTATCGATAGTATCGGTTTGCAACAAGACGGTGACATCTTCGTTATTGACGGCAAGATTGCCCTTTGGGGAATGTGTGACCAATACAAGAGACCTGAGGAGCCATTTGTGCCAGCAGCATTGGTTTATCCCTCAACACAAGAGGAAAGCCTGCAAGCTAAAGCCCAGAAAACAGTACAAGAGATATTGACGAAGATAGGATTCTGTCAAGGACCATGTAACGTAGAATATCTTGTAGATAAGCAAGGACAGGTATGGGTCATAGAAATCGGTCCGCGCAATGGCGGCAACCTCATTCCACTCCTCATAGAGAAGTCAACCGGAATTAACATCACCGAAATGACTGTAATGCAAGCCGTAGGCGACACACCCCGCGTACCCCAGCCACAACACCTTTGCAATGCCATGACCATAGTGCACCGCAAAGACGGCAAGACGATAAATCTTGAATTGCTATCAGACAACAAACCCCTGAAACCATGGTAACTATATCTGTAATAGTATGCACATACAATCAAGAGGCAACCATAGCAAGAGCTTTGGATGCTATACTTGCCCAGCAATGCACGGTTCCTTATGAAGTCATCATAGGAGAGGATGCTTCAACAGACAACACAAGAAAGATATGCCAGGAGTATGCAAAAAAATATCCTGACATTATACGTATCATGCCCGAAGCTCCGAATAAAGGAATTGTTGACAACTACTACGGTTGCGTTCGTGAGGCAAAAGGCGAGTATATCATGGAGTGTGCAGGGGATGATGAGTGGTGTGCAGGTAGGATGCAGTTATGTATAGACACCATCAAGAGCAATGACGGTGTCGTGCAGGTTTTCTCTCAGGTATATTACAGAAACGATCATACAGGAGAGATAACCGAGCCAGACAACTTTCTCTTTCCAACAGGAATGATAAAAGGCAAAGACGTTATAGAGGGCATGATGCACCAACGCAGTGACCAAAACGTTTTCTTTGCCATAACAAGACGTAGGGCAATCATCAGTTTGTTAAATCAACACCCTGAATTCTTTTCAGGAAGAAAATACAGAGCGGAAGATAAACAACTTATCGTTTTGCTTGGCACAAAGGGGGATTTCATCAATCTCTCCAATCGCACCTATTACTATACAATAGACAATTCCTCTATTACACGTGGTAGCATTGCAAAACACATACACTATAACATTAATATGCTAAGGCTTAACCACGACCTTGCAAAAGCAGTAAATTACAGAGGCTCGATGCTGCCTACATACCTACATATTATTTATATAACGTGCAGGTTAGTATTATGGAAAAGTCTCATAAAAATGTTTCCTTTCCTCCATCATTTTCATCACTAAAACTGACAAACTATTTTTTCATTCATAATGAATCACATGACAATATCAAAAAATAATTGGATGATACTAATGGGTGGATTTCTGACCACTGTAATTAGTATGTTCATACGCCCTACGATGGATGATTGGGGGTACCTGTGCAGTCCGCACATCGACGTCATGTTTCCTAAGTCACTGCTTCCGTTAGCAACATATTGGCGACCGTTTGATGGACTTCTTGGAATCATTAATTCTGAATTCCATTTTTTATTTCCTTATCTGAACCATCTGCTTATTGGAATTGCACATACAATAAATGCATTCCTCATATATAAGATAAGTCAGCAGTTAGAATTTCCTCTGCGTAGTCAGATTACCGCCACATTGTTCTTTATGCTATGCCCTGGCATACTGGGAACAGTTCTTGACATCGATTCTGTGAATCAGGCATATTCACTCTTATTTGGTCTCGTTACTATATCCTACTATCTCTCAGACTCCTGTAGCCGAAAAGTATGGAAAAAACATTTGACCATGGGAAGTCTCATCCTTATTTCTGCCCTATGGAAAGAAAATGGATTAATCTTCTTTTTGATTCCTCCCATATTGGCTTATGGTATTGGAAGAAAAACGCTTAGGCAGGCATTATCTGATACAACATTGCTGTTTTTATATCCCTGCATATACCTTTGCGTAAGACTTTCATTATCTGACCTTGAGGTTGTTAGTACTGGCGTATATACTGAAGGAGGCATCGGAATGATAGTTCGCAACATTGGAATGTTCCTACTTTTTCCTTGGTTACCTCTTGACTATGTCAGCATTCTTCACGCACCAAGCAGAAACATACTCTTGACAGCACTCACCCTCGGACTTACGCTACCATACATTGGATTCATCATCTACCATATAATAAACTACAGCCGTCCAAGACTACTGATATCACTATTTTTATGTCTGTTTTTAATTGTTGGCATACATTTAATTACGATATTCACAGTCATGCATTCATATAGCGCCATCTCTATATCTGCACTGATTATCGGAGCCTTGGTAAGCGACACTAAAGTCCGAACGATACATTTATGCATCGCTGCTCTGTGGATAACATCTGCTATCATAAGCGATGCTCATCATATCATAAAAGCATACCAGTCAGGTGAGATGGGACACAACATGGCATTATCTACTATAAGCCAGATGAAGGAACCCGTAGATAAATGCAAAACGGTGATCATTGAAACAAACTATCCAAAGTATTCAATGTTCTGCGTGATACCTTATGATGCCTTCGGATACGGCGTTAGTGTACAATATGAGAATGATTATACATGGCCAAAGGAAATAGAGCATGTTTTCGTAGCAGATAACTCAAAGGAAATCAACAATGCAGTCTCTGTTGCCTTCGCAGAAGGCTATCCGTGCGTTTGGTTAGTAAGGGACACGACTGTACGGGTTATTTATGCTCCCGACCCAAAACTTTATGAACCAGTGCTGCCTAAACATTAAGGGGACAATATTTGAGAATAAAGGTTCTTCCACTTGTTCATTATTGCATCGCGCGAAAAACGTTTTACTGATTCTTTTGCTGCCTTGCCCATCTGTTCCCTAACCCCTGGGTGCTCCATCAAGTATTTCAACTTTGCAACAAACATGTTGTCGTCATCGTATGGTATAAGATACCCTGTCTTACCATCCTCTATTATTTCACGTGGACCATATGGGCAATCAAAAGCTATACAAGGAAGTCCGCATGACATGGCTTCAATAAGAACCATACCAAAACCCTCAAAACGTGATGTCATAACGAAAACGGAAGCCTCAAGATATGCTGCCGTCATGTCTTTCGTATCATTATGTATCTTTAACTCCCAGTCAGTGTGGCAAGGTCGTATTTCTCTCCACAATCTGTCAAGCCTCTCAAAGTTCTTTTGCGGACTTCTCCTTCCTGCCGCCACAACAAGCCTGTTAGTATAATCGGGGGAGGTTTGGGAAATTATCTGCGTAAAATTTGGTATTGCAACGATATTTTTCGCTTTTGGAAAATCTATAACCTGCTGTTCTAACAATACGGTTACACAATCAGCATATCTTTCAGCTATTTTTAAAGCAAGGGGATGATTAAAATACTCCCTTGCAATATGAGACTCATAAATTGTTTTCGTTTTATGCGTCCTTAAAAGACAAGACAGTGCTCCCATCGTCTGAAATGTAACATAGATATCTGGGTTGATACGTTTAACAGCCCTGTTTAGTTTCCAAAGTGCCTCAATGCACATTACAATTCCTGATGTCTTGACATTCAGATATTCTGTCTTCACCTTTGGTGAGAGCTTATAATAAGGCTCTTTATCCTCTTTAAGTATAACCAGTATAGTAATATCCCATCCCCACCTCTCTGCCATATAATTGACTCGGTCAGTGAGTATATGCTCTATGCCGCCGTTTGTGGATAGCCGCTCTATTTCATATACAATCTTCAAAATGAAATCAATTTATTATATTATCCACTCTATTATATCCTAACTGACGTATAGTGTGCCTTCTTTCATGACTTAATTCATCCGAAACCTTCTCTTTCATCAGGCGGTTGACCGACTGTATTATCTCCTCTGCCGTGTTTGCTATAGTACAAAGTTTTCCAAGTTTAGTACCATGTATCATGTCGTTATTTGCGATGACGTAACCTTGTCCTTTGTACAAGGAGTTTAGCAGCTTTAGCTTGACTCCTGTATTCTGGAATGTTATTAACAGGTTTATGTGAGCCTTAGCCACCAATTTATCCATTTGCTCTTTTGAAGGATTAGGTATCAGTTCCACATTGGGCACTTTCATCACTTTTCTTACTATACCCTCTACTGGGTTCAGTCCTGCCATTATCAGTCTGTAGCTCACATGTGGGGCTATCTCAGAAAGAAGATACTCTGCAACACGAATATTTTCTGCTATTGACAAGTTTCCATGATACAGTATATATGGCTGTGTCTCTATTATGTCATTATCCAGAGTATCATCAAAGAAGCAGTTCAAGAGCCTCACATCATTATTGGGATAGCGGTGGCTCAGTTGTTCTGCATCTGCTTCCGAGATTGCTAAGATACGATTAGCATACCTCAAGACTTTTTCATAACGTTCTAATTTCCAAGCCTCGATATTAAAGAACACAGATTTCCAGGACATTGGATGGTAAGATGCCAGCTTTCTGTAAAATTCATGCTCTATGTTATGTGTCCTGACAATCTTATACCTTTTGCGCAACGACGGATGCCCAAGAAATGCACAAGTATGAAGACCTTCAAACAGAATAGGAGAATTGTCACTACACAGATTCCTCAAAAGTTCCGCATTTTTTCTGCTCTTTACAGTATATGGCTGTAAAGACAGTTGAGCCTGAATGCCCGTATAACGTCTGTAGTAGTAGATTTTAGATGCAAATTGGGAAAGTTCCTCTTGCGGTTTATAGTCACCATACAAGAATATATGGAGAGTAATTTTTACACCCGCAGCATGAAGAGCCTTCAATTTATAATACATCTCTACCGCTCCGCCATAATTAGGCGGATACGGCTGTGCCAGACAAACAATATGTAAATCCTTAATCATTGTTGCACTTACATATCATCTTTCTTGATCATCATTTATCTTATTACAGCAATCTTTGTCACACAACCACTCTCCCCCTCTTTAGTTGCAACAAGCACATTATAGACACCTGAAGCAACACGTCTTCCTCCCATGTCGCAACAGTTCCACTGATACATGCCACCTGAGCATGTACCCTTATTTACAACATATCCTGAAGGTGTCGTTATAGTTATCTGACACCCATGTGTCAAACCCATAATGGTGACGTTTCCGGTAAATTCCGGTTCTACCGGATTTGGATAGGCATACACATTGTCACTGCTGAGGTCTCCGTACGTCTCTACGACATCAGACTGATAGGAGCATATTCCCTTTTCAGTGGCAAACCAGACAACACCAGTTTCAGAATCCACACAGATGTCATATACTATGTTTGAGGGCAGATAACTGTTTTCTGTCGTAAAATGCTGTAACTGGCTATTGTTGTCATCACTTATGAGATACGCACCGTCCCCGTTTGTTCCAAACCATTTCTGATGCGCAGCATTTATAGATATACAACGCGTGGAAACGCCAGATAAAAGATAGTCGGCAAGTCCTGAGCCGTCATTCCTGTTCACTTTATGCTGGATAAATATAGCGTTACCTTTTGCCATGTCATTCTTCGCCCAATAAAATGGACCGGATGTGGATGCTATCCACAGGTTGCCCTCATCATCCTCGTCAAGATCATATAAATATGTTGGGGCTATGTTTGAGCCGTCTTCATTTATAAAAGAGGTTATGCCATTCAAACGGTCATTCTTATAGTCATAATAATATAGCACAGGATGCCTTGACTGCGAGTTGACCATAAACATATACCCGTTTGACGGACTTATAAATGTACCTTGAATATCTATCGTTGTCTGTTTTTCAAAGGAATATTCTGAATGTGGAAAATTTTTTGACTCGTCATTGCTATTGAAACGCACAATATAGTTATCACAATAACCATTCATCACCCATAGGTTATTACTACTATCATACACCATTGATGTAATAACAGACTGCGACTGGTCAACGTTATATATAGGTGACAAGGCACTATTCTGGCTATTGTATGCACGAATCGGTTTATAGTCCTTATACTCATATAAACCTGAAGATGCTCCAACCCAGAAATGACTTTTATTTTGGGGGGCAAACACCATACTATTGGCGGCAACGTAGTCATATCCCGTCATCTTGCCGGGGTCTTCTAATTTACTCCATGTATCGTTCTCAAAGTATTGTACCATTCCCGGACGGATACCTGCTTCGTATGACATACCTGCAGCAAAGGCTCCTGCCGTAACAAATATCTTACCGTCATGCTTATATATCCTCCAGCAGTCACTCGTAAAGGGACTATCAGGTCTCACTCCTGACGATGCTGCAACTAAATTTCCTTCCCTCTCGATATATTTTGTCAGTTTGCTTTCTGCATTTGCGCCCCACCAGCATTTATTTACAGGGTCATAATATACTGCGCCGTCAGGTCCGTCCTTCGTTGTGGTACTGCTTGCTGACTCTGGCATTCCATCGACGGTCTCACCTGGTTTGTATGTAGCAACTATATATTCATCTTTGGTATCAACCTTTAGTGTCCCAAAACCTGTTTTTATAAATACATATTGCCCATTAACAAATAGTTCTTGAACTGTCTTATCCTTTTGTGACGAAGCATTCTTCAGTCCAACAACAGATCCAATGTCATCCTTGGCAGACAGAATGTCTATCATATAGTCAGCATATACAATAAGCAGTTTGTTGGTAGCCTTAACCCAGATGATATGAGTAATCTCACGGCTGCTCAGGGCAGGATTGGTGCTGATATTATACTCCCTTATCTCTTCTGTCTTCACATTGTATGAGTAGAGATTACCATCAGCAAGCACATATACTTTACTGCCCGTAGGCTCAATGCCCGTTACGTTGGCATAAGAAGGATATATCTTCCATGTCCCTACAGCATCAGCCATTGCCACTGATAATGTGGCGTATAGTACAATTATAAATATGAGAAATCTCTTGAACATTCTTTACACCTTTCCACCTATTTTGCTTAACACTTCTTTGTTTATCTCCCTACGCTCTTTGTCGCGCCACCATCCCCACTTGTTTAGATATTTTATGGTACTTATGATGTGTATTATCATAAGTTTCAGACTCTTGCGCGAACCACGTGTAAAGGTATGATATATAGTTGCTTGCGGATAGAATATCGTACGATATTTCTGATGTACCCTACGTGTAAAATCTATATCCTCTGCATATAGGAAAAAACGTTCATCAAACATACCGACCTCGCTTATCGCCGACATTCTGAGAAACATGAAACAACCACTAAGAAATGGAACATTTAATATTTTTGTAAAACCTGACTGCACCAACTCAAATTTCGTATTCCTCCGCTTTATAAGGAATTCTGGAAAACAGAAACGGCCTATGAAGTCCAGCGGCGTGGGCAATAGCTTCGCGAGTCTCTGTATCTGTCCGTTAGGATACATCACCTTTGGCATCATCTGTCCCACATCATCGTGTTCGTCCATGTATTTTATCAGTGCCGGTATCACCTCCGGACCGAACCACACATCAGGGTTCACTACCAAATGATATTTACTTCCAAGTTTTTGTGCCTCCTTCAGAGCCACATTATGTCCACCGCCATAACCGTTGTTCTCGTGAGGCAGATATATCAGTTTAAAACCCTTTTCTGCCTTCTGTTTCAATTCGGGCTCACCCTTTAGTACACGTTCGGCAAACTCCTGCAATTCCTGTTTCAGGTCAAGCATATCGTCTGAGTGGTCTATCACATACACTATATCTACTGGCGAAGCGAAGAGGCTTCTCAGCACAGGCTCGAAATCGAGCAAATGGTGGTTATATGTTACTACTGATGCTGTGATCATCTTTAATTATAACGCGCGCACGCGCCTATTTATTGCGTACATTGAGCACAAATGCCCTTGACTACATATTCCACATCTTCCATCACGAATCCTTCAGGCATTTCTACTGTAGGAATCACGTAGTCTTCCAGACAAAAGGTACGTCCGCATTTGGTACATGTAAAGTGTATATGATTCAAATGTTTGCCATTCTCACATCTACACAAACAATACTTCTGCTGTCCCGTGCCATCGTCTATCATGTGTAGCAGGTGGTGCTCTGTAAACAGTTTCAACGCCCTGAATATGCTGCTCCTGTCCATGTGGGGCATCCATTGCTCCATATCGTGCAGGGTAAACGTTTCCGTCTGCCTGCTCGCCTTTTCCCATACCAATACCCTCACTGCCGTAGGTTTTACGCCGTGAGCTTCAAGGTGTTGCTCTGCTTCATTCATGGAATATTACGTTTTAGTTGTGCAAAGGTACAAAAAATAGTTCAAAAGTACGTGAACTATAAACTATTTTTTATAACTTTGCAACTATGAACAGTAATAAACCATTGATTCTCGTTTCAAATGATGACGGCTATCATGCCAAGGGACTTAACTATCTTATAGATCTGCTCAATGGCATAGGCGACATCATTGTGTGTGCTCCTGAGAGTGTGCGCTCAGGTTATTCACGTGCCTTTAGCACTACTACTCTCTCCCTGAAACATCGTCGCCATAATGAGGGCAAAAATGATACTTCCATCGATGTATGGAGTTGTAGCGGAACCCCTGTTGACTGCCTTAAGATGGCTTATGCCAAAGTGTGTCCACGCAAACCAGACCTCGTCATCAGTGGTATCAATCATGGCGATAATGCCAGTACCAATCTGCATTATAGCGGCACTGTGGGTGTGGCTATCGAGGGGTCTATGAAGAAGATTCCTTCCATTGCCTTCTCTTTGTGCGACTATGACGACGAGGCAGACTTCGCTCCTATGTCGTCACTAATTCTCGAGATTGTCAACAATGTGCTCAAAGAAGGCTTGCCTCTCTACACCAGTCTTAACGTCAATGTTCCAAAAGAGTGGAATGGCGAGGTGCGTTATTGTCGCATGGCATATGGTCACTGGCGCAATGAGGTTGACGAGCGCAAGCATCCTGGCAATGGCAAACCATATTATTGGATGACTGGCTACTACCAAAATGACGAACCTGATGCTCCTGACACTGATGCCTATGCTCTCGCTCACGGCTATGCCTCAATCACTCCTCTCACCGCTGATGCCACTGATTACAAATTCCTTGAACGAATCAAGAAAGCATGAAGTATTATCTCATAGCAGGCGAGGCAAGTGGCGACCTCCATGCCTCACATCTCATATCCTCACTCATCAAGGAAGACCCTCAAGCCTCATTCCGATTCTTTGGGGGCGATAATATGTTGCAGGCTGCTAATTCCAAGGGCGCTATGGTTCGCCACTATCGCGACCTTGCCTATATGGGTTTCATCCCTGTATTACTCCATCTTCCCACCATTCTGAGTGGTATGAAGCAGTGTAAGGCTGACATTATGCAATGGCAACCTGACTGTGTCATCTTCGTTGACTATGCTGGCTTTAACCTCAATGTGGCGAAATACTTACGTCAGCAAATCAATAATGGCAAGCTCAACACCAAACTATACTACTACATCGCCCCAAAAATATGGGCTTGGAAAGAATATCGCATCAAGAATTTCAAGCGTGATATAGACGAGATGTTCTCCATCCTTCCGTTTGAGGTGTCTTTCTTTGAGAACAAGCACCACTACCCCATTCATTATGTTGGCAATCCTACGGCTGATGAGGTAAGGGAGTTCTTGCGCCCCAGTAGGTGCTCAGGCGAGCAAGCTTCCATCCTTCTTCTTCCTGGTTCCCGCCGTCAGGAGATAAAAGACAACCTGCCTGCCATGCTTGAGGCAAGTGCTCCTTTTGTCAATGATTATTCTATCACTATCGCAGGAGCTCCTGGCATAGAACCAGAATACTATGCTCCTTTTATCCATAACCAGGAAGGAATAAAGATTGAGTTTGGCAAGACCTACGATCTGCTCAGCAATGCTACAGCAGCACTCGTCACCTCTGGCACTGCCACACTCGAGACTGCCTGTTTCAATGTTCCTCAGGTGGTATGTTACAAGACACCGTTCCCTGCCCTTATACGTTGGGCATTCAACCACATCATAAAATGCAAGTATATTTCCCTTGTCAACCTTATTGCTGACAAGGAAGTGGTACAGGAACTTTTTGCCGACCGTTTCTCTGTTGAAGCCATCCGCAATGAGTTACACAATATTCTGCCTGGAGGCAATGCGCGCCAGCAGATGCTTGACGACTATCAGACTGTACACAAGCGTTTGGGTAACGAGTGCGCACCTGACAATGCTGCCCATATTATTGTTTCCTTATTATCATCTTCACAAAAGCATTAACCTGCGCCTCGGCATTCTTTTGTGCTAAGTCCATATTTTCTTTTGTTAGGCATCGCTTGCGCATCAGTGCCTTGGCACGATCAGCCATCGCCTTGCGGTCGGCATTCGTCCATTTGCCCGACTCAAAGAATGATTTTGTGCGTGTTTCGTCCAGGAAATTCTCATCCAACAACCTTACAGGTGGCAAATCCACCTTTATGGTATCACCTTCACGCTCTATCCATTTCTCATCACACTGGCTGAAATCTATGCCTATACGCATCGTACCGTAGTATATCCTCACCAGTTCGTCATCTGAGAAGAACCCGCGTCTCACAGTGTCCACCAGTTCTTCGTCGCTGATAGAGAGAAACTCCCACTGTCCTATCTCCCTCATCTGTTCCACTATGGTAGGTGTATCGTCTATCTTGTCGCTATAACCTATTGTGAAGCTATCATCTTTTATCTTATAGCCCATCCACACTATCACACCTACAATGGCGAGGAAGCACAGCGATGCCAATGTCAGCGTAACCTTGTTTATCGCATTGCTGGCACTCATGAGTTTTCTTAATCCAAAATCCATGCTATACCTCCTTTCCTATCATTATTCTCTATAAACGTGATGGTGACATTCTCCTGTCTGAAACCCATCCTTGCTATAATGGGTATCAGCATTCGCGCTGCACTCGCCTTTGCCATCTCTGGCAGTTTCAGTTTTGGAATATCTGCTATTATCGCCTTCCTTCCCTGTGCCTCGTAGTTTGACAGTTCTTCATCGCTGAAGTTACTCCTCAGCACAGCCACATATTGCCTTACGCCATCATGGTCTATGCTCGACGAGGTCATCACCACATGAGGCTTAGGCAGAATTATCTCTATCTTGTCACCTTCCCTTCGTATGTCTTCCACCTTTATGGCACTCATGTCTATATATGCCTTCAGCGTAGCATTAATGGGTATCGCCACCTTACGTTTACCCAATGAAGGCAGTTTCAGCGAGAAATCCTTGCCAAGCGCCTTGCCCGACAGTCCTATCACATCGTCATGGGTCACTATCTTGTGCACCTTATACTCTGCGGTATAAAGTTTTGAGCATTGCTGTATCTGTTGTAGCATCATCGGTATGGTGTCTATCCTTTCAGGCTCAGCCGAAGAATCTGCATTTCCACCCTTGCACGATGCCATCACTATAGCCATCGCGCATGCACATACATATGTTATAAGGTGTTTCATATCTCTTTTTCTCTTATACTTCCACAAAAATCCCCGCCCTCTTTTCTGAGGAGCGGGGCTTTATGTCTATCCGATGTCTATTGTTAGTGTTAGTGGTTATTGTGTTATTTACGTGGTAAGAATTATCTTTAGGTGCTTTTGTTATAGTATTTTAAAAAGGCACGTTGATTGGGTCTTGCCACCGGATTTCGTTTACAAAGATAAGGAAAATATGGTACGTTGCCAAGAAAAATTGTATCTTTCTTTTCTCTGTTAAAATTCTTTAACATTGTGCACGTGCACACTTTTTACTTCCTTCCAAAATCGGCTGGAATCTCGCCCCATTTCTTAGTATCCCACTTCAGAATAGGAACTCTGAAAGCGTGGGTTCTTAACCACAATTCTGCCCTGCTCACCAGTTCCAGAGCCTTTTCTGTTTCTGGTGTCCGCTCCAGTTTTGTTTTACACTGTTGCTTCTGCACCCATATCTGTGCGTTTACCGAATCGGAATATATCACTTTATCTTTTATGCCCTGCTTCTCCATCAGTGCCAGTGCGTGCACTATAGCAAGGAACTCCCCTATGTTATTGGTGCCCTTGATAGGTCCAAAGTGGAAAATCTTGGCACCTGTCTGCAGGTCCACACACTGATACTCCATCGGACCAGGGTTGCCCGAACAACCTGCATCCACAGCCCAACTGTTTGCCTTGACCTCAATGGGCAAAGGCAACACAGTGTCGTTTCTGTATGTTGGAGGGTTTACTAAGTCCAACGTAGTTATCGTTAACGTTCTTGCGCTCCAGCAGGTGCTCAGGCGCTTCGCGGAGCCCGTTAATTACATTCTCTCTGGCACTTCTATGCCGAGCAGAGCCATACCATTCTTGATGGTCTTTGCCACGTTGGCTGCTATGCACAGGCGCACCTGCTTCTGCTCCTCTGTCTCAGCATTGAGGATTGAGAAGTCGTGATAGAACTGGTTAAACGCCTTAGTCAACTCATAGCAGTAGTTGGCTATGCCTGAAGGACTGTAGTCCTTGCCTGCCTGTGCCACTGCCTCGCCATATTCTGAAATCTTCTGGATGAGGTCAATTTCCTTGGAAGAGAGAGACTCACCCCCTGCCCCTCTCTTGAAGAGAGGGGAGGAATATGCATTTACCGATTTTGAAGCAGAACTTTGTAATTGTTCCCCTCTCTCCAAGAGAGGGGTTAGGGGTGAGTCTGCCTTCCTCAATATACTCCTTATGCGAGCATAGGTGTACTGTATGAACGGACCTGTGTTACCATTGAAATCTATTGACTCTTCTGGGTTGAAGAGCATATTTTTGCGAGCATCCACCTTCAGTATGAAGTATTTCAGTGCTCCCATACCTACTATGCGTGCTATCTCCTGCTTCTCTTCCTCGCTCATGTCGTCATTCTTGCCCAGTTCGTCGCTGGTCTTGCGTGCATCAGCTATCATGGTGGCTATCAAGTCGTCAGCATCTACCACCGTTCCCTCTCTCGATTTCATCTTGCCGTTAGGCAGTTCCACCATTCCGTATGAGAAGTGCACCAGGTCCTTGCCCCACTTGAAGCCGAGCTTGTCGAGCAATATTGAGAGCACCTGGAAGTGGTAGTTCTGCTCGTTGCCCACCACATAAATCATCTTGTCTATCGGGAAGTCCTGGAAGCGGAGTTTCGCAGTACCTATATCCTGGGTCATATACACAGACGTGCCGTCGCTCCTGAGGAGCAGTTTCTCGTCCAGTCCCTCCTTGGTGAGGTCAGCCCATACTGAGCCGTCCTCTCTCTTGTAGAAGAAGCCTTTCTCCAGACCTTCCTCCACCTTGTCCTTACCCTCGAGGTAGGTATCAGACTCATAGTATATCTTGTCGAAACTTACGCCGAGTGCCTTGTATGTCTCGTCAAATCCAGCATACACCCACTCGTTCATCTTAGCCCACAGGGCGCGCACCTCTGGGTCGTTGTTCTCCCATTTCACGAGCATCTCGTGAGCCTCCTTTATCAGCGGAGCCTCCTGCTTAGCCTTCTCTTCATCCATGCCCTGTGCCACGAGTTCCTTTACCTCCTCGCGGTAGTGCTTGTCGAATGCCACGTAGTAGTCACCGATGAGGTGGTCGCCCTTCTTGCCTGATGTCTCTGGCGTCTCACCGTTGCCCCACTTCAGCCATGCGAGCATAGACTTACAGATGTGTATTCCACGGTCGTTCACTATGTTGGTCTTCACCACCTTGTTGCCGTTAGCCTGCATTATCTGTGCCAGCGACCAACCCAGCAGGTTGTTTCTCACGTGACCCAGGTGCAGAGGCTTGTTGGTGTTAGGTGAAGAATATTCTATCATCACCAGTGGAGAGTCCTCCTTTGCCTGCTTCTCGCCATAGTGTTCGTCGCTGTCTATCTGTGCCAGGAGGTTAAGCCATGCCTCATCGCTGATGGAGAGGTTGAGGAATCCCTTCACCACGTTATAGCCACTGATGGCTGAGCAGTTCTTGGTCAGGTATTCGCCTATCTCCTGTGCCGTAGCCTCTGGTGCCTTCTTCGACATTTTGAGGAATGGGAACACTACGAGTGTGAGGTTGCCCTCAAACTCCGAGCGGGTCTTCTGCAACTGCACCATCTTCTCTGGCACATCCTGACCGTAAAGTTCTTTTATCGCTGCAATGGCAGCGTTCTGTATTGTTTGTATCATAACTATAAACTTCGTACGAAAACGAAACGCCCTTTGGGCTACGAAACGCTTCGCTACGAAAACTGTAAACTGTGAACTATGAACTGTGAACTATGAACTGTCAACTATGAACTGTCAACTACCCCACCTGACTGCCAGGCTTCACATTCTTTGATGTAGTGGCTACTGAGAGCGAGCCGTCGTAATCTACTGCTGAGAGTATCATGCCCTGACTCTCCTCACCCATCATCTGGCGTGGAGCAAAGTTTGCTACGAACAACACCTGCTTGCCCACCAGTGTCTGGTGGTCTTCGTAGTAGGCTGCTATGCCTGAGAGGATTGTCCTGCCGTCAGGGGTTCCGTCGTCTATGTGGAACTTCAGCAGTTTCTTCGATTTCTTCACCTTCTCGCATGAGGTAACCAGTCCCACACGGATGTCGAGTTTCTCAAAGGTCTCAAAATCCACGTTTTCCTTCACTGGTTCTGGCACATACTCCGCAGCCTCGTTAGCCTTCTTGGCATCCTCCAGTTTCTTCAGTTGCGCCTCTATCACGCTGTCTTCTATTTTCTCGAAGAGCAGTGATGGCTCGGCAAGCTGGTGACCAGCCTTCAGTATATCCATGCTGCCCAACTGCTCCCAACTGAATGTGTCGAGGTTGAGCATCTCGCGCAGTTTCTTTGATGAGAAAGGCAGGAACGGCTCGAATGCTATGGCGAGGTTGGCTGTCAGTTGCAGACAGACGAAGAGTATGGTCTTCACCCTCTCAGGGTCGGTCTTCCACACCTTCCATGGCTCACACTCCGTTATGTAGCGGTTGCCTATGCGTGCAAGGTTCATCGCCTCTTTCTGTGCCTCACGGAACTTAAACTGCTCCAGATAGGTCTCCACGTCGGCCTTCACGTTCTTGAATTCGTCTATCGCCTGCTTGTCCACCTCTGTCAGTTCGCCACACTCAGGCACCTTGCCCTCGAAATACTTCTTGGTCAGTTGCAGTGCACGGTTTACGAAGTTGCCGTAGATAGCCACGAGCTCAGAGTTGTTGCGCTCCTGGAAGTCTCTCCATGTGAAGTTGTTGTCCTTCGTCTCTGGCGCATTGGCAGTGAGCACATAGCGCAGCACATCCTGTTTGCCTGGCAGGTCCACGAGGTATTCGTGCAACCACACAGCCCAGTTGCGTGAGGTTGAAATCTTGTCGTCCTCCAGGTTGAGGAACTCGTTGGCTGGCACGTTGTCAGGCATTATGTAGCCTCCGTGTGCCTTCATCATCACTGGGAATATGATGCAGTGGAACACTATGTTGTCCTTGCCTATGAAGTGTACCAGCCTTGTGTCCTCATCCTGCCACCATTTCTGCCATGTGCCCCACTTCTCGGGCTCGCGGTCGCAGAGTTCCTTAGTGTTTGAGATATAGCCTATAGGGGCATCAAACCACACATAGAGCACCTTGCCCTCAGCACCCTCCACTGGCACTGGTATGCCCCAGTCCAGGTCGCGCGTCATGGCACGAGGCTGCAGGTCCATGTCAAGCCAGCTCTTACACTGTCCATAGACATTCGGGCGCCACTCCTTGTGGTCCTCCAGTATCCACTTCTTCAGCCAATCCTGATACTTGCCCAGAGGCAGATACCAGTTCTTTGTTGCTCGCTTCACCAGTCCGTGACCAGGGTTGTTCTTGTTTGTTGGGTTGATGAGCTCGTCAGGCGAGAGTGTGGCACCACACTTCTCACACTGGTCGCCGTAAGCGTTGAGGTTATGACAGCGTGGACACTCGCCCACTATGTTGCGGTCGGTGAGGAACTCGCCCGTCACCTCGTCACAATACTGCTCCTCTGTTATCTCCTCCAGTTCGCCCTTGTCATAAAGGGTACGGAAGAAGTCTGAGGCAAACTTATGGTGAATCTTTGAGGTAGTGCGGCTGTATATGTCGAATGATATGCCAAACTCCTCAAACGATTTCTTAATCAGTTCATGATAGCGGTCCACCACCTGCTGCACGCTGATGCCCTCCTGACGGGCGCGTATGGTGACAGGCACTCCATGCTCGTCTGAACCGCCTATAAACAGCACGTCGCGCTTCTTCAGTCTGAGGTAGCGAACGTAAATGTCAGCAGGCACATACACACCTGCCAAGTGACCTATGTGCACTCCGCCGTTAGCATAAGGCAGAGCCGATGTCACCGTGATTCTCTTATAGTTTTTCTGTTCCATTCTATCTGTTATTCATCAATCTTGCTCGCAAAATTACTATTTTTTTTCCATATATGCAAATAATCTGCGAGAATACACCTTATTTATATCACACGCACGCGCAAAAAAACGGCAAAAAATTTGGAAGTTACTGAAAAAAAACTTAATTTTGCATTTATAAATCTATTCTAACCTAAAAAGACGCCTATGACTACACTCGTTATTTTGCTACAGCTCCTGATTGTAGCGGCAATGATTTTTATTGGTGCCAGGATTGGCGGCATTGCCCTTGGCATCTATGGCATGGTAGGTGTCTTTATCCTTGTGTTTATTTTCGGACTCGACCCAGGTTCCATACCTGTTGATGTGATGCTCATCATCGTGAGTGTCATCACGGCTTCTGCGTCGTTGCAGGCAGCTGGCGGCATGGACTATATGGTGAATGTGGCGGCAAGGTTTCTCAAGAAGCACCCCAACCACATCACCTTCCTTGCTCCGCTCGTCACCTGGTTCTTCAGTCTCATGGCTGGCACAGCCCACACCTGTTATGCCCTGCTCCCTATCATTGCCGAGATAGCTCGCAAGAACAAGGTGCGCCCTGAGCGCCCTCTCAGCGTTGCCACCATCGCGGCTTCCTTGGGTTGCACAGGCTCTCCCGTCTCAGCGGCTACGGCTGCCATCCTCTCTCATGAGCTGTTAGGCGACAGGGGCATCACCATGAAGGATATACTCCTTGTCACCATCCCAGCCTCTTTGATTGCCATACTGGTAGCCTCACTGGTGCAGAACTACGTGGGCAAACCTCTGGAGCAGGACCCTGAGTATCAGCGACGCATCAAGGAGGGTATCATCAAGGACGAGGATGCCTCTTCTTCTGGCGAGATAGCTGTCAGTCCTCAGGCTAAGTGGGCAGTCATAATATTCCTGTTGGGTGTGCTGGCAGTGGTAGTGCTTGGCATATTCTCCGAACTCCGTCCGTTTGATGATAACGCAAACAGACCTATGAGCATGAACTCAGCCATCGAGGTCATCATGATGAGCATCGCCGCCCTGATACTGCTGGTGGGCAAGGCTGATGTGCGCGAGGCTGCTCGTGGCAATGTCTTCGCCTCTGGCATGAACGCCATGGTGTCCATCTTCGGCGTGGCATGGATGGGTAGCACTTTCTTCGAGAACAACCACGATGTGATAATGGGTCGTGTAGAGCATGTTCTCAATGCCTATCCCGTACTCTTTGCCTTGCCGCTCTTCGTGTTCAGCATCATGCTCTTCTCTCAGGCTGCCACAGCCAAGACGCTCTATCCCGTAGGCTTGTCATTGGGCGTTCCCCCGCTGGTGATGCTGGCTTTATTCCCAGCAGTCAATGGCTACTTCTTCCTGCCTAACTACCCTACCTCAGTGGCTGCCATAGGCTTCGACCGCACTGGCACCACCAGCATAGGCAAATACGTGATTAACCACTCCTTCCAGCTGGCTGGCTTCATCACCACCTTTGTCAGCATCGGGGTGGGATATCTTATTATTCAGCTGCTGTATTAATTAGAAATTAGAAATTAGAAATTAGAAATTAGGCTCCGAGCTTTGCTCGAATAATTATCAATTGTCAATTATCAATTATCAATTATCAATTTAATAACTATGACTGAACAGAAATTCCGTATTGAGTCTGACCTCTTAGGTGAGCTCAAAGTTCCAGCAGACGCCCTCTATGGCGTACAGACACAGCGTGGTATCAACAACTACCATATCTCACGCAAGACCATGTCCATGTATCACGAGTTTATCAAGTCCATAGCCTACGTGAAACTGGCTGCCGTGGAGACCAACCGCACTCTCGGCGCTATCGACGGCGAGATAGCCGATGCCATAGCAGCTGCCTGCAAAGAGATAATCGACGGCAAGTGGTACGAGCACTTCCCCATCGACATGGTGCAGGGCGGAGCAGGCACCTCTGTCAATATGAATGCCAACGAGGTGATAGCCAACCGTGCCCTCGAGATTATGGGCCACGAGAAGGGCGACTACCAGTACTGTCTGCCTAACGACCACTGCAACTGCGGACAGTCCACCAACGATGTCTATCCTACCACCATCCGTCTTGCCGTTATCCGCTACAACAAGAAACTCATCGGTGCCCTCACAGGCCTCATCAGTGCCTTCCGCTATAAGGGCGACGAGTTCAAGGACTGCATCAAGATGGGTCGCACCCAGCTGCAGGATGCTGTGCCTATGACCAGCGGACAGGAGTTTAATGCCTATGCCAACAATCTGGAGGAGGAGATAGCCAACCTTGATCGCAACGTCAAACTGATGCTCGAAATCAACATGGGTGGCACTGCCATCGGCACAGGACTGAATGCCGTGCCTGGCTTCGCCAAACTCTGTGCTGCCAACCTCTCCAAACTCACTGGCGAGGCATTCGTCTCAGCCTCTGACCTTGTGGAGGCAACCCCTGACACTGGTGCATACGTCAGCTATTCATCAGCCCTCAAGCGCCTGGCAGTGAAACTCTCCAAGATATGTAACGACCTGCGCCTCATGGCTTCTGGTCCACGTTGCGGACTCAACGAGATTAACCTCCCGCCTAAGGCACCTGGCTCATCCATCATGCCTGGCAAGGTCAATCCAGTCATCCCTGAGGTGGTCAACCAAGTATGCTTCAAGGTCATCGGCAACGATACCACCATCTCCTTCGCAGCCGAGGCAGGACAGCTTCAGCTCAACGTCATGGAGCCTATCATCACCGAGTCGCTCTTCGAGAGTCTCATCTGGCTCAAGAAAGCCATCGAAACCCTCACCCAGGAGTGCGTACTCGGCATCACGGTCAATAAGGAACGCAACCTCGAGATGGTCAAGCACTCCATCGGCATCGTCACAGCCTTGAACCCTTACATAGGCTACAAGACCTCGACCAAGATAGCCAAGGAAGCCCTCGAGACCAACCGCTCCGTCTATGACATAGTGCTCGAGCAGGGCATCATGACCCAAGAGAAACTCGACGAGGCACTCAATCCAGAGAATATGCTCGTGTCGCATAAATTGTAAAAGCCTTCCCCCAGGCTTGGTTCAACAGTATATAATTCAATAGTTCAAATTATGAAAACAAAAAGTTTCTACAATAAGCCCATAGCGAAAGTGGTGAAGATAGACTGTGTGCATTTGTTAAACAATTCCATAGATCCCTATGGACCTGGAGGCACAGGGCAGCAAAGTGTGTCCGTCTCTATGTCAGAAAGCACAGAGATGGAACAAGAATAACCCCAATAAGAGATACGATTATGAAGTACATGAAAAATCTAATGAGTTTCGCTGTCACCATACTGATGGTGTTGTATGGTGCAGTTATGACGGGATGTTCCCATGACGATGATGCTAAACCCAGAGAGCATGTCCACTTGAACCTGAGAGTAACGGCTCATAAGGGTGGAGGCGACGATGTTGATGTCAAGAGCCGTGCCCTCGCCCCTTCTGAGGACGGCAAGTCTATCATTTCCACGTGGAAGAAAGGCGATGTCGTGTTAGTGTATTATAATCCGTATGATATCGATTATTACAAATGCGGTCAGGTAACCGCTGATAGCGATGGTAAGTCAACCACGCTGTCAGGAGAGATTGATTTTTGGACATTCTATTCTGACCCACACTTCTTCTTGTTGGTTCATCCTGGCATAGAACCCGTTGACTATACAGGGCAGAATGGTGTACTACTGTCTAAAGACAATGCAGACAAGTCTATAGAGAGCAACTACGATTTCTCTAATGCAGTGATTAAACTCAATGTAGAAAAAGGACAAGGCATCAACGACGTGGAAGGTCACTTCCTCAATCAGCAGGCTATAGTGAAGTTCTCACTGAAGGATAAGGATGACAAACCTATTAACGCCACCAGACTGATAATTGACGCCGACGAGATGCTGCTTAAGAGAACCATTCCCGACCTCGACAACCACGAGACTGGCAATCAGCTCATTGTCGATACCCCTACCCCTATGAGCGATATCCATGTGGTTCTGGCTGACTTTAAGGGCGACCACATGGCTGTTACCGCCATTACCGAGAATTCAGCCTACACCTATTACGGCGAAAACTACAAATACGAGAAGGGCAAGTATTACCATACACCACTGACGATGATTGAAAACCCTTGCGCAAGGGTGACTGAAGAAGACAAGGGCAAACTGTTATGCTCCGATGGCACGGTGTGCACAAAGGACGAGGCAGCTGCAGCCAGCAAGACTCCTATTGCCGTGGTATTCTATGTGGGAAAAGACGGTGGCGAATCACGTATGCAGTACAGACACGGACTGGCAATGTCGCTCACTGATTGCACTGTGAATAATCCTACCTTCGACACAGCTCCTACAGCAGCCACCAGTCATACTCCAGCTGCACCAAAATGTAGCGTTGGATGGATACTGCCCACTGAGGACCAGTGGAATAAGTTCTTCGATTTTGCTGGTCGCAGTTTTAATGGCTGCAACAACGTGATGACCAACGCTGGTGGCACTCCTTTCGAGTCAGGCTACTTCTATTGGACAAGCACCGAGCAAGACGAGTATCAGGGCAAGGGAATAATCTTCTATAGTGATAGTGATGCAAGCACCACCATTGTTTCCAAAACGTCAACAGGAAGCACCTACAAGGTTCGCCCTATCATTGTATTCTAACCCTTAAAAATCAAAACCTATATGAACAAACGAATAACAATATGGACACTCGCAGTCATGCTAAGCTGCAGTTCAACAGCCATACTCTCGTCATGTTCTGACGACGATTTGAGCAACTCGAGCGGTTATACTCCCTTCAATCCCTACTATGACCGTATGGATGTAAAGGTTACATCTGATATACCAACAGCAGTCATCAGCAACTTTGACGACAAGTCGATGGGAGCAGCCCTTCAGCGCCGTCTCTCTAAGACCACCACCTCCATACAGGCTGACACCAAGATGGTGCTCATCAAGGGTGAGGACATCAAAAGTCGTCCAATTACTGAGTGGTTTGAGGCTGCCAAGATATATCTTAAAGGTGGCTACATAGCAGTGGAGAAGCCCCGTGATGCCCATATGGTGGACATGATGGAGAGATTGTCAACACAGTTTGCCAAGGCTTCATATGACATACTCATTGATGATGACGACGACAGTGGCGTCAAGTTTGAAATTGAAGAGTCTGACGACCAGTCGTCAAGCAACTCCATAAACGCCGATGCAGCACAGATGAGCACTCGCATAGCCAACATCGAGGCGATGTCCACTACCAGCAACGAAGATAATGCCCCTGTAGCCGAGATGGTAATATTCTCGCGCAAGGGCTATTACCAGTGTGCGCCCTATGGCACCAAGACCATCTCAACTACCACAACGAAGAAAGACGGAACCAAGACCACCCAGAGCCATACCATCACTCAGGAGTATAACCTGCGCTACAGCGGCTACCTTGCAGATGGCGCAGCTGAGTGGATAAACGAGAAGAACTCTGGCAAGGTACCAAACGCCAAGAGCAGACTCATCTCAAAGGCTGATGGCAACGATGCCATCAACGAACTGATGAGTGCCAGCGAAGAACACACCTATCAGACAGCCCTCGTCGCACAAGTACCTACAATGGACTATGACTGCTACCCTGTACGTCCTGCTACCAAGGATAACGGCTTCAAGGAAATAGTTCGCGTATGGGGTGTTCACAATATGAACAATAATAAAGACTACTACTGCATAGAGCAGAAGATAACTGCATCAGTGGGTGGTAAGAAGGATAACTATACGTATGTTCCCGTTTCACCTGGTCCCGAGTATCATGCAGAAACTCTCTATTTAGGTCCTTACAAGGAAAACGAGTGGGATGTCGACTTCTATGGCGCATGGTTTAATAACGGCGATTTCAGCATCAACATGAAGGGTAACGGAGACATTAAACTGGAGGATGCCATTCCTGATACCGACAACAACAACGTAAGCCGCTCAGTTGCCGTAGGTGAGACACACTCCGAGACCAACACTATTGGTTTCTCCATTGGCGGTATGCTAGGTAAGAATTCAGCTGTCACAGGCAGCTTCAATTACTCACACGGATGGACCGATGGCACATCATTCACCTTGACCACCACATCCAACGCCAAAGAACTGAAGTGCGTAAAGAACACTGACGGCACCACAGCAAAGTGGCAGTACAGCTGCGGTACTGATATGATGGCTGGCGACGACGATGAACACCCATTGGCACCTGATGCGCTGACCAACGATGTTGACATCGACAACCAGGTGTGCTACTCAGTCAATAACCCTTCAGGTGCTTACACCATAGATGTGTTCCACAAGAGCGAAATGGCATCACTCTATGTCCCTAAAGATGATAAGGAGAAACTGACAGCATCAACAGCGGAGAATGATGACGACGCAAAAATCCGCTACACCCTCGCAGTACCTAACCGTGCCAAGCAGGTGTGGACTATGGATGTTACCTTCCCCGAGATAGCAGAAGAGGGTTACAATGAGGTAAAACCAAAACTGACAGCAGCACTGCAGAACCAGTTCCCTGACCTCTACCAGCCCCATCTGGAACTGGCTGACCAGACCGAAGAAAGCGAGAACACCATTGCATATATCTTCAACTGCGCCAAGAATCTGATTACTGACCCCGATGTCCTCCAGACACTCAAAGAGTATGCCATGACATATAAAATCTCAGAATACACTATCAAATGGTATAATACCGACCACAAGGTGAATCAGGATACTGATAGCAAAGTGAAGCACCAAACCTATAAAATAACAATCAAGGCAAAATAAGATATACTATCCTTATTTAATATAAAACTATAAATCTTTATTACAACATGAAAATTATTGATTGCGAATTTCATTATTATTTACCTGAGTTGATGGACTATCTCGCTACAAGAGATAAGGCACCGAGGTATTATCCAGAGACGAAAGTTCTGGAAGTGAGAGATAAGGTCTATGGCCATATCAGTGGTGTGACTAACACTTATCCTATTATAGACGAGCTGACGAATTTCGGCGCGGAGAGAGTGGCTGAGATGGACCGTAACGGCATCGACGTTGCTGTGATGTCAACTTCGCCTGCACTGGAGGAGCTGCCTGAAAAGGAGAGTGTGTATTTCGCCAAGAAATCTAACGATGCCGTGGCTGAACTTATCAAGAAATTCCCTGGCCGCTTCATGGGTGCTGCCGCTTTGCCTACACCATATGTGGACGAGGCTATAAAGGAGCTGGAGCGTTGCGTCAAGGAACTGGGATTCAAATACTGGCACACACACTCCAACTACATGCACGAGCACCTGTATGAAGAGAAATACCTTCCGCTGCTGGCTAAGGCTGAAGAGCTGGGCTGCGCCGTATATGTGCATCCTCAGGCTTCTGACGACAAGGATATGAAGGACATGGGCTATGTGTATTCTTCACCTGGTCTGGGATTCGGACTGGATGCCATGAAGACATCGCTGAGACTGATTCTGAACGGCACCTTCGACAAGTTCCCTAAGCTGAGAATGATTCTCGGTCATTGCGGCGAGTACTTCCCATTCATCATCGACAGGGTGGACAACCGCTTCGCATGGATTAAGGACGACGAGGTGAAGATGAAGCACACTGTGGCATACTATTTCGAGAACAAGAACGTAGTCATGACCACCAGCGGCATCATGTCTAAAAACACCTTTGAGTGCACCAAGAAAGCGTTTGGCATCGACAGCATCATCTTCGCCTCTGACTATCCTTACGAATGCCTGTCAAACATGATGAAATTCGTGAAAACTCTCGACTTAACGGAAGAAGAAAAGGAAAAATTCTTCCACCTGAATGCTGAAAAGTACATTTTAAGCTAATCCTCTCATAAAATAAAAAGCGGGGATTTTAACATTTCACGGTTTTCCACAGCGCTAAGGGCATTGCCTCCGTTTGTAAAAGCAATGCTTTTAGCGCTAAAAGTAATGCTTTTACCTATTAAAACAACCTAAATGAACTTTCTCGGCTCTTTAAGCCTATTTGTAATTACCTGATATTCAGCCCGTTTATATATAGTCGAAAATTTTACTCAGTGGGGTGAGTAATTTTACTCAGTGCAGAGATACTAATATAATTCCGAATCGCAAAATAAAACGCAAAATATCGTATCAAGTTAGCACTACTCACACACAAAATCGCGAGGATTTCACGGTTTTCTATAGCGCTAAGGGCTCGTCATCGACCATTAACCTATTTTTCTTACAAAAAAAGTGCGCCAAGCTTCATAGCCCAGCGCACTCTTGTTGACTTAGTAGTCTTTTAATTTTTAATTTTTACTTTCCCCAAAGAACTTTGGGGAGCTCACCGCCAGGTCATAGCCCAGCTCTGCGTAGGTTCGCATAGAGTGCACCTGAGCGGCATTCGCGCCCATCTCCACTCTTGTCATAGCCAATAGCAGTTGCACTACGAGGTCTCTGTTTTTGAGGTCTATCTCAGTGTCATAGTCCACAGAGAAAGGCTCACTCTGCCTTGTACCCATAAACTGCCTTACAGCCTTGATGTACTCCACAGTGTTGTTTTCCGAGCGTGGTGCCCATGTCTCGATGATAGCGCCCATAGTCTTGATGCCTCGCTTGCGATATGACCTCAGTATCATCACAGCTGCCCTGTAGCCGAAACTGAATGCTGCGAACACTACGAAACCTCCGTGACCCTTCAACTTACTGCCAAACCAGTTAGTCTTCCTGTCATACCTTATGTTCAGGGGATTCATGTTTTTGTATGCCAATGACTTATCAAATCTCTGTGCCATAGTCTTACCCTCCCTACTTTACATCCTTCAACTCGTATGCCTCAGGCAGGTAGCCCTTTGTCTGGGCAAAGTATGCCTTGCCACCTGTGCCGTCATATTCCCTGTAGCCAAAGTAGATGGACATTGTTATCCTCTCTCTGTTCTTGACGGCTGACTCCAGTAGCACTGGGTTGAGCCTCTTGTTGATTGATACTACGGTCTGCTGTTCGTACCTGCCGTTAGGTCCTTCTTCAAACCACTGCACTACGATGTCGCG
>DEJW01000041.1:15372-16062 GCA_002353585.1 Prevotellaceae bacterium UBA2738 | reverse complement strand
CTAAGGGCGACTTCCAGTTCGTGATCAAGAATCCAGTTCCAAAGCCTTAAATGATTCAAGGAGTTAGAAGGAGTTAGAAGGAGTTAGCGTTCGCTCCGCTCACTAAGGAGTTAGAAGACAATACTTGAGTGCCTCACTCGAATACTCCATGCAAGAAAAACGCTAATGTCCTCTATCTTCTTCTATCTTCCTCTAACTACTAAAAAGTAAAAAGGTATGACTGAAAAATCAAAACACAATCTGAGCGTTATCATCAACGCTATACTAACGGCAATTTGTACTATACTGACTACCACCAGTTGCGTGAGTCACCTCTAACTCGCTCTGCGAGTAAATTTGAGACGCGTCGTTCTTGCGCTCCGTAGGTGCTCAGGCGAGCAAGCTCGGAGTTAGGTTGGACTGCAATCGGTTTAGGCTGGTTGCAGTCTTTTTTGCAAGCAAACAAAACCACTGCATCGAAATGGTGCGGTGGTTATTGTTATAAGGCTATGTCAATAAATGGATAAAGATACCATTGTGCAGATGCCGTCTGCACAATTACCCCGAATACTTTGCCTTACTACGTTTTCAAATCATATTGAGATTCTCAATCGATGCAAGACCCTGGCATATCCACCAATCTTTCTCAGCCAGGTTGACGTTGATACCCGTCTGAGCTGAAGCCTGTGTAAAAACAATCCTTTGCTGCTC
>DEJW01000041.1:0-15281 GCA_002353585.1 Prevotellaceae bacterium UBA2738 | reverse complement strand
CGTTTCTGCTCATCGGTTATCTTGCCTTCTCCAATCGCTCTCATTGCTGCTACAATACGCATCATTAAGTCAGAGCGAAAACTGAGAGCTTTCAATTCCGAGGTGTGCTTGAACATGATGCCATGCCCTTTGCCGACACTTATTCTTCGAGGCGAGCCATCAGTAAGATAAACGGCGTTTGCTGGAACTTGTGTACTCAGTCCAAGACTATTGAGAGCGTAGTCTCCTGTTGGAACAATACGTGAATGATCACGCTTTGCTATAGCCTGGGCAATATCGTCCATGCTTGGCAACAGCATTCCAAGACCAAGTTCATTGTCGAACTTAGGCTTGTAATATATCCCGTGGGCCAGTCTTACGATAACATTACGTTCACATAGTCTGATTAGTGACTTCTTGATGGCCTCTGGCGTACCAAGCTCGGCATAGTCTGTGGAAAAGACTATTTTCCCTTCCAGTTCCGAACCGATGGCAGTCTCAATTCTTTTTGCTGTACTATCAACCATACTAATTTGTATTTTGGCACAAAATTATAATAAATTTGGGACAAAACAATGCTTTTGCACCAAAATCTGGGCGGAGAAAATTTCTTACCAATACCTGCCCACAAAGAAGGAACTGGAAAACTATAAGGTGGAGAAAGTGAAGTTTGTTTCCTAATAGATTATGCGGAGAGAACAGGATTCGAACCTGCGAACCGCTTTTGACGGTTACACGCTTTCCAGGCGTGCCTCTTCAGCCACTCGAGCACCTCTCCAATATCATCGTGCAATGACGAAAACCTATGCAAAGGTAGTATTTTCTTTTTGATTGTGCAAGGATTCGATTATTTCTTTTTTATGTCAACCACCGTGAGCACTCTTTCTGCAACGGTAAAACGGATGTCGAAACCTGCATATTCCATGCCGTAAACTCGCGTGGCATCGGTATGATAATGAGGTCGAGGGTCTTGCATAAGCAGCTGACTGATAATAGGTTGCTGAGCCTTGAGCACCTGGTATTCCTTAGCATTGAGCAACTGCTGTGCCTCGCGTGAGAAAACCACCTCAAGGGGTTGCCACTCTGTAGTATCGGTAAAACCGCTTTTTGCCTGAGGATGGGCATCAGTATAGGCTACATAGGGTTTGATGTCGAATATCGGGGTGCCCTCTATAAGGTCTGCACCTTCCACATATATTACTGGTGCATCATCGCAGTCGTAGTCTATATGATGGAGTTTGACTGAGGACAGTCCCATAGCGTTAGGTCTGTAGGGACTGCGTGAAGCAAACACCCCTACTCTATCGTTTCCTCCTAACCGTGGAGGACGAACAGTGAGGCTGTCGGCTTGTTTCCTGTTAGCTGAGAATCCCCATATCAGCCACAGATAGTCGAAACCCTCCATACCTCTTATGGCATCGGCTGAACGGTAAGGAGGCTCCAACACTATCTTACCAAGAAGTTCAGACACCACGCCAGACTGACGAGGTGTGCCGAACTTACTGGTTAAGGGGGAATGAAAAACGGCTATCGTTTCAAGAACCATTTTTGCTCTTTTACTTTTCCATATATGGCTCTGTGCCGAGCACAGTCTTTGCAAGGCGCTTTGCCTTATCACGAAGCTGGGTGGTATCAGCATCGGTATCGCCATAGCAGAGCACCACACCCATACGGCGACCGAAGTGGGCATCTGGTTTGCCGAATATGCGCACGCGAGTGCACTCTTCTTTCAGGGCATCAACAAAGTTGTATGGTATGATGTCGCCCTTATTGTAGTCCTTATCGGCAAGCACCACAGCTGAAACGCCAGCATGCTCCAAACGGATATCGTGGATGGGCAGTCCCATAACGGCACGGAAGTGGAGCTCAAACTCAGAGAGGTTGGTGGTATGACCAAGGGTCACCATGCCTGTGTCATGCGGACGTGGAGAGAGTTCGGAGAATACTACTCCTGTATCAGTGAGAAAGAACTCTACGCCCCATATACCATAGCCCGTGAGTGAAGCGGTCACCTTGTCTGCCATCTGCTGGGCTGCCTTGAGGTCGGCATCTGATATCTGGTATGGTTGCCATGACTCGCGATAGTCGCCACCCTTCTGCACATGACCTATCGGCGGACAGAAGAGTGTAGGACCATTCTTCTGGGTAACGGTGAGCAGAGTGAACTCAGAGGTGAAGTGAATGAACTCCTCTATTATCACCTCCTTAACGTCGCCACGAGCTCCTGCCATAGCATCGTCGAATGCCTTGCGCAGATCGTCAGCACTCTTGACGGTGGACTGTCCATGACCGCTTGATGACATCAGCGGCTTGATGACACAAGGGAATCCTATCTCCTTAGAGGCTGCAACGAGCTCTTCATAGGTCTTGGCATAGAAATACTTGGCTGTGCGCAATCCGAGTTCCTTGGCAGCGAGGTCGCGTATAGCCTGACGGTTCATGGTGTAATTGACGGCACGAGCTGATGGCACCACCTGAATGCCCTGCTTCTCAAACTCAAAGAGTCGCTCCGTACGGATTGCCTCCACCTCTGGCACTATGATGTCGGGCTTATGTTTGTTTACTACTGCTGCCAGGGCATCGCCATCGAGCATCGAAAACACTTCACATTCGTCAGCCACCTGCATAGCAGGAGCACCTGCATAACGGTCGCATGCCACAACATACTGACCAGCACGCTTAGCTGCAATTACGAACTCCTTACCTAATTCGCCTGAGCCTAATAAAAGAATTTTCTTCATAAAATCTATAATTTTGTTAAGTTTTGCTTTTATAAACTATGATGCACTATTTTGCGCTCCCCTCACCTCCCTTATCACTTGCTCTATAAGTTCAGCTGTGCGCTCTATGCCGAGCAGCGAACTGTTTACGCACAGGTCGTAACTCTCGGCTGCTCCCCACTTCTTACTTGTGTAATAGTTATAATAACTGGCACGTCTTGCCTCTTTTTGTCGTATGAACTTGAGTGCCGTATCGTCGTCCATATTATAGCGTTTGGCAACCTCGCTGATACGCTTGTCCTCATCGGCTGTTATGAACACACTGAACAATCCTGGCTTTGTGCGCAGGATATAGTCGGCACAACGCCCTACGAAGACGCAGTTGTCCTCCTTGGCAGCCTTCCATATCACCTCGCTCTGCACCTGAAAGAGCGATTCCTGAGAGAGAGCATTGTTATAGAAATTGCTGGTTGAACGCCCCAGACGACCCGAGAATGAACTGAGTAGTGACTTAAGAGTACCATGACGCTCGTCCTGCTTCTCAAACACCTTAGGCGCAAAGCCACTACGCTCTGCTGCCATATTGATGAGTTCTGTGTCGTAGTATTTGCAGTCGAAACTCTGAGCAAGGAGCTTTGCTATCTCGCACCCTCCGCTTCCCAATTGTCTGCCTACGCTTATAATGAGGTTGTCCATACCTTTTATATATTGGTGGGATATATTTATACTTTCAGTTTCTTGATATACATATATATCATGACATAAGCCATGATGGCTGCTATACCATCACTAAGCGGCATAGCCAACCACACACCCTCCAGCCCCATGAAGCGAGGCAGGATGGCTATTAACGGCACCAGGAATATAAGCTGGCGAGACATGCTGAGGAATATGCTTATCTTCGTCTTGCCTATACTCTGAAAGAAATTGGTTATCACCATCTGCGCTCCTATGATGATGAACAGAGCCATGATATATCGCATAGCCACCACGGAATGAGCTATCAATGTTGGGTCGGAGGTAAACATTCTTGCACACTGAGACGGCAGGAACATAGCGATAAGGAAACCCACAGCACACACCGAGGTGCCTGCTATACTTGCCAACTTCAGCACCTCTAACATACGGTGATAATTCTCTGCTCCATAGTTGTAGCCTGCTATTGGCTGCATACCCTGACAAACGCCCATCGTCACCATGACAAAGACAAAGGCTATGCGGTTAGAGATGCCATAGGCTCCTATTGCCATATCTCCTCCGTAGTTATACAACGCATTGTTGATGAATATCACTACCAGACAGGCGCAAGCGTTCATCATAAATGGAGAAATGCCTATACTGATGATATTGTTTACGATAGGCATATCAACACGCACTTTATCATACTCCAGATGCACCAGTTCAGCCTTATTCGAGAACAGTTTCCATTGCCAGCACAATGCCACTATCTGCGATAGTATGGTGGCATAGGCAGCACCCCGTATTCCCATGTTGAAGGCATAGATAAACAGTGGGTCGAGCACTGCATTCAGCACCACCGTGAATATGGTGATATACATAGCCTCACGCGGTTTGCTGGCTGAACGCAACAATGCGTTTAGACCCAGATAAAGATGGGTAAAGGCATTACCCACGAGGATAATCTGCATATACTCCCTGGCATAAGGCAAAGTGAGGTCGCTGGCTCCGAAGAACTTGAGTATAGGATCGAGAAACAGCAGACACAACGCGCCAAACACCACCCCCACGATGATATTGAGCATGACACAGTTACCGAGTATGCGATTAGCTATATCGTAATCTCGCTGACCCAGCTTTACACTGAGGAATGTGCTGGCTCCCACACCTATTGCGGCACCAAAGGCGGCTGAAAGATTCATAAAGGGAAAGGTCACAGCCAGACCAGATATGGCAAGCGGACCAACACCCTGTCCGATGAAGATGCTGTCAACCATATTATACAGCGACGATGCCACCATTGCCACAATGGCTGGCATGGCATACTGCAATAGCAGACTGCCCACTGGACGCGTGCCTAATTCTAAAGTTGCTTGTTTGTTACTCACCTTTGAAAATCATTGTTTAGGAGTATATTCGCCTACAAAGTTAATAAAAATTCCATAAGTTCGGAAATAAAATATCACTTTTCTGAGAAAAAAATGAAAAAACTTCCAACTTTTATTCGTACCTTTGCAAACGTAATGATTTTATATGACGACACACAACCCCTCACACTCTCGATGCTTAACGGCATTGTGAGAGAGACTATCGAAAGCGAAATGCCTGACTCCTACTGGGTGCAGGCAGAACTGGCGAGTGTACGCGAGAATCGTGGTCATTGCTACATGGAACTGGTTGAGAAGGCTGGCGACGGCATGATAGCTGCCCAGGCTCGTGCCTGTTGCTGGAAAAACACTTGGCTCAATGCTGGCAGACATTTCTGCGAGGTGACTGGTTCTCCCCTGTCCTCAGGCATGAAGGTGCTGATGAGGGTGCATGCCAGCTTTCACGAGGCTTTCGGATTCTCGTGGATAGTTGACGAGATAGACCCCACCTTCACCCTTGGCGATATGGCTCGCCGTCGTCAGGAGATTATCCGCATACTCACTGAGGAAGGGGTGATAGACCTCAACAAGCAGCTCTCCATCTCGCCTTTCTGCCAGCGTATAGCCGTCATATCGTCTGCTACAGCGGCTGGCTATGGCGATTTCTGCAACCAACTGGCTGACAACCCCTATGGTTTTCAGTTCCAGACCCAACTATTTCCTGCCATCATGCAGGGTGAACAGGTGGAGAGTTCTATAATTCAGGCTTTGAACAAAATCCACTCCTCAGCCCCTGAATCTGACAGCTCAGCCCCCTTCGATTGTGTAGTCATCATCCGCGGTGGAGGAAGCACTACCGACCTCTCTGGTTTTGACACCCTCGCCCTGGCTGAGAATGTTGCCAACTTCCCACTGCCCATCATTACGGGCATAGGTCATGAACGCGATAAGAGCATTCTCGATATCGTGGCCTGTGTGAGTGTGAAGACTCCAACGGCTGTTGCTGAATTCCTGATAGCCAATCTGGCACAGACTGCTGAACGCATCGACACCTGCACCAAACGTATGGCTCTTGCCGTCCAACAGCGATTGGAAACAGAAAAACTCCGTCTGCAACAATTGGAGCAGTCGGCTAAGAATGTCTTTAGTCTAAGGAAAATATCAGAAGAAAACAAATTAAAGAATTATTTTCTTCAATTACAAAATCTATCTGAGCGTCAGATAATTATAGAACGTAATAGATTGGAATTGTTGGAGCATCGTGCTAATTTGCTTGACCCAATAAACATACTCAAACGTGGCTATTCCATGACCCTTCACAATGGCAAGGTGGTAAGGGAAGCTACGAGCCTCAACGATGGTGACGATATCACTGTCATGTTTGCTGACGGTTCTGTTTCAGCCACTGTCAACGGACTCTGACTTCTTTACTTCTCTACCACGCAATCACCTTCTTTATTTTCTCTTTCATCTTCTCAGACTTCACCTTGGGCAGAATCTCGTCACGCAGTTTGATGCGATACTTTTTTGCTTCCTTGTTCATCTGTAGCATAAGGTAGCCCTGCATAATCAGCATATTGAGTTTAGCCTCTGTATTTATGGTGTCAGTCTGCACTCCGCTGAATCGTCTTATGAAGGTTTCTATAGCCTCCTTCTCATCATCAGGCAGTTCTTCGCCAGCTTCATGTTTCAGTATAGCCTTATTCAGCCTCACCGTGAAGGAGTCCATCTTCTTATATATGTGCTTATTGCCGTGAGCAAATTTTATCACCTGAATATTTTCAGGAGCTATGTCTATGGTCGAAATAGAGATGAGGTTGCTGATGCTCACTATCACCTTGCCTCCATCTTTGCCCTGATGACTCGTCAGTATTCCCTCAACGCCCTTGAACGGTCCGTCAATTATGCGCACCGTATCACCCTTCTGCATCATCTCACGATTAGGCACTGACAGAGGGGCTCCCTGAGCATAGAACGATGCTGCCTTAATAAACATCTCCATCTCATGGTCGCTGGCTATCATGGGTTTATACTTCGCATGCTCACTGTTTGGCTTCGCATCGCGCATGGGTGACATATATATTAAATGTACACGCGAGAGGTCTCGCACAATCCTCTGCAGACTCATAAAATCGTCTGTTCTGAAGAATACATAGTTCAGGGCAAGTGGTGCATCGCGCTTCACCTCTTTCCCACCTACCTTCACCTTTTTCTGCATCATAGGCACAAAGTGTTCAAACGGCAGTCTGTTAAGCATATCACAAACTTCCGCTCCCACGCTCCTTGCACGTGCCACATACCAGTATTTCTTTTTCTCAGCCAATATTCCTTTTCCTGAGTTCTTCGTAAATTCTCTGCACAGGCAGTCCCATCACATTGTAATACGAACCCTTTATGCCTGTTATGCCCACATAGCCTATCCATTCCTGAATGCCGTAAGCACCTGCCTTGTCCATAGGTTTGCAGGTTTCCACATAATGGTTTATCTCTTCATCGCTGAGCTGTTTGAAGGTCACATCGGTACAAACACTGAAACATTTCTCTTCAGTCTTGCTTTTCAGGCATACTCCAGTATATACCTGGTGGGTCTTGCCTGACAGTTTGTGTAGCATCCTGCAGGCATCCTGGGCATCTGTGGGCTTGCCCATCACCTCGCCATCACACACCACCACCGTGTCAGCAGTAATCACCACATCGTCTGTTCCCTCTACCTTGTAGGGCACAGCCTTCTTGGTGGCTATGTATTCAGCCACATCTTTAGCAGCAAGGGTGCTGGGGTATGACTCGTCAATGCCCTTTATCACGAGCACTTTGAAGTCAAGCCCCAACCCCTGCAACAGCTCTTTTCTCCTTGGAGAGTTAGATGCTAAGATTATCATTTCTTGTTTAGTTTGCCTACATAAGCGTCTATCACGGCAACGGCTGTGATATTCACTATATCACGCACTCCTGAGTCGAAGTCGGTAAAGTGGATAGGCTTGTTCAGACCCATCTGTATCGGACCTATCACCTCCGTCTCCTGTGAGAACTGCTTGATGAGCTTGTAGGCAGAGTTTGCCGAACTGAGGTTAGGGAACACCATTGAGTTTACCACCTGGTTATGCAGACGCAGGAATGGATATTTCTCGTCTCGGCGCTCGTGGTCGAGAGCGAGGTCCACGCTCATCTCACCGTCTATCTTCAGGTCAGGATATTCCTCCTGCATCTCCCTTACCACGTCAGAAATCATCTTCGGGCTGCCCACCTTGTCTGCACCAAAGTTAGAGTAGCTTATCATGGCTATACGAGGTTCGTCATTGAAGAATCGTATTGTGTCAGCCGTCAGTCGTGCTATGTCCTTGATAGCCTCCTTGTCAGGATGGCGGTTCACCAGTGTGTCGGCTATGTAGTATGTGCCACGCTTTGAGTTCAGAATGTGCATTGTAGCAAAATGCTTGTACTGAGGACGAATACCTATGATATCCTGAGCAGCCTGCAAGGTAGAGGTGAACTTGGTATATACACCAGTGATGAGGGCATCAGCATCGCCTGTCTCCACCATCATCATACCGAAGTAGTTGCGGTCAAACATCTTATCGTTTGCCTCCTCAAAGTTGTAGCCCTCGCGCTTTCTCTTCTCAGCCAGCACCTTAGCATAGCGCTCGCGAGTCTCGTGGGCATCGTCATGGCGCAGGTTGATAATCTCTATGCCGTCGAGTGACAGGTCCAGACTCTCAGCCTTCTTCTGTATCATCTCTGTGTTACCCAGCAGAATCGGATGGCACAGTCCCTCGTTCTTAGCCTGAACAGCAGCCTTTATCATGGTTGTGTGCAGTCCTTCTGCAAACACCACTCTCTGTGGGTGCTTACGGGCTGTCTCATACAGGTTCTGTGTCACTCTGGTCTCCTGACCCATCTGCAGTCTCAGTTTTCTCTTATAGGCATCCCAGTCTGTTATCTGCTTACGAGCCACACCTGAGTCCATAGCAGCCTTAGCCACAGCAGCACTCACCTCTGTTATGAGTCGTGGGTCCACTGGTTTTGGTATGAAGTAGTCAGGACCGAATGTGAGGTTGTTTACGCTGTACACCTTATTCACCACGTCAGGCACTGGCTGCTTGGCGAGGTCGGCTATGGCATGCACAGCTGCTATCTTCATCTCCTCGTTAATAGCCTTGGCATTCACGTCCAGGGCACCACGGAAGATGTATGGGAAACCTATCACATTGTTTATCTGGTTAGGATAGTCTGAGCGACCTGTTGACATCAGCACATCAGGACGAGCTGCCATAGCATCCTCATAGCTTATCTCTGGCACTGGGTTAGCACAAGCGAACACTATTGGGTTCTTAGCCATAGAGCGTATCATGTCCTGGCTGAGCACATTGCCCTTAGAGAGTCCCAGGAACACATCAGCACCCTTCATAGCCTCTTCCAGAGTGTGCACATCAGTACGCTTGGTAGCAAAGTAGCGCTTCTGCTCTGTCAGGTTCTCGCGGTCTGCTGTTATCACACCCTTTGAGTCTATCATCAGTATGTTCTCCAGTTTTGCACCCAGAGCCACATAGAGCTTGGTACACATGATGGCAGCAGCACCTGCTCCTGACACTACTATCTTCACGTCTTCTATCTTCTTGCCTGCCACCTCAAGGGCATTCAGCAGTCCTGCACTTGATATGATTGCCGTACCATGCTGGTCGTCGTGCATCACTGGTATGTCGAGCGACTTCTTCAGTCTCTCCTCTATATAGAAGCACTCTGGTGCCTTGATATCCTCAAGGTTTATGCCACCAAATGTAGGAGCTATCTTCTCTACTGCCTCACAGAACTTCTCTGGGTCTTTCTCTGCCACCTCTATGTCAAACACATCGATACCGCCATATATCTTAAACAGCAGTCCCTTACCCTCCATCACTGGTTTGCCTGACATAGCACCTATATCGCCAAGTCCCAGCACGGCAGTACCGTTTGAGATAACGGCAACGAGGTTTCCCTTGTCTGTGTATTTATACACGGAATCAGGATCTGCCTGTATCTCCTGACAAGGATATGCTACACCTGGTGAGTAAGCCAGCGACAGGTCTGTCTGTGTGCGATAAGGCTTCGTTGGCATCACCTCAATCTTTCCTGGACGTCCGCTCTCGTGATAGAGCAGAGCATCTTCTTTCGTAATTTTTGCCATGATTTTATAGTTTTATTTGTTTAAAAGTTCAAAAGTTCAAAGGTTCAAATGTTCAAAAGTCCCCCTCTAAGGGGGATTTAGAGGGTCTTACCCGAACAGCAGTTTCAGTCCCTCCTCCACTCTCTGCACTGGGTGCAGGTTGATGGTGAATTTCTTTCCCTTCAGCGCTCCCATGTTGCGCTTAGGTATTATGATGTCAGTAAAACCTAACTTCTCTGCCTCGGCTATGCGTTGCTCTATGCGACTCACGGGGCGCACCTCGCCACTCAGTCCCACCTCGCCACACATGCAGTAGCCCACCTCGATAGGCATATCCACATTGCTTGAGAACACAGCAGCTATCACACTCAGGTCCATCGCCATGTCAGTCACCTTTATGCCACCAGCTATGTTTATAAAGACATCCTTCTGTATCAGTTTGAAGCCTACCCTCTTCTCCAACACGGCGAGTAGCATGTTCAGTCGGCGTTGGTCAAAACCTGTAGCACTCCTCTGTGGTGTGCCGTAAGCCGCTGTGCTCACCAGTGCCTGGGTCTCTATCAGGAATGGTCGCATACCCTCCACAGCCGCACTGATGGCTATGCCACTCATGCCCTCTCTCTCGTCGCTCAGCAACAGTTCTGAAGGGTTGTTCACAGGTCTCAGACCTGTCTGTTGCATCTCGTATATTCCCAGTTCCGATGTTGAGCCGAATCTGTTCTTTATCGAGCGCAGAATACGGTATATGCCCTGTCTGTCGCCCTCAAACTGTATCACGGCATCCACTATGTGCTCCAGTATCTTAGGACCAGCTATCGAGCCCTCCTTATTTATATGGCCTATCAGTATTACGGGCACTCCGCTCGTCTTGGCATATTTCAGCAAGGCACTGGCACACTCCCTTATCTGGGTAATGCTGCCAGGAGCCGACTCTGCCATCTCTGTCTCCATCGTCTGTATCGAGTCCACTACCACCAGGTCTGGTCCTATCTCCCTTATCTGGTCAAAGACCTTCTCCAAGGATGTTTCGCAGAGCACAAGAACTCCGACCCCATCCTCGCCCTTTGGGCACTCCTTCCCGAGGGCAGGAGATTGATTACCATTAGCGAGTGGTGACTCTTTCCATCCCTCTCGGTGGAGGGATGCCAGTTCTGCTGGCAGGGAGGGGGTCTTTAATCTTTCCGCCCTCATTTTCAGCTGGTGTGCACTCTCCTCTCCGCTTACGTATAGCACCTCCTTATCCTTCAGTGCCATAACGGTTTGCAGGGTCAGAGTACTCTTGCCTATGCCAGGGTCGCCACCCAGCAACACTATGCTGCCAGGCACCAGTCCACCACCAAGCACTCTGTTGAGCTCGGCATCCTGCATATCTATTCGTGGCAAGTCTTTCAGCGGAATATCCTGCAGGCGAACAGCAGATGTTCCACCAGCATCCCTCAACAGTGGATGCGAGTTCTCTCCCTTTGAGGGGGAACCAGAAGCAGTCTTCACCTCCTTAAACGTGTTCCACTGACCGCAACTGGGACACTTGCCCAACCACTTGGTCGAGTCAAATCCACAGTTGTCACATACGTATGCCGTCTTCAGTTTAGCCACCAGTCAATTATCGTTTTTTCGCACTTCCAAGAGGAAGTTTCTGCAAAGATACAAAAAAATTCCCAAGTTCAAAATTATTTTGCAGAATTTTTCAATTTGCCAGCTCTATGAATACGGTGTTCTGACCATACATATACTTATAGCTGATGTCAGGTATTATGTTCGTCACCAGTCTCAGTCCCAGGTGTCCGTTGCCCTCGCTGCCTATCTCGGGGTCAGCCATCTTTCCTGCCTTCACTGGGTCAAACGGTTTGCCAGCATCCTTCAGTGTCACATAGGTGCCCTCGTCGCTCACGTGTATGTGCACGTCAAACGTCTGCGATGTCACCTTGCCCTCTGAGTGCAGGGCTATGTTGGTCATCAGTTCCTCACAGCATAGGTTTATCTTAAACCTGTTCTCTTCCGTCACATTGCTCCTTTTCAGAAAACCGTCAATATCACTCAGTGTGGCACACACCTCCTCCACATTATACCTTATCGAGCGGTCAAAGGTAGGACCACTCGTCTCCTTAGGTATCATGGTCAGAGGCGAAATGTTAGCCTGGACAATCCTGCTTCGTGCTGAGGTATATCCCACCTGAAACAGCAGCACCAGTGCACATGAGGCTACGAAGCCCCACCACAGTTCTACACCTTCCATCTCAGCCACTGCCCATACTCCCACAACGAGCATAGCCGTCTGTGCCGTTGCCGTCACCACACTCGCCTTGTCGTGGCCCAGTATCTGGTATGTGCTCAGCAGTATCTGGGTAACAGCAAACGGTATCAGCATCAGGGCAAAGATGTGGAGCACCCTCTCCAGCTCCCGTGTCATCTCAGGGTCGTTATGCACACCAAAGAGCGTAGCCACCAGTCCTGGCATATACATCATCACCATCACCGTAGCCACCAGCAGTGCTATCACCACAAGAGCCTGTTTCACCAGTATCTCCAGACCTCTCAGGTCGCGCTCGCCCATCATCACTCCGCCTATGGCAAACATTGACTCTATCACACCATCAATGAATACATACGACAGCAGCAGCATCTGCAGGCATACCGACCATATAAACAGCCCGTCGCTGCCCAGAAAGCGCAGCACAATGTCGTTGATGAGCATTATGGTCACCGCCATGAGCGAGTTGCTCAGCGTCACTGGAGCACCCTCTTTCACGTTAGCCTTGAATATGGAGGCAAGGCTCTTGCCAGGCATCTTCAGGCGGTATGAGCTGCCAGGCTTGCGCAGGTAGTTGGCAAGGATGAGTATGTTGACAGCAAACATCGACAGCGAACCTATCGCTGCACCATCCACTCCCATGCCCAACACAGATATTGTCACCACATCCACCACCACATTGGTTACGGCACCAGCCACCACCGCTGCTGTCACCATGCGCGGTTTGCCGTCAGTGGCCACGAACAGGCACAGTCCGTATGACATCATCTGCAACCATCCACCCATGGCATAGGTGTGTATGTAGTCATAAGCCATACCGTTCAGGCTTGGCTCCTCTGACATCAGTCCCACTATCTGCTCGCTAAACAGGCTTATGCCCAGCGACACACCCAGTCCCAGCGTCATCACCATCATCAGTGTGGTAGTGAATGTGCGAGCCACCTTGTCCATATCATGACAGCCTATGGCATGAGCACACATAGCATTGGCACCAAAGCATATCAGGAAGCCCATGCAGTTGAGCACCTCCACCAGTGGCAACACCAGGTTGATAGCCGACACAGCATCCTGTCCCACCACATGACCCACTATCATGGAGTCAGCCGTATGCGCCAGTTGCGATGCAGCCGCTGTCAGCACAGCCGCCATCACGAATGTCCTCAGCGCCTTAGATACAATAAACGAATTTCTCTGTGTCTTTTCCATTATTTATTAAAGGAAATTTGTCGATTTTTATTTTTTCACTGCAAAATTACTATTTTTTTGTGACAACAAAGAAACTTTTTTCCTTTCTTTATAATCTTTCTCTCACTCATTTCTCAAAATAATTTCTGCTGGCAAAAATTCATGCTTTTTTCCTAAAAATGCAAAAAAAAGAGAAAAAGATTTGTTAGGCATGCAAAGATTCCCTAACTTTACATATATAACAGGTTTATACACTAATCGTTGATATAACACTTTGTGGTCATATCATAATACAAAGCCTCCAGTTCAGGCAAGGTAAGTTTCTCAACTGAATGTTCGATGAGACGTATCAGCTCATCACGACGTCCTTCTTCTGATTGGGTAAATCTACTACTCATCTCTCAAAATAATTACTGCTGGCAAATTTACGAACTTTTTTCCTTTCCTCCAAATTTTGCTGAGGAATCTTGTTTCCCCTAATTACTAATCCTTAATTACCAATTAAATCATCGCCCCACTCATAGTGAGCAGGGCGAAGGAAGTGGTATTATCCATTATCTTGTGAAATATAGCTTGTCAGATAAGAAAGGATTGTTGCATCATCCTGTCGATTATTCTTAACATACTCTATAAAGAGAACGTCATTATGGATTGTATAAATCAAATTTATTTCATGTATGACGCTTATGCTACGATATTCGATGTTCAATCTTCGGCTTAAAGATTCTTCCACCTTTCCTATTTGAGGAAAAGTTGCAATGCGATTTGCAGTCGTTGTTATTTTGTCGCTCAATATGCGAAGTTGTTTTTCTCCAAACTCCTCAAAAGTATAATCGAATACCTTAGAGAGACTCTGCAACGCAATTGGTGTCCATTGAATGGGTAAGCTCATAGATTTTTTCTTCCATAAATCGTTCAACAGAGTCCATAGATAGAGTATCACCATCAATAGCTTGCTGATGGCTCTTTTCTAATATTTTTATCAATGCATCGCTTACTTCCATATTCCTTATATTATATTACACCTGCAAATTTACAAACTTTTTTCTTTTCCTCCAAATTTTCAGAGGAAATATAGATTTTAGCTGGAAGAACGTTTCGTTCCTTCAGGTTCATTCATGAGTCCACATTTCGCGGAATTATCACTTGAGTGGAACACTCACCTGTTCCTGTGTTCTTTATATTTTAGTTTCTTTTGAATTATACTCATCTCTTAATGGGTGGAGCGAACTGCCTTCTGTTACTCCAACGAAGACGATTTGGTCTGCTAACTCGCAGATGTAGTGGTTGCGAGCGTGAGCTGTTGCCTTTGATTGTCTTGTGGTTGCAGATGTAGATATTATGAGCAGCCTTCCATTCTCTATTAGGGGTTGCAACTCTTCTGGCACTTTTTTATACATTTGTCTGGCGAGCACAAGGATAATAGGTTGAGTGCCTTTCAGGAGGAAGTGCAGAACGTCCTTCTCCAGATGCGAGGAGAAGCCACTTATTACGCATTTCCATTCCTTTCGCATTTGTTCTGCCCAGTCATAGCACTTTAGTATCATATCTACTGGTATGGTACTTGATGCCAAGAATGCCGTCTTGTGAACATTCAGCAAATCCTTATTTCCTAAATATTCTATCGTCATTCGTTATCGTTCAGTTCATCACCCATCCTGTACTTTATGTCATAGTTGATGATAAAGTCTAATTCTTCTTCTGTAAAGCCGTAGTGTTTGGCAAGGACTTTGTCGATTTCGTCGATAATAGGTTTAGATAGTCTTTTTTGATATGCAAAAGAGTAATTTATTCCTCCATCAGATTTATTTACAACAGACTCTAACTTATTATTATCCATATCTTTTTCAAGCCTCTTCGCGTAACATCCTATATCATTTATTTCGTCATAGTCTAAAGCAAAGTCTAAAATGTTACTATCAGTCAAATTAAACATATTGTCTTTTCCTGATTTTGGTTGA
>DEJW01000046.1 GCA_002353585.1 Prevotellaceae bacterium UBA2738 | reverse complement strand
CTTCTCAATGTCAGTCTATCTGCCGTAAAAACAATAATGCTCGCCTTCCGAGAGAGTTTTACTTTTTCCTGGTCAAAAACGGCTTCTATAAGAAGGGAAATGACCTTGAACTAGAGGGAGAAGACGAAAACGAGGATGAAGAAGGGGTTAACGTTCCCGTTAACGTTAGCGTTGAGGCGATGCCTCCTGCACCTCCAGTGATTAAGGAGCTGATAAGCATCGCGCCTAAGGACTTCGTTATCCCAGCAATAAACTCGCTGCTACCTATACTGGGCACGCTGACCAGCTATGTGAGGACGGAGGACAAGAGCAATGCCAAGACGCTGAGCACAAGTTTCTTCTCCATCATCTATGCTCCACCGTCATCGGGCAAGAGTTTTGTGGAAAGGTACATTAACCTGCTGCTACGCGACCTCTTCAAGCGTGATGAGATAAACGATGCTAAGGATGCCATATATGCCCGTGCACAGCAGAAGAAGAGTGCCAACGACCGTTCGGAGGCTGTTCCACAGACATCTATACGCATCATGGAGGCTAAGAACTCTGAGGCTGAATTCCTTGAGAAGCAACGAAACAACAAGGGACACCACATGTTTACCTACTGCTCGGAGATAGACCAGTGGCGTAAGGGCATACGTGCTGCTGGTGGCAACAAGGACGACATGGTGCGCATAGCGTGGGACAACGGCAAGTATGGTCAGAACTTCAAGAGCTCGAACACTTTCAAGGGTAAGGTGGCTCTGTATTGGAACGTGCTGATAGCAGGAACCTCAGACCAGCTGATGGCTTACTTTAAGAACGTGACGAACGGACTGGTGACCAGATGCTCCTTTGCTGAGATAGAGAACCAGCAGTTTCAGTCGAAAATACCTCAGTGGGGCAAACTCAGTCAGAAGGATATGAAGGTGATTGATGCCTTTATAGAGAAATGTGATGAGAAGACCTATCAAGAGCCGCTGAACTACAACCCTGAGGACTGTTACTCAGTGAGCGATGAGGATTATGACAAGGAGGTGCCCTGGCACTTTAGCTTCAAGCCCTTTGAGCAGGTGAGCATAGACTGGATAATGAAGACGGTGGAGAAATTCAACGATGCCCAGTGCAACAGAGCGCGCATAGACTCGGACGAGGCTCGCGACACCTTTCGCAGGCGAGTGGCTGAGCGAGGCAAGCGACTGGCTCTGCTCTGCACCCAACTCTACCAGAAAACCATGACCAAGCAGGACAAGGAACTATGCAAGAAGTGGATAGCATGGTGGATGGAGCAGGACATAGAGAATATTCTCAAACCCTTTGGAAGAAAGTACATAGAGGCGATGCAGGAGTCAACGACATCAAGCTACAGAGGAAAGACTATCCTTGAGCGTTTGGGCGAGGAATTCAGTGCTGGCGAGGTGCGCAGGGTGGCTGACATCTTGGGATATAATACCCCTACAACAAAGATTATATCAAGGTGGGTAACCGCTGGCGTGGTAGAGAAATTTGCACAAGACAGATGGCGAAAGTCGCCAAAGTCGCCAAAATCGCCAAAGTCGCCAAACGAATCATCGGACGCAAAAAAACAGAAAGGAGGTATGAAATGAGTAAATTCCAAGATTCATTAGCATATCGCAACTGCAATCCGCTGAACATAAGGTTCAGCAAGAACACTAACTGGTTTGGCAGTAAGTTGAAAGGTCATGGAGGTTTCGTAGTGTTCGCTGCATTCAGTTTCGGCTATCGTGCAGCAGTGATGATACTCAGGTCTTATCGCAAGCGAGGCATCAAGACTATGGGCGCTATCATAGAGACTTGGGCACCACGCTCTGAAAATAACACAGTGGAGTACATCAAGGCTGTAAGGCAGTTTATGGGTACAAGGCAGAGCGAGCCCTTCTCTGTGGACTATGACACTGAGATAGACCTCAAGAACAGAGACCTCGTAGTGCAACTGCTATTGGCTATGACAAGAGTGGAGATGGGTGCGAACCCTGCTCAGGTGCACTCGATGCGAACCTACGCAGAACTGGGGTATGACCTCGCAGTGTCGAGTAAGAATTTTTGGTAGTTGAATGACATAATGATTTGAATGTTTTAGTGAGAATAAACTCGTGGTTAATAAATTAGTTTCGGAGTGCGCTTGTCTGTGAAGATAGGCGCACTTTTTTGTGACTTTGTGACTTTTGTCACTTTGTGACATTCTGCGTTATTTTTTTTGGTAATTAGTAATTTTTCCTTCTTTTGGTAGAAGTTCCAGAAAAACTCACTTTGTCAGGAAAATTGCCGTTTCGCTGACAAGGTGGAAAATCAAGGTGACTCACAGCTCGGAAAAGTAACACTTTTTTCTTGAAACGACAAAAAAAATTTGCTCTTTATAAAATAAAAGATTAACTTTGCAGAGAGTAAAGAGGGAAGAGAGTTGAGAGTTTAGAGTTGAGGGTTTAGAGGTTAGAGGTTAGAGGTTAGAGGTTAGAGTTTAAGACTAATGATACAAAATCAAATGATAGAGAAATATACTGAGGAGGCAGTGGAACTGCTGAAGAGGCTGATAGCTACGCCATCGGTGAGCAGAGACGAGACGAAGGCGGCTGACGTGATGGAGGAGGCTATGCGCGGCTATGGGTTTGCTCCTGAACGCATAGGGAATAACCTGATGATAAGGTCGGCGGAGTGGGACGACAGCAAGCCTACCATTCTGCTGAATGCGCACATAGACACGGTGAAGCCCGTGAGCACGTGGACGAGAGACCCCTTCACCCCCACGATGGAGGGTGACAGACTCTACGGCTTAGGGGCTAACGACTGTGGAGGAGGACTGGTGAGCCTGCTGCAGGTGTTTAGAATATTAGAGCGACCCCTCTCCTGTCACCATGTGACATCCTCCCCCGAGGGGGAAGATAATAATACCACCCCTTGTAATTCTCTCTCCCCCTCTCGGGGGGAGATGCCCTTAGGGCAGAAGGGGGGTTCTAACTTAATCTTCCTGGCTTCATGCGAGGAGGAGGTGAGCGGAGTGAACGGCATAAGGGCGGTGCTGCCTCTGTTGCCAAAGATAGACGTGGCGATAGTGGGTGAGCCGACGGGACTGCAGCCTGCGATAGCGGAGCGCGGACTGATGGTGATAGACGCCACGGCGCACGGCAAGAGCGGTCATGCGGCTCGTAACGAGGGCGTGAATGCGATATACGAGGCGCTGGACGACCTGATGTTCATACGCGACTATAAGTTTGAGAGGGTGTCACCTCTCTTAGGACCTACGAAGATGCAGTGCACCATAGTGAACAGCGGCACGCAGCATAACGTGGTGCCTGACGAGTGCAGGTTCACCATCGATGTGCGCACCAACGAACTGTACACCAACGAAGAGGTATTTGAATTTCTGAAGACAAAGCTGAAGAGCGACATCAAGGCGCGCTCGTTTCATCTGCATAGCAGTTCGTTGTATAACAGACCCTCTAAATCCCCCTTAAAGGGGGACTGCGCTACGAAACGTGAACAGAGTTCACTACGAAACGGCGCAAGCGCCTACATTGACGGGTTCCGTAAGAAGTTCAGCGAATTAGGGTTGGAGCCGTTTGGTTCCCCTACCCTCTCTGACCAGGCGCTGATGCGCTTCCCAAGCTTCAAGTTAGGTCCTGGCGAGAGCAGCCGTTCACACTCAGCTGATGAATTCATCTGCGTTTCGGAGATAAGGAAGGCGATAGAGATTTATCTGGAGTTACTGAAGTAACGGTTCAAGGGTTCAAGAGTTCAAACGCGCTAAAGCGCTGGTTCAAAAAAAGTTCAAGAGAGTTCAAGTCGCGCTAAAGCGCTAGTTCAAAAAAAGTTCAAGAGAGTTAAAGGGTTCAAACGCGCTAAAGCGCTGGTTCAAGAGTTCAAGGGTTCAAAAAATGATTTCTTTCCGCAAGACAGACCGCAACGCCATATTACTGTTGATACTTATTGTTGTGGTGGTAGTGGTAACTTTTCCCTTGTTGGGGGAAAGGGAGGATGCCTCTACGCTGCCCTCTCAGCTCCGCTCTGGACTTGCAAAGAATCGCCACCAGTCTGTTCAGCAGAAGCCACAGTATTATGCCCAGAAACAGGATGCTACGGGCGAGCTCTTTTATTTTGACCCCAATACGGCTGACAGCACCCAGCTGCTGCGCTTAGGTCTGCGCCCCTGGCAGGTGCGCAATATATATAAGTATCGCGCGAAGGGGGGCAGGTATCGCCAGAAGGAAGATTTCGCCATGCTCTATGGCTTGACCCTCGAGCAGTACCGTCGTCTCGAGCCTTACATCAGAATAAAACCCGAAGCGATGGCGAGGGATTATTTTAACGATAACGGGAACGGGAACGGGAACGATAACGATACGCGAGCAAGCTCGCTACGATACGGAGCCTTCAGCTCCTACGATACGGCGCAAGCGCCTACGATACGCCCTACGGGCTACGATAACGTTAACGGGAACGGGAACGTTAACAAACTCACCCAAGGGGAGTTTGTAGATATCAACACCGCTGACACTACCGAACTGAAGCGTATCCCAGGCATCGGCTCTTATTTTGCCCGTAGAATAGTGGAGCTGCGCCAGCGTCGTCAGGCTTTCGTGTCGCCAGAGGAACTGCTCTCCATACGCAATTTTCCTGAGACGGCTCTTACCTATATGACTGCTTCGCAGAATTTTGCGAAGATACACATCAACCAATCATCATTGCAGCAGCTCAAGGCGCATCCCCTGATCAATTACACACAAGCGACGGACATCCTAAGATACCGTCGCCTGAATGGAAACATACGTTCCGTAAATGATATTTCTAACCTGCCTTCATTCACCCCAGAGCAGCTTGCCCGCCTTAAGCCATTCCTCTTGTTTAATTAGGAATTAGACAATAGGTAGCGAGGTGCCGTTAATCTTCTGGTAGAAATCGAGGGCGAAGACATCGGTCATGCCTGAGATGAAGTCGATGACTGCCATGACGCGAGTGGGAAGGTCAGGGGCATTGATTTCATACTGGCTGCTGACACGACGCAGGAGCTGCTGAGAATAGAAACGGTCAGGATTGACTATTGCCTCCATCATGCGGTGCATAACGGTTTCCATAATGTGGTAACCACCGAGTTCGATGTCGAGCACTGGCTTGGAGTGGTAAATCTTGCCGTATGCCACCTCGACGCAACGCTTGTAAGCATTGCGCTGGCGCTCTCTGATATGCTTGATGAGCGAGCCCTGGAAGGTGCCCTGCATGATAGCCTCCTCATTGGCAAGGAAGGCATCGACGCACTCATTCTCGAGTTTGCCGATGACACTGGCACGCATATAGACCACCTGCTCATTCTCGTCGGTGATGCGCTCTTTCTCTATGCGCTCGAGTATCTCCTGCTTCACATCATCGTCGAAGAAGGCAAGCAAGAGGTCGCGTGTTTTCTCAAAGGAGAGTATGCGGAGTTTGTGGGCATCCTCAATATCCATTATCTCGTAACAGATATCGTCGGCTGCCTCAACAAGGTAAACCAGCGGATGGCGGACGTAACAAAGCCTACCCCCATCCCCTGGGAGAATGTCACTTGCTGGAGGGATGCCAAGCTCGTTGGCTATCTTCTGATAGGTGGCTGCCTCAGAGGTAAAGAAACCGAATTTCTCCTTGCCTACCTGCTCTATGCAAGAGGATGAGTAGGGATACTTGACAATGGAGGCAAGGGTGGAATAGGTCATAGCAAAGCCACCTTCGCGTCTGCCACTGAAACGGTGGGTAAGGATGCGGAAGGCATTGGCATTGCCCTCAAAATGGATGAGGTCGTTCCATACATCATCAGGCAGTCTGCCCCTCAAATCAGTGCCTGCGCCCTCAGAGAAGAAGGTCTGGATGGCTTTCTCGCCTGAATGGCCGAAGGGAGGATTACCCAAATCGTGAGCCAGACAGGCACTGGACACTATGGTGCCGAGTTCCTCGACCAGCGTGCCAGCCAACTCGGGGTTACGACGTATGACATCGCGAGCCACATCGTTGCCCAGCGACATGCCTACGCTTGCCACCTCGAGGGAATGGGTAAGACGGTTATGAACGAAGATAGACCCAGGTAAAGGAAATACCTGAGTCTTATTCTGTAATCGACGGAAAGGAGCTGAGAATATCAAGCGGTCGTAGTCACGCTTAAACTCAGAGCGGTCGTCATGACGCTCCGTGTGGCGCAACTCCTGTCCGAGTCGCTTGTTGCTTATCAGAGTCTGCCAGTTCACTATGCAAAACTTATAACACCCTCAGTAGGTGCAGAAGGGCTGGCAGGTGAAGAGGATGGTGCCTCAGCAGAGGCAGACTTGCGTGCAGAGACAGAGAGATGGTTGAGGTTCTCGAGCTGCTGACGTGTGCGTCCGAAAGTGGTGTTATTCTCTACGGCAAGGATGAGGTCTTCGTTGTCAAGGTCCTCAGCCTTGAAGAGGAAACAGTTAGCACGACGCTTAGCAGGACGGTTGCTGCCGTCAGTACCGTAGTAGCGCTCCATACGCTCACGCTCGAGGCGCTCACGCTCTTCCTTCTCAGCCAGACGAGCCATATCCTCGGCGGTGCGCTTCTGCTGACGCTCAGCAAGTGCCTCGTCGATGTCAGCCAGTCCGAAGCCAGTAGCAAGGATGGTCACCTTAACCTTATCGCCCAGTGTAGGGTCGTTAGCTATACCCCACTTGAGCTCGAAGTTAGAGAACTTCTCCATGAAGTCGTTGATTTCATTCATCTCATCCATCATGAGTCCCTTATGGTTGACATCGTCAGAATGGGTGAATGAAAGGAGAATCTTCTTAGAATTGAAGACGTCGTTATCATTGAGCAACGGAGAGTTGAGGGCATCGTCAATAGCCTGCTTAACACGTCCGTCGCCCTCGCCATAACCTGTTGACATGATAGCCACACCACCATCTTTGAGGACTGTCTTAACATCGTTGAAGTCGAGGTTAATCTTACCATGTACGGTGATAATCTCGGCAATAGACTTAGCAGCCACAGAGAGGGTGTCGTCAGCCTTGGCAAACGCCTCGTTGACAGAGAGGTCGGAATATATCTGGCGCAGACGCTCGTTGTTGATAACGAGGAGGGCATCAACATTCTTAGCCATCTCCTCAACACCATCGAGTGCCTGGGTAATCTTCTTTGAACCCTCAAACTTAAACGGTATAGTCACGATACCCACGGTGAGGATATCCATAGCCTTAGACTCACGAGCTATGACAGGAGCAGCACCAGTGCCTGTGCCACCACCCATGCCTGCTGTGATGAACGTCATCTTAGTGCCATCGTCGAGCATGTGACGAACGTCCTCAATGCTCTCCTCTGCAGCCTCACGAGCCTTCTCAGGGCGATTGCCAGCACCGAGTCCCTCACTACCAAGCTGAAGATGAACAGGGACAGGCGAATCGTTGAGTGCCTGAGCATCAGTATTGCAAAGCACGAAAGACACATCGTGAATGCCCTCACGATACATGTGGTTGACAGCATTGCCACCGCCACCACCTACACCGATGACCTTAATAATACTCTTCTCTTCAACTGCGGTCTGACCGAAATCAAGTATATTGTTGTTATCTATATCTAACATTGTTGCGAAAGTGATTTATGGGTTAAAAGACTATTATTATTCCTCATCAGTGAATGATGAAAGCCACTTGATAACCTTTGAGCCGAAGCCTGACTTCTTCTTCTCCTCAGCCTCCTGACGCTTGCGCTCCTCCTCTTCAAGACGCTGCTTCTCAGCCTCAAGCTCAGCCTTAGCAGCAGCAAGAGACTTGGCAGCCTCAATCTCAGCCATAGACTGCACAGCACCTGGAGGCAGGGTGTTAGGGTCACGAGGAACGATAGTCTGCTGTGATGCACCTGGTGCAACCTCAGGCTGCAATACACCACCTGCTGGTGCTACGCCAGGAGCAACAGACTCACCATTCTCGGCAAAGAGATTATGAGGTTTCTGCTCCTCAGGCATCCAACAGTTCTGGTCACCCTTGGCAAGAAGTCCGAGGACGGTATTCATGGTGCCGTCGTGAGCTGTGATAGAAGGATTAGACGAACTGATGGTATAGGTTACGAACTTAGCTATGCGCACCTTCTCGACACCTGTCTGCTTAGTGAAGGCGAGGTCAATATTCTTGAGATTAGAACCACCACCAGTGAGAACGATGCCACCAAGCAGCTTGTCCTGATACTCCTGTGAAACCTGATTCCACACGTTAGCGATAATCTCCTGAACACGAGCCTCAACGATGTCGATAAAGCGAGAACTCTCCACCTTACGTTCGTAGTCGAGGTCGTACTTCAGTGTTGGGTCGATGTCAGCAGGCTCGGTGTAGGCTGAAGCATAATGCAGCTTCAGTTTCTCAGCCTCTGATTCCTCAACCTGAAGAGAGCAGATATCCTTAGTGATATTGTTGCCACCAAGAGGTATAACAGCAAGATGACGAATGATATTCTTATGGAACACCATAACGGTGGTGGTGTCGGCACCAAGGTCAACGAGCACACAACCGCTACGCTTCTCAACTGGTGTGAGCACAGCATCAGCCAAAGCAAACGGAGCAAGATAGAGCTCAGCAATCTTTACGCCTGCTATCTCAAAACAAGTGTTGAGTTTCTGATAATGACGCTTGCTCTGAAGGATATTAAGGAAATTACCGTCAAGACGCTGGCACTGTATTCCTACAGGCTCTGTCTGCAGCAGATTGTCAGCACGATACTCCTGCACCTCTACGTCAAGAATCTCCTGCTCAGGATACTCCATAGAACGGTTCTGATCCATCATGTCAACAATGAGCTGCTGGGTAACAGGCATCTCATCGCCCAGTTCCTTAGTGATAGTGTTGAGGTCAGAGTGTATTGACTGGCCACCCACTCCAATATACACATGCTTAATGCCCGACTTCAGCTGCGTGCGCAAACGCTGAATGATATTAGTGATACACTGTACTGTCTTGTCGATGTTATACACCACGCCCTTTCTGATACACTGGGTGGCGTCTTCGGTAACTACGGCAAGCACATCGATTCGCCCGTCAGACTTCTTCTGACCTGCGATACCCTTAATCTTTGTTGAGCCAAGTTCGATGGCTACGATAAAATTCTTTGCTGGCATAAGTTATATATAGTATTATTACAGTGGGTAGTTTTCTAAATAATGCAAATTTACAAAAAAAGAGGCGTTATATAAATAATGTGTAACGATTTTTAAGAATGTTTTATTCTCTTTTACGGCACACTATCTGATTGGTATATTCGAGTGAGATATATTCATATTTGTTCCAACCTGCATGAACGAGTCCGAAACGATAGAATGACTCCAGTCGCTGAAGTTGTTTTTCAACATACTCCCTAATGCGCGTATTGCGTGCTGCATCGGTATTAGCAGAAGGCAGTTCGCCTATGTTGATGATATGGTCGCCAACACGAGGCACGAGTTCTACGGAATAGTCAGGCAGAATGTTTATCTGCTCTATCTGGTTGCGCCAGAGGTCATCATCCATAATGGTCTGTGCAAGTGGAGCAAGATAGTGGTTGGCATAGTTGCGACTCACATTGCCCGTAACAATAATCATGTCGCTGGTATATTGCGAGTTAGGCATCACGCCGCCATTGGCATCAACGTAATAGTCCTCACCCTTTGCACTCTTAACACGAGCGATAGGCACATTCTGAGTAACGGTAATGAAGACATGTCCCTCAGTAGAGATGTAACACTGGGCAGTCTTGACGAAAGGCATACCCACCAACTGCCCCTCCACCTTACGTGGATTGATGTCGGCAATGCGCTGCTTGAGCGGATACACACCCTTCTTCATGAGCAGGGTCTTCACCTCTTCAGAATTGAGGAATCCATTGACGTTGTCGTCGGCAATGTTGATGACGACCTTAGTGCACAGCGTTGCCTTCTCGGTGGGTTTGTTCCACGAGGTGATGGCCATGAAGAGGTAACAGGCTATTACCAAATCGAATGCCACGAGCAACGTTCTTTTCCAGTTAATGTTTAGACTCAATGATCTTCGTTATTTCAGGTACATAATTATCCAAATCGCCTGCGCCCAAGATGATGAGCACATCGAAATCACGCTTGCGAACGAGGTCGAGAACCTCATCCTTCTTTATCATAGACTTCTCGACACCTGGTGCGAGACGGTCGTATATCAACTGCGAGGTGACGCCAGGAATAGGCTGTTCACGGGCAGGGTAGATATCGCAGAGTATCACCTCATCGAGCTGTGACAGAGCATCGGCAAAATCCTTGTAGAAATCACGGGTGCGAGTATAGAGGTGAGGCTGGAAGATGGCAGTGATATGACGGTCGTGATACACCTGCTTCATGCTCTTAGCACTCTGGTATATCTCCTTAGGATGGTGAGCATAGTCAGAGAGCACCACATGCTTCTCTGTGCGCAGAGAGAAATCGAAACGACGGTCAACACCTGCATAGGTTTCCATACCCTTACGAAGTTCGTCGGCTGTGCAACCATTCAACTGTGCCATTGCCATAGCACCGATTCCGTTATCTATATTGATAGGTACTGGCTGCCCCAGACGCACACCTTTAACATTCTCTATTGGTGAAATGAAATCGAATGTTATCTCGCCCTTCTCAATCTTGATATTCTCAGCATGGAAGTCGCCACCGTCGATGCCGTAGGTGTAAGTGCGAACGCCCTCAGCCACATCGGGTTTCATCTCCAAACCAGTATGGATGATGAGTGCACCACCTGGCTGTATGAGTGTGGTATAATGGCGGAAAGACTCAAGATAAGCCTCCTTGGTGCCATAGATATCGAGGTGGTCGGGGTCGGAACTGGTGATAACCGTCATCCAAGGACGAAGCCAGTGGAAACTGCGGTCGAACTCGTCAGCCTCAATCACTACATAGTCAGAATCATCACTCAATATGTAGTTGGTGCCATAGTTCTTAGAGATGCCACCAAGGAAAGCATTACAATCCTTAGAAGACTGGTGCATGATGTGTGCACACATGGTGGAGGTAGTGGTCTTGCCGTGAGTACCAGCCACACAGAGTCCCTTATGCTCCTTAGTGAGAGTACCCAGCACCTGGGCACGTTTCTGGATATCAAAACCTCCGTTGCGGAAGAATTGCAACTCCTTGTGTTCGGCAGGGATGGCGGGGGTATAGATTACGAGTGTATCCTTCGGATCACGACAAGCCTGAGGAATTTTCTCCACATCCTCGTCGTAATGTATCAACATACCCTCTTTCTCCAAAGCTTCTGTGAGCTTTGAGGGGGTCTTGTCATATCCAGCAACTACCTTGCCCTGACGTAAGAAATAACGGGCTATGGCACTCATTCCTATGCCACCTGCACCAACAAAATATACTGACTTCATATAGTTGAAAAGTTCAAAGGTTCAAAGGTTCAAGAGTTTTTTACCAGTTTAAGCACTTCATCGGCAATGATATCTGCGCTATCAGGAAGAGCAAGTTTTTTTACCTCTTGTTCTAACTTCTCTATCGCAGTAGCATTAGACACCAGTGCCACAGCTTCCTCAACGAGAGTGCGCTCAGCCTGGTTGTCTGGTACAAACACTGCAGCACCCTTATCGGAGAGTGCACGGGCATTCTTCGTCTGGTGGTCTTCAGCCACATTAGGCGATGGTACAAGTATTGATGCCTTGCCAAGCAAACAGAGTTCGCTGATACTTGAAGCACCAGCACGACTTATCACTATGTCGGCAGCCTTGTATGCCGTTGCCATATCAGAGATAAAAGCCTGAGGACGTACTATCTTGGCGTTAGCTTCCTTAGCCTTGCGCTCACATTCTTCTGCATAGAACTTACCCGTCTGCCACACCACTTGTATGCCTGCCTGTTCAAATCTCTGAATACCTGCAGCAATAGAGTTGTTGATGGTGCGAGCACCTAACGAACCACCTATGACAAGTATCGTAGGCAAGTCCTTTTGCAAACCCATAGCCTCTCTTGCCTCAGCCTTAGTCATGGTGTTGGCAAGCAGTGCCTGACGAACAGGGTTGCCAGTCTTTATGATACGGTCGGCTGGAAAGAAACGCTCCATTTCATCGTATGCCACACATATCTTGGCAGCCTTCTTAGCAAGAGAACGGTTGGTGACACCAGCGTATGAGTTCTGTTCCTGAATAAGGCAAGGTATGCCCATAGCTGCTGCAGCATTAAGCGTAGGGGCAGAGGCGTACCCACCTACGCCTACTGCCACCTGTGGCTTAAAACTTTTGATTATTCTCTTTACTTTATGGCGACTGAGGAAGAAATCAATCATCACACCGATATTCTTAGGGCTCCACAGCGGACGTATCAAACCACGCACAGGCAACCCTTTTATCTCGTATCCTGCCTCAGGCACACGGGTCATCTCCATACGTCCTTCGGCTCCAATAAAGAGTATCTTGGCATCGGGACATTTTGCCTTAACAGCATTGGCTATACTTACGGCTGGGAAGATGTGACCTCCCGTACCGCCGCCACTGATGATGATTCTTGGTTCAGTCATAATATATAATGTCGTTAGTTAGTTATATGCGGTTTCTTCACGTTTCTTAGCCGTACGGCTGATACTGAGTATTACGCCTATGTATATACAGTTGATGATGGACGATGTACCGCCCTTACTGATAAGAGGCAACGGCTGTCCCGTAACAGGGGCAAGTCCAACAGCCACACACATATTAAACATAGCCTGCACCACAATGAGTATAGCCAATCCCATAGCAAGATAGGCAGGGAAGGTGTTCTGGCAACGTCGTGCTATATAGCCCGTTCTGAAGAGAAGTGAGATATAGAGCAATGCTACGAAGGCTGCACCAAACCATCCCAACTCCTCGAAGATTATGGCATAGATAAAGTCAGAGAAGGCAAGTGGGAGGAAATCACGCTGTACGGAGTTACCTGGTCCAACGCCTGTGAAGTGACTTGACGCAATAGCTATATTGGCATGTCCCACCTGACCGTTCTTGTCGAGGTCGTATTCATGTGGCGGAACCTCTTTCTTGTTCATGAAGTCATCAATACGCTGCTTCCAAAGATCGAGACGGTGAAGCACACCACCACGTTTTACGGGCTCTGCCTTTTCCTCCTTCTGTGGCTGAGCCTCATCAACGCTTTGCTGCTTGTCAACCATTTCTGTCATCTGTTTCTCAGCCGGCAGTGCTCCGTCCAGTTCCGTCTTAGACTTACCCACTGCCCATACGAGCATTATTGCCACAACGCCTATGATGGCAACAGCAGAACAGAGGTACCCCAACTGCTTGAGAGGTACTCTGCCTATAATCATCATAAGGAATACCACCACTCCCATCAATGCTGCCGTAGAGAAGTTCTCGGGAAGAACAAGCGCAATGAGCACTCCTGATGTAAGCATAACATATTTGAAAGCCTTAGGATGAGCACCATTAGGCGTCTGAAGCTGACTGAGAATATGGGCAGTAGCGAGCACCATCGTGCCTTTGGCTATCTCAGATGGCTGCAACGGAATGATGCCGAAGAGTTTAATCCAACGTGCAGCATCGTTCTCTTTTGAACCTATGAGATAAACAAGTATAAGCAACAGTATAGAGAAGGGCACCATGATAGGTGTCATAACCTTAAAGTAACGGCACGGAACATTGAGTACGCAGACCATTGCTACGAGTCCGAAACCGAGGAGCAGGGTATGATAGAAAGCCGCAAACCAATAGTTTCCTGACTTATAGCCAAGAATGGATGATGAAGAATACACCTCCAGCACACTTATGATGCATAGCAGGAAGAATATTATCCATATAATGCGGTCGCCCTTGAATATGTTTTGCAGTTGCTTAAAGCTGTCCATCTATTTTGTTTTATTCTTTTGCAAGTGTCTTGAATTGTTCACCACGGTCTTCCATGTTCTTAAACAAATCGAATGAAGCACAGCATGGTGAAAGGAGCACTACGTCGCCTTTTTTTGCCAACTTACGGCAAGCCTCAACACATTCTTTCATTGAGTGAGTATCGGCAACGGGCAGTCCGAGGTCGTCAAATGCTGCATGGAGTTTGGCATTATCCACTCCCATGTAAACCAATGCGCAACACTTCTCCTTTACCAGAGCCTTTATATCGTTGTAGTCGTTGCCCTTGTCCTTGCCGCCTACTATAAGTACAGTAGGACGTGACATAGCCTCCAGAGCCACATGACAGGCATCGACGTTGGTTGCCTTCGAGTCGTTTATCCAGAGTATGCCGTCCTTCTCTATCACCTTTTCAAGACGATGCTCCACACCTGGGAAATCTTTCAAGCACTGTGTAAGAATGTCCTCCATCTTACATTGCTGACCCATAGTGAGGTCCATCTTTGCCATTGCAGCTCGTACAGCTGCACAAGCAGCCATCATGTTACGCTGGTTATGCTTGCCTGGCAGAGGGAAATCACTGTTTGGATCTATTTCCTTGTCAGAGAAAGGAACAAGCGACGGATTACCCATTACAGCAGGACGACTTGATGGTGTAGGTTTCGGAGCATAACCATCGAGACGCTTCTGCAATTCCTTGTCTATATATTCGTCTTCAACCCAGTATATGAAAGAATCCTTCGGAGTCTGGTTCTGGATTATTCGCATCTTTGAGTCAACATAGTTCTGCATGTTGAAATCATAACGGTCAAGATGGTCTGGAGTAATGTTCATCAATACAGCCACATCAGCATGGAATGTAAACATATTGTCGAGCTGGAAAGAACTAATTTCCAACACATACCAGTCACGATCCTTGGTAGCCACCTGCATAGCGTAGCTCTTGCCTATATTGCCAGCAAGTCCTACGTCAACGCCCCACTTCTTCATTATATAATAGATGAGTGATGTGGTGGTTGTCTTGCCGTTAGAACCTGTAATACAGATGGTCTTGCCCTTGCTATAGCGCTTGGCAAACTCCAGTTCGGCAAGTATTGGAGTACCCTTGGCAATAAGAGCCTTCACTATTGGAGCGGTATCGGGTATGCCAGGACTCTTCACCACCTCAGTAGCAGAGAGTATCTCCTTCTCTGTATGTTGTCCTTCTTCCCAACGCACGCCACACTCTTCGAGCTTTTTCTTGTATCGAGGTTTGATGCTTCCCATATCAGAAACAAAGACATCATAGCCCTGTTGTTTAGCGAGCATCGCTGTGCCCACTCCACTCTCGCCTGCTCCAAGTATCACAAGTTTTTTCATATCCTATCTCTCCTATTTATTATCTTATCTTCAGTGTGATGATTGCCAGTGCCGCCATACCGATGGTGATAATCCAGAAACGGGTGGTAATCTTTGACTCAAACCAACAACCGCGCGGACGCTTGATGAGTATCTTCAGGTCGTCACCAAGCTGACCTGGCTGTATGCGAAAGGCATCGTGGATTGGTGCGCGCTTGAAGACACGAAGTTTCTGTCCGCGCTTATTACCAAACTTAGCTACGTTAACCTGCAACAATACTGATATGCTCTCGCAAAGGAATACGAAGCAAAGAATCGGTATAAGCAGTTCCTTATGTATTATAATGGCTACTACGGCTATTATACCGCCAATAGCAAGCGAGCCCGTATCACCCATGAACACCTGTGCAGGATAAGCATTATACCAGAGGAAACCTATCAAGGCACCGATAAAGGCACTCAGGAATATCACCAGTTCCTCAGACTGCGGTATATACATTATATTGAAATATGCCGCATAGCCTATATGACTGGAGACGTAAGCCAAGATACCTAAGGCTACGCATATCACTGCACTATTGCCTGCACACATGCCGTCCATACCATCATTGAGATTTGAACCGTTACTTACTGCCATAACAAGGAATGTGGTGAGCAGGACGAAGAACGCCCATCCGCCTGCCGACTTATGTTCACCTAACCATGAGAAGAAGGTGTCTGAATAGTTAAGGTTGTTGTTCTTAACAAAAGGAATAGTCGTAGTGGTGGACTTCACTGGTTCACTCTTGTGTATAACCACCTCTGTTGTCTGTTTGCCATTCAGGGTTTCCTGCTTTGATACATTCTCACGTATAACGGCATCAGGACTCAGCCAGAGTGTGAGACCAATAATCAAACCTAACAGAGCCTGACCTAAAAGTTTGTACTTGGGATGCAATCCGTCTTTTGAAACCTTGAGCTTTATATAGTCGTCAGCAAAACCTATGGCACCAAGCCACAAGGTGGTGACTATCATAAGTAACATATAGATATTTCTGAGACGTCCAAAGAGCAGACAAGGTACTACAGTAGCCACAATGATGATGATGCCACCCATAGTAGGTACACCCAGTTTCATTTGTCCGTATGGGTCTATGGTGCGGTCGCGCTGGGTCTCCGTACCACCATTGGAGCGCATCCACTTAATGAAATACTCACCAAACCACACTGAGATAACGAGCGAAAGTACCAGCGCCAGCAATGAACGGAACGAAATGTAGCTCCACATTCCTGAACCTGGAATATGCCACTGCTCTAAGAATCTAAAGAGGTAATATAACATATTATTCTTCTATTACGATATTTCGATGTTACGACATAACGACATTATATCAAGCCAAATGCCTTGCGACATTCCTCACGGTCGTCGAAGTGGTGCTTCACGCCCTTCACGTCCTGATAGTCTTCGTGTCCCTTTCCTGCTATGAGTATCACATCACCCTTTTGCGCAAGCATACAGGCTGTTTTGATAGCCTCTCTACGGTCAACGATGCTCACCACTTTCTTCATCTGCTGAGGTGTCAAACCTGCAAGCATATCGTTGATAATGTCCTGTGGCTCTTCGAAACGAGGATTATCACTGGTGATTATCACCTTGTTGCTCTGCTTAACAGCCTCTTGTGCCATGAGCGGACGCTTACCCTTATCACGGTTGCCTCCTGCTCCACACACAGTGATTATCTTGCCTTCCTTACCATCAAGCACCTCATGTATGGCATTGAGCACATTCTCAAGTGCGTCTGGCGTATGAGCATAGTCAACGACAGCTGTGAATCCCTCTGGAGACTGTATAGGTTCCAAACGTCCTGAAACACTCTTCAGCGTACTCAAGACAACAAGGATTTCCTCTGAATTCTTGCCAAGCATACGAGCTGCACCATACACAGCGAGAAGATTGCTGACATTGAACTTGCCTATAAACTGCACGCCTACCTCATGACCGTCCATCTCAAGATACATGCCTTCGAAATGACACTCTATGATATGGGCTGTAAAGTCTGCCATAGTACGTGTAGAATAGGTCTTCACGGTTGCCTTGGTATTCTGCACCATCACCATACCATTCTTGTCGTCGGCATTGGTAATAGCGAATGCTCCCTTTGGCAGGTCGTCAAAGAACTTCTTCTTAGCGTCACGATAGTTCTCGAATGTCTTGTGATAGTCCAGATGGTCACGAGTAAGATTGGTGAACAGACCTCCAGCAAAGACGAGTCCGCCAATACGCTTCTGGGCTATTGCATGACTTGAGCACTCCATGAAAGCATAGTCACATCCTGCCTCAACCATCTTGGCAAGAAGCATGTTGAGTTCTATTGGGTCAGGAGTGGTGTGGTCCGTTGGATAAGCCTCGTCATCCACATAGTTGCAGACGGTAGAAAGGAGCCCGCACTTGTGTCCCATCTTGCGGAACATATTATACAGCAAGGTGGCAATGGTGGTCTTACCATTAGTACCCGTAACACCAACAAGCTTCAGTTTTGACGTTGGGTCGCCATAGAAAGTAGTGGCAACAGGACCAACACTGTCTTCACAGTCGGCAACCTTAACATAAGTAATGCCCTCTACCGGCTCGGCTATTTCCTCACAGAGTACAGCAGCAGCACCTTTCTCTATTGCCTTTGGAATAAACTGATGGCCGTCAACCTGTGTGCCGCGCATAGCAACAAACAGATGACCAGACTCTATCTTACGCGAGTCAATATTGATGCCCGTAATATCTATATCGGCATTACCGATAATCTCAACAGGCTTGATCTTTGTCAGCAGGTCCTTTAGTTTCATACTATTTACTCTTTTCTACGTAACTCTTTATTTCGTTTATGTCTTAACTGCCCAGTTCGAGCGTAACCTTCTCACCACGTACTATAGCCGCGCCTACGGGTTTGCTCTGCGACTTCACCTTACCACAACCGTGGATTATTACCTTCGCGCCACGACTCTCCACCAGATACACCGCATCACGGGCTCCCATACCCGTCACGTCTGGCATCTTGTCTTTTGCCACCTGTGGAGTACGCTCTACTATCTCTTTGTTGTCTGTACGATTCATTCTGCCCCACACCGGGTTGCCTTCCGCATAACTGCCGTGCCAACCGCCTTCGGTCTTAATGCCTAAGCGCGAGAGCACATAGTCGGCTGCGAGTATGTTTCCAGCCTTTACATCTGGCATCTTAACTGATGTTGAGTCGCCTGCACCCTTAGCATCATACTTCACACGCTTTGCCATGATACCCTCTGCAATGTCGTGGAACACCTGTCCGCTCATCAGACCGCCCGAAGCTGGCAGACCAGCCTTGTGAATACAAACGATACAGGTGTATTCTGGTGCGTTTGATGGGAAATAACCGCAGAATGAGAGGAGGTAGTTAACAGTACCGTTCTTATAGCCACCACCTGATGCCTTCTGCGCCGTACCTGTCTTGCCTGACACCTCAAAATGTTTTGAGCCAGCCGTCTTACCCAGACCAATGCTTACTACCTGACGCAGGATGGTCTGAATCTCATGCAATGCCTTATCACCACAGATGTGTTCTTTCAGCACTTCCACAGGGAACTCCTGAATAACCTCACCATTGCGTTCTACACTCTTTACGAACCTCGGACGCACCATCTTGCCGTTATTGGCAATAGCGTTGTAGAACGTACAGACAGAAATAGGAGGCACGTTGGTCTCATAACCGATACTCATCCATGGCAATGCCGTGTTACTCCAGTTGGCATAGTGCCTACCTGTCTTGTCTTTCTTTGGCATACGCACTCTCGGCGGCATGTATTCTGGGAAAGGCAGATGCAGGTTCTCTGCTATGCCCACCCTGTGAAGTCCTCGCACGAACTTCTCCGGATTGTTGTGATAATACTTATCTATCAATGCACTTACACCAATGTTTGAGCTGACCTGCAACACCTTTGGCACCGTGATGAGACCATAGCCGCCTCTGTGCCAGTTGTGGTCACGCATCTTTGCGCCATACATATCACGAATACCGCATCCCGTATCCACTGTCATAGTGGTGTCTATCACACCGTCGTCAAGACCTACCATGAAACTTGCAGTCTTGAACACCGAACCCGGCTCCAACCAGTCGGCTATGGCGTGGTTACGACCTTCTTTGTATTCGCCTGTTTCAGGGTCGCGGTCCATGTTTACCATTGCCTTGATGTCGCCTGTAGCAACCTCCATTACGATGGCAACGCCCGTGTATCCGCCAACCTTCTTGAGTTCCTTAATGAGCGAACGCTCTGCCAGGTCTTGTATTCCTACGTCGATAGTGGTCACGATATCGTCACCGTTAACAGCAGCAGAATCAAGCATGTCAACCCATCCGTTAAGCACCTTACGACGGTGCTTGAAACCTGGACGGCCCTTCAGTATGGAGTCATAAGCCAACTCGAGTCCTGAATAAGCCACGCCCTTCTCTTTATATGTGTCGCCTACGATACTTGATGCGAGTGAGCCGTAAGGACGATTGCGCACCATAAACTTCTGTGCGGTAAAGCCTCCGATACCAGGACGCAGACGGAATATAGGCAGTTTTTTCACCTCGTTATACATGGTGTAGGTCACACGTTTCTTAACCACTGGCCAGTAACGGCTGTCCTTTGCGTATCCTGCTTTCAGGTGCTCCTTAAACTCTTCTGCGGTCTGCTCGGGAAACAGTTTGTGCAATCCCATACACAGTTCATTCAGCGTCTTTGTATCGTTACCTAACGAATCATGCCACAGGGTATCTGCCTTGCCCTCCTTAAGTGCCACAAAGTCCATATACATACGGTATTCGGGCAGATTGCAAGCCATCTGCTGTCCTCCCGCACTGAGGATGTTGCCTCTCATAGGAGCCACCTCGATACTGTCAAACTTCATCAATGAGTTTACCTCATTCCAATAAGAACGCTGCACCGTCATGATATAAAAGCCTTTTGCCAACACAGACAAGGCTATTACGGTCATCACTACACTGATGATCGAATAACGAAGCATTGATTTATTATATTCGAAGGTACTCATTTATTCTTCTATTCTTATTAAGTATGGAGGATCTTGTGGTATTGCGAGAGTGCTGTCGCCGTAGTTATAGAGCAGTTCCATGATGTTACTCTCTCTGCTCTTCTCTGTCAGAATACTGGTGCATACCGTCGCTTTGTAGCGTGCCGCCTCAAGGCTCTTTTCCAGACGGTCTATCTCAACCATCTTTTTCTGACACACGTAACGGTTGCTTATATATATAATAAGGAACGCACTAATGAGCAGCACCAGTCCCATCTGTCTCTGGACGGCTTTGGCTATTATCACACCGCCTAACGTCTTTGAGATGGAGAATGGTGAGGATGTATCCTGCTCCTCTTTAGCCTCACGCTGGATAACATCCTCAATGGTCTTATGCCCCAGTACGCCACCAGCAGATTTTGGCTTGGCATCACCTTCTTCGGGAACCTCAGTAGCCTCGAGTCGAACTTCATTCAACTCTTCCTGCTCGTTTATGTCCTTATCTTCTTTCATTCTTAGAGTTTTTCCGCTATTCGGAGTTTTGCGCTACGTGAGCGCGGGTTTTTCTGTTGTTCGTCGGCTGATGCCACTATCACCTTGTTGTTTACAAGCCTGTATGGTGTCTCTACCTTTCCATAGAAGTCTTGCACTCGCTTGCCCTCGGCATTACCCGTTTTCATCACGTTCTTCACCATACGGTCTTCGAGACTGTGATATGTTATAACGCTGAGGCGACCGCCTGGTTTCAACAATTCGGTTGCCGACAAAAGCATCTCTTTTAGAGCATCCATTTCATGATTCACCTCTATGCGAAGCGCCTGAAACAGTTTTGCCATGTCTTTTTTCTCACGGCTTTCAGCCATGGTATTAGTGGGTGTCTGCTGTCCTCTCACGGCTGTTATAAGGTCCAGCGTAGTTTGTATAGGTTTGTTCTGACGTGCCCTTACGAGCATTGAAGCTATCTTCCTTGAGTTTTTCATTTCTCCGTAGAGAAAGAAGATGTCTGCAAGTCTTTCTTCATCATATTCGTTTACCACATCTGCGGCAGTCTTGCCTGCACGCTTGTTCATCCTCATATCGAGCGGAGCATCAAACCTAAACGAAAAACCTCGGCTCTCATCATCGAAATGATGGCTCGAAACGCCCAGGTCGGCAAGTAATCCGTCAATCTTTTCAACGCCATAGTAACGCATCCAGTTCTTCAGGTATCTGAAGTTTGAACGTACAAAGGTGAACCCTTCGCTTGCCTCTATATTTTTCTCCGCATCTGCGTCCTGGTCAAAAGAGAACAAACGCCCTTTGCCATTCAGCCTTGAAAGTATCTCCTTACTGTGCCCGCCGCCTCCGAATGTTACGTCCACATAAATCCCCGAAGGCTTAATGTTCAAGCCATTTACGCTCTCATCAAGCAGCACGGGTATGTGATAGGCTGGTTCACACATCTGACATCATTTGCTCCAATGCGTTAGCGAAATCATCTTTCTGCTCAGCAAACTTACTATACTCCGCGTCAGCCCATATCTCTATCGTATCGCCAACGCCAATAAAACGTACTGTCTGCTCTATGCCTGCCATCTCCTGATAGCGGCGTGATATGAGGAAACGACCATTTCCGTCGAGTGACAGAGTTTCAACATCGCTTACATAATGACGGAATATCTGTTGCTGCTGTCTGTTCCAACGGTTCAAGCGCTGTCTCAAGGCATCCATCTGCTCGTTCCACACTGTCTGAGGGTACAACACAAGACACTTCTCATGCACATCCTTACGCATCACAAGCTGCTCTACGCCCTCCTGCTGCAGCACCTTACGGAAGGTAGCTGGCAGGAACACGCGACCTTTTGCATCGGTCTTTGCTTCTATGTTGCCAAGGAATCTCATTTTGTGCACTTATTTGGGTTTTTACCTCTTTTTTATATCTCGACTGCAAAGATACAAATTTTTTCCCCACTTTTCCCCACTTTACTCCACTTTTTTACCAAAAAGCGCGTTTTTAATTATATTTAACAGTTTACAAAACTTAACTATGAACTATGAACTATGAACTATGAACTAAAATTTGTACCTTTGCACGATAATAGAAAAAATCTCAAAAAAACATATAATCAAATGGCAAAAAAAGCTCTTTTAATGATTCTCGACGGATGGGGAATCGGCAAGCATGGCAAGGGTGACGTAATCTACAACACCCCTACTCCATATCTTGATTATTTACAGGCAGTTAGTAGCACATCACAGTTGCAGGCATCAGGCGAAGACGTCGGTCTGCCCGACGGTCAGATGGGCAACTCCGAGGTAGGTCACCTTAACATAGGTGCTGGTCGCATTGTCTATCAGGACCTCGTTAAGATTAATCGCGCATGTGCTGACGGTTCTATCTCTAAGAACCCACAGGTGGTGGAGGCATACGAATATGCCAAGAAGAACGGCAAGAAACTTCACCTCATGGGTTTGACATCTAACGGCGGTGTGCACTCATCACTCGACCACCTGTTTAAACTCATCGAAGTGGGTAAAGAGTACGGACTCTCTCAGCAGGTTTTCGTACACTGTTTTATGGATGGTCGCGATACCGACCCCAAGTCTGGCAAGGGCTTCATCGAGGCTGTGCAGGCTAAGTGTAAAGAGAACGATGCCAACATCGCATCTATCATTGGCCGCTTCTACGCAATGGACCGCGATAAGCGATGGAATCGTGTAAAAGAGGCTTATGACCTTATCGTAAAAGGTACTGGCAAGAAGGCTGCCGACATGGTTCAAGCTATGCAGGAGTCATACGACGAAGGTGTAACCGACGAGTTCGTAAAGGCTATCAGCAATGCCAACGTAAACGGCAACATTGAGGAGGGTGATGTAGTAATCTTCATCAATTTCCGTAACGACCGTGCCAAAGAATTGACACAGGTTCTCACCCAGCAGGATATGCCTGAGGAAGGAATGAACACTATAAAGGGACTGAAATACTACTGCATGACTCCTTATGATGCTTCATTCAAGGGCGTAGGCATACTCTTCCCTAAGGAGAATGTCACAAACACTCTCGGCGAGTACCTCTCACAGCTCGGCAAGAAGCAGTTGCATACTGCCGAAACAGAGAAGTACGCGCACGTAACATTCTTCTTTAACGGTGGACGCGAGGCTCCATACGAAGGTGAAGACCGCATACTCGTAGCATCACCAAAAGTTGCGACTTACGACCTCAAACCTGAGATGTCTGCATACGAAGTGAAGGACAAGCTCGTAGAGGCTATAAAAACAGAAAAGTACGATTTCATCGTAGTAAATTTCGCTAATGGAGACATGGTAGGACACACTGGCGTGTATAATGCAATCGCCAAAGCAGTCGTTGCTGTTGACAATTGTGTGCACGATGTTATAGAGGCTGCTAAGGCTGCTGACTACGAGGCTATCATCATTGCCGATCACGGTAACGCTGATAACGCAATCAACCCTGATGGCACTCCAAACACAGCACACTCTCTCAATCCTGTACCATGTATCTATGTCACGAACAACAATTCTGCCACAATCAAGGACGGCAGACTGGCTGACGTGGCTCCAACGATTCTCCACATCATGGGACTGGAACAGCCTGCTGACATGACAGGTGAGAACCTCATTACAGACTAAAGTCTCTATTCATAGATAAACATCATAAAAGGTTGCTCGTTTCACTACAAGCAACCTTTCTTTTTTTATGTCCTGGCTTATCATTTCCACCCTCTGTGGTTACTTAGCTTCCGCATGTCCTAACTAAGTAACCGCGCGTCCTTACTTAGCAACCACACGCGGTAGCTAAGTAACTACACAAGTTTACTCAACAACTATATTTAATTTGACCTTAAAATATATAAATAAAAAAGCTGGTACATCTTCAACTGAAGAAATACCAGACTTTATTAACTAACTACTAATTTTTTACTAACTTAAAAAGTCGGAGCTGTCACAGCTGCGTATCTTTCTGTTGCAAAGGTACAAAGTTTTAGAAAAATTGGAGGGGTAAATTCGTCTCAATTGGGTGCATTTTTATTTCAAACTGCATTATTTAACAAATCACCCACTCCTCCTTTCCTTAATATTTGCCGATTTAATCGGCATTTTCTTCTTTGTTACTTTTTTATGTATTTCACTCCATTCAGCACATAAATGCCATTTGGAAGCTTGTCATATTCGTCTGCCTTGCATACATAAGCACCCATTACTGTGTAGATATGGTCTGTCTTGAGCAACTGACGAGATGTTGCAACCTCTGGTATCTCCTCTATATGCGTGGAGATATATGTTTCGCCTGCTATGCCCGCATTCGGCTGTATCACAACAGTCTTCTTTATGTCGGCATCTGCTGATGATGTTGACACTTGCAGCGTTATGCTGTTGCCATCAACGATATACTGGTGGCTTGCCTCGCTGTAGTAGGACAAAGAGCGATAGCTTACAGGAATATCGACTGCCTTCTCCTCACCTGGCTCGAGCTCCACGCGTTTGAAACCTACGAGGCGCTTGTTGAGTGTGCCGTAATTGGAATCGCCATTGAAGTTGGCATAAACCTGAATGACGTCTGCGCCCTTGCGATTGCCTGTGTTCTTTATCGTTACGCTCACATTGCCGTCGGCACTTGCGGAAGGAGTTGATGTAGCGACGGCATTGCTGTAGTCAAAGGTGGTGTAAGAAAGACCGTGACCGAACGGATACTGAGGTGTTCCCTTCTGAGCTTTCTTGGTTGCCTTACCATAATACATATAGGTGTAGCCCCAATCGTCGATGTTATATTCCATCAAACCTTCACGCTTGAGCGGAGAATCGCTCGCACTTGGCAACTCACCAAGATCAGCATACCATGTAGAAGTGAGGTGACCAGAAGGATTGATATCACCAAATATAGCGTCGCATATTGCCTGTCCCTGTGCCTGACCGCCATACCATGCCTCAAGTATGGCTGGTACATCCTTAATTGCGGTGAGGTCAAGTGATGAGCCTGACTCAAGCACTACGATAGTGTTCTTGTTTGCTGCATAGAGGGCGTTGATTACGGCTGCCTGATTGCCTGGCAGGGTGAGCACCCAACGGTCGTGACCCTCTGTACCTGTCTCGTGAGAGTCGGGCTTGCTCCAGTCTGTGCCGCCAAGGAAGATGACATAGTCAGCCTTCTTAGCAACTTCAACGGCACGCTCTATCATAGCGTCGGATGCTGTCTCGTTTACACCTGACGATGTGCTTACCATGTAGAGCGGACCTTGTGTCTCCTCTGCTGGGAGCACCGCTGGAGCTGTAGGATTGGTGAAGTTGAAATACTGATAGTTGCCTACGTAGCTGTTTGTGCCTGAGAACTTCACGTAGAGGTCGTGCTTACCCTTCACAACGTCTGGATTGACGCTGGCTGTAACTGTTGCCCACTTTGTCCAGTTGCCAGTATTTACATTATCAACTGTCAGGAAAGGGGTGCCGTCCTTAGAGTCGAGAATGAAGCTTACACTTCCCAAGCCACTTTCTTTTGCACCGCATGACATCTCAAAGTTTGTGCAACCATACTCGCCGAAGTCCACATCTTTATATAAGAATATGTCGCCAGGGGCAGTATTCTCAAGGTTTCCTGCACCCTTATCATTTTGTGAAGCACCACGTTTTGACACTACTGCCTGATCGAAAGGAACAGCAGGAGTTTCACCTGTACGTTTCTTCTCTACAACGAAGTTCATCTTCTCGGCAAATGCCTGATAAGGAGTAGTGGTAAAGGTTGGAGTTCCTGAGTAGTCACCAAGCTGTATGGCATTAGCATAAGGGCCTACAAGTGCCACCTTTTTATCAGCAGAAATAGGCAGAAGATTACCTTCGTTCTTCATCAGTGTCATAGACTCCTGAGCTGCTTTGAGAGCGAGAGCCTGATTAGCCTCTGATTCTATGTCGGAAGCGCTTACGTTGTTCCATGGTATGCTTACATAATCTTCATCAAACTCGCCAAGGGCGAAGCGCGTCTCAAGTATGTCGATGAGAGCCTCGTCAACCTTGTCCTCCGTGAGGTTGACATATCCGAGTTCGTCAGCAGACTTGTATTCGCTTGACAGGGCATTGCGCAGTGCACGCTGCAACACGGCTGATGAAGAATACTGCTCACAATTTGAATTAAGTCCAGCGTTTATACACATTGATGTAGCACGAGCCTCCATCATCATCTCCTGTGCGTTAGAACTCTGATAAGGATTCTTCCAGCTTGTAGCACCTGTATCGATGCTTCCTGCGGTATAGCTGCCGAAATACAAGTGTTTGGTAGCACGGAACACATCAGAAACAGCTGCACAATCTGATGTTACATATCCGTTGAAGCCCCACTCCTTACGAAGTATATCGGTAAGAAGCATCTTGTTGCCAGAGCAAGGCAATCCGCCCTTACCGTCTGAATAGCCCTTGCCATCAGCATTAGTCTCGGTAATATCGGTAGAAATTGCATTATATGCAGCCATTATAGACTTCACACCTGCATCCTTTACACACATCTCAAATGCTGGCAGGTAATACTCACGCATGTTCTTCTCTGTTACGAAAGAAGTGGTGGAGTGACGACCCTTTTCGTAGTTGTTGGCAGCAAAGTGCTTGGCACAGGCAACAATCTTATAGTAAGGGTTGGTCTCATCCTGGGTTCCCTGAATACCCTTAATAAACTGAGTTGCCAGAGTACCACAGAGCAGTGGGTCTTCTCCATAGTTCTCCTCCTCTCGTCCCCAACGAGGGTCACGAGCCATATTGATAGTGGGCGACCAGACATTCAGTCCTATCTTCCAACCTTTCACCAGACTGTTACGCTGATTAGTTTTATACATATGGTACGCGCGAGCCTCTGTAGAGATGGCATCAGCACACTGATACACCAGCTCTGGGTCCCATGTGGCAGACATACCTTTAGACTCTGGGAAAGAAGTAGCATTGCCCATGCGAGCATAGCCGTGAATAGCCTCATTCCAATACTGATAGTGTGGCAGAATGGTAACACCATCGCGCTTCACTTCATCGGTAACGATGGAACCAAACTGACCTGCTTTCTCCTCCAAGGTAAGTTCTTTCACCAGGAGTGTTGCTCGCTCACGGAATGACAGCGAACGGTTGAGCCAAGGATACTTCTTAATGTCTTGAGCTGTCGCACCAACGCTCACAAAAGCTAAAAGGGTAATAAATAACTTTTTCATTTAGGAATAATAATATTGTTTGTTAGTTATGTTTCACTCTGCAAAAGTACATTAAAAAGAGCATTTGGAGGGAGGAAAATCGTTGCAACAGGGTGTAAAATCAATATCTTTTTGGTAACTTTGCAACAAAATTACCAACAATAATACAATTTTACCCCATCATGGACGTACAGATAGAAGCGAGTTGGAAGGATGCATTAAAGGAAGAGTTTGAGAAAGACTATTTCATCAAACTGACGGAATTTGTCCGTAATGAGTACAGGCAGCATACATGCTACCCACCAGGCAACGAAATATTCAATGCCTTCAACCTCTGTCCTCTCAGCAAGGTGAAGGTGGTGATACTCGGTCAAGACCCATATCACGGGGAAGGGCAGGCTGAGGGACTCTGCTTTTCTGTAAAGACTGGCATCGCCTTGCCACCTTCGCTCATCAATATCTTTAAGGAGGTAAAGGATGATATCGGTACCAGACCTCAAATCATAAAGGACTTGCAAGGTAAAGATATGTATGACGGTTCGTTGCGCAGATGGGCACAACAGGGTGTCTTCCTACTCAACACATGCCTAAGTGTCAGACAGCATGAGGCTTTTAGCCACTCACGTCATGGATGGGAATCATTTACCGATGCCGTAATAAAGATAATATCAGAAAAGCAAAAGCATGTTGCCTTCATGCTCTGGGGCGGACCGGCACGCTCAAAGAAAAAAATAATAGACACCTCCAAGCATCTTGTTCTTGAGAGTGTCCATCCTTCTCCCCTATCCGCTAATCGTGGCGGATGGTTTGGTAATCATCATTTCTCACGTTGCAATGTCTGGCTACAGGAGAAAGGCCTAACTCCGATTGTCTGGTAATACCTAATTTAACGCCAGTTATCTTGTAATACCCTAATTTATCGCCAATCGTCTGGTAGATTCTCAGCAGCCTCACATAATGCCTGATACCACTCCTCTCCAAAACGGCGAATCAAGGGTTCCTTAAGGAATTTATAGATAGGCAACTTTAGTTCGTTACCTTTCTTCACGGCATCCTTACAGACATGCCATCTGTGGTAAGCCAAGGCTGTCAGTCCGTTGCTAAGGGTATCCTCACGAATGGGATAAAGGGCGCATGACATAGGTTTCTGCCACTTTATCTTTCCCTCTCTGAATGCCTTTTCGTAGGCGCACAAGCAACAATTTTCTACGGTTTCACCGTTAATTTCTATATCTTTGTAGCATGTAAAGACACAATCCTTGCCATTCACGATACTGGTAACGAGGTCACCCTCCTTATCCGTATAAGCCAAACCTTGAGACTCCACTACAAGTTGGGCAGGCACAGACATATCATGTCTTACAGCCTCCAGATTCTCCTCTATCTGTTCCAGTTCGTCAAGAGTGATTGGAGCACCAGCATCGCCCTCTATACAACATTCTCCCTTACACTTGGTAAGGTCGCAACAGAAATTCTCAGTAAGAATATCCGAAGAAACGAGTACGTTGTCTATCTGGACTATCATTAAATTTATAATATCTGTAGCAAGTTCAGGAGAATCAGTTCTCTATACCATTACGGTATTCTGACGGACTCACGCCCACATTCTCCTTGAAATACTTGCCGAAGAATGACTGTGAAGGGAAGTTCATCTCCTGAGCTATCTCACACATCTTCTTATTGGTGTGGCGCAACTGGTTACGCATCTCAGTAGTAACGAACTTGTCTATCCACTCGTTAGGAGTACGACGGCTGACAGAAGATATCACCTCACTAAGATATTTAGGCGTAATCTGCATTTCCTTTGCATACCACTGTACCTGACGCTGTTCGCGGAAGTTACGCTCAACAAGTTGTACAAAATTGACGAAGATGCGCTCACCCCTTGACTGTTTCTCCTCCTTACGAGGCTGGTTGAGCACACTATCAAAGGTGTTGCTGAAATCATAAATTAAAGCCAGAACATGCAGACGTATAACCTCTTTACGATAGCGATGCTTAGGCATAGCAATACGAGCAGCTATGGAGTTGAAATACCTGCGTGCTATGCTGATGTCATCATCCTGTACGTCGAACACAGGGTGGTTATGGCTAAGAAGGAAAAGGTCACTCATATAAACCACATCCTCAAGTATATCATGCAACATCTTGTATGATATAAAGAGGCCGAAACCGTTGAAATCATCGCTAAACATGATTTTGTCAACTACAGACTCATCGGTGACAATCATCACCGTCTTGCTGCTTGCAACACGTTTCTTGCCATTCACCTCAAGTGTCACTATGCCATCAGTACAAATACCGATGAAGAGACACAAAGACATACGGCGAGCCTCTGTGAGAGGTTGTAAATTACGAAGTGACTCTATCAGGGCAATATCATCACCAACATGTGGCAGATGGTATTTTTTAACAATACCATCAATGGTAACCGGACTAATGTCTTTTTTTCTCATAATACAATTGATTTTAAAATTAACATTGTGTCTGGGTGTTGTTGGTAGATTTCTCGTTTAATTCGTTATTTTTGTTATGCGTCAATATTAGCGTATGTAGCATTCTCTTCGATGAAGACGCGTCGTGGTTCTACGTCGTCGCCCATGAGCATTGAGAATATCTCGTCGGCATCGGCTGCATTCTGTATTGTAACCTGCTTAAGCAGACGAGTCTCTGGGTTCATAGTGGTATCCCACAGCTGCTCAGGGTTCATCTCACCCAGACCTTTGTAGCGCTGAGTGTGTAGACGGCTGTCATCAGCATCGCCGTTACAATATTTCTCGATAAACCTGATACGATCTTCCTCTGTGTAACAATACTCCTTGTTATTCTTGTAGGTACACAGATAGAGAGGTGGAGTAGCGATATAGAGGTGTCCCTCCTGAATCACCTTAGGCATGAAGCGGAAGAAGAGAGTCATGATGAGGGTGTCAATGTGAGAGCCATCGACATCGGCATCGGTCATGATGATAATCTTGTCATAACGCAACTTGTCGATATTAGCCTCCTTAGAGTCCTCTCCATCTACGCCGAAGCGCACGCCGATAGCCTGAAGAATGATGTTTACTGACTCTGCCTCAAACACCTTGTGCCACTGAACCTTCTCCACGTTGAGAATCTTACCACGCAGAGGAAGGATAGCCTGGGTATGACGGTCACGACCCTGCTTAGCAGAACCACCAGCCGAGTCACCCTCGACCAGGAATATCTCCGTCTTCTTTGGGTCACGACTTGAGCAGTCAGCCAGCTTACCTGGCAGTCCGCCACCAGTCATAGGATTCTTACGCTGTACGCTCTCACGCGCCTTACGAGCTGCGATACGTGCCGTAGCAGCCAGTATTACCTTCTCACAGATGGTGTGAGCCTCTTTCGGATGCTCCTCGAGGTAATTGTTCATTGCCTCGCCTACAGCCTGCTGTACGGCACCATTCACCTCCTTGTTGCCAAGCTTGGTCTTTGTCTGTCCCTCAAACTGAGGCTCAGCCACTTTGACAGAGATGATAGCGGTCAGTCCCTCGCGGAAGTCGTCAGGAGCGACCTCAATCTTCGCCTTATCCATCTGCTTGCGCAACTGATCGTCCTCGTCAGCATACTTCTTCAGCGAACGGGCAAGAGCGATACGGAAACCAGTAAGGTGAGTACCGCCCTCTATGGTGTTGATATTATTAACGTAAGAGTGGATATTCTCCGAATAGTCGTTATTGTAGAGCAGAGCTATCTCAATAGGAATGCCTGCCTTCTCAGTCTTCAAGCATATAGGGTCACCAATAATAGAAGTACGGTGGCGGTCAACGTAGCGCACAAACTCCTTCAGTCCCTCCTTAGCGTGGAACACCTCAGGCTGGCGCAGATTACCCTCCTCGTTAGGACGCAAATCGGTCAGCGTGATAGTAATACCTGCATTAAGGAATGCGAGTTCGCGCATACGACGAGCCACGATGTCATACTTATACACAGTCTCAGTGAAGATAGTAGCATCAGGCCAGAACTGCTGACGAGTACCGCGCTTGTCGGTCTCGCCCACTATCTTTACAGGGTAGAGAGGCTTACCCATCTCATATTCCTGCTGGTAGATCTTACCGTCGCGGAACACCTGGGAGAGCATGTGAGAAGAAAGAGCGTTAACACAGCTCACACCCACACCGTGCAGACCACCTGACACCTTATAAGAACCCTTATCAAACTTACCACCAGCATGGAGCACCGTCATAACCACCTCGAGGGCAGACTTATGCAGTTTCGGATGCTCGTCAACAGGGATGCCACGACCATTATCCTCTACGGTTATAGAGTTGTCGGCATTGATTACCACCTGAATGTCGGTACAGTAACCAGCCATAGCCTCATCGATAGAGTTATCCACGGTCTCGTTTACGAGGTGGTGCAATCCCTTCTCTGAGATATCACCGATATACATGGCTGGACGCTTACGTACTGCTTCAAGTCCTTCCAGCACCTGAATGTTTTTACCAGTGTAGTTTGTTTCTTTGTTCTGAATTTCTTCCATTAGATTAGTGACATTGTTTTTATTCCTTGCAAAGTTAACAAAAAAATATGATATAGCCAAATAAAAAAGGCATAAAAAAGGTTATAAAAAGGAATAAAAAAAGGTTGCTACCCCTCACGAGCTGCAACCCTTCAAAAAAAAATTATTATGGAAACAATCTTGTGTTCTGTCTTTTGGTCCAGAGCTTAGCCAAGCTTCTGGATGTGAAGTGCGAGACTTGACTTGATGTTAGCTGCCTTATTCTTATGAATAACGTTGTTCTTTGCAAGCTTGTCAAGCATCTTCTGCACTTTTGGATAGAGGTTTACTGCCTCTTCCTTGTCTGTTGTAGCGCGAAGCTTACGAACTGCGTTACGCATAGTCTTCGCATAATACTTGTTGCTCTGAGTCCTTACCTTAGTCTGGCGGATTCTCTTTTCGCATGACTTGTGATTTGCCATTTTCTTTTTCTTTTGTTTTGTGCCAGTTTTCTTGCTGACGTTTTACATTAGCTTATGGGTCTTGCGCCACTACAGCTGCCCTGGGCGGAAACATCGGCTTTCGGCTCTCACGCCTCTTGCCCCATTCCCTTCGCCACCACGATGAACATCTCTGTCCGATGACGAATAATTATTGTTTTGTAGCGCGTAGGGGAGTCGGACCCCTCTTGCAAGAATGAAAATCTTGAGTACTAACCGATATACGAACGCGCCAAACCAGTTTGACTAAGAGACTGTAGCGGCGCTTTTTCAAAGGCACCATTCCTCTTAGCGGGTGCAAAGGTAGTCATTTTTTGTTACATGTGCAAATTTTCTCATGATATTTTTCTCAAAACGATTTATTTTTCATACTTTTGCATCATAAAATGGAGAGCAAGACTCGTGGCATAGTGCTCAGGACGGTGAAAATCAATGACAGCAAGCTCATCGTCGATTTCCTTTCGAGAGAGGAGGGAAGACTGTCTGCCGTATGGAAAATCACTACTTCGAGAACCTCGAAAGTGCGCAGGCAATATTTTCAGCCTATGACCATACTGAATGTTAACCTCGAGCGCTCGCCTCGCCAACACATGTCGCGCATCAAGGAGGCTCAGATTGCTATACCTTATTCTTCTATCTCTCTTGACGGAAAAAAGATGGCTATCACCTTCTTCCTGGCTGAGTTTATGAATTATGCCACTCGCAGCATGCATACCGATGCCTTGCTTTATGACTTTGTGGAGCAGAGTCTCACCTGGCTTGATGCGAGCAACAAGGGCATAGCCAACTTCCACCTTATGTTTATGGTCAGGATGTCGTTGTTCTTAGGGTTTCAGCCTGATATGTCAACCTACGAAGAGGGTGCCTTGTTCGACCTTCGCGAGGGTGTCTTCTGCACTACTGCCCCACTCCATTCCGATTTCCTGAATGCTGAGGATGCTAAGAAAATGCAGATTCTCATGCGTATGTCTCCATCCAACTTGCATCTCTTTCCTTTATCTCGCAATGAGCGCAATCGCATCATCGATATCACCCTGATGTATTATCGTCTTCACATTCCCCAGTTTGGCGAGATGAAGACCCTCGAAGTCCTCAGGGAACTCTAAACTCTCCTCCGAGCTCTGCTCGCCTGAGCACCTACGGAGCGCAAGAACCCTACACTCTTTTTATTTCTTTCACCACTTTTGCCGCTCCGCTGGTGAGATTGAGTGATTCTGGGTGTTGCTTGACGAACGACTCTATGTGTCTTACTCGTTTGCTCTCCAGTATCTCGTCAACGGCAATGAGTATGCCTGTCTCCTCCACATCGCCGAAGCCGTAGTTGATGGCTGTGCCAAAGAGTTTCATGGTTGGCGAGAGGTTCATATAGGCATTAACCAGTGGTGGGATATTGAAGCCTAAGGCTCTGATGCCTCCATTGAGTATACGATAGTCTTCCTTGAAGTCTCGTCCGCAGAACACCTGAGCGAGTTCCTCTTCTGGTGTCTCCAGTTCCAACGGTTTCATCGGATATATCAGTCCTTCCTTATCGTCAAAATGCTTCTTGAGGAAGTAGAGTATCAGGTCTCTGCCAAAACGTATGTAGCTTGGGTACATAGTCATCTTGCCAAAGTAATACTTCATCTTGGGGTTGATGACGGTCAGAGCGCCCAGTCCGTCCCACAGGTTGTCGAGTGCAAAGAGGCTCTTGGCTCCCATCTTGCTGCTCTGGTATTCAGGTGTAACAAACGAGCGACCCAGCTCTATGGTGTATGGGGCATACTCCTTGATAAACTTCTCTGAGAACTTAAACAGATGGCTTGTGGCGAGTTCTGGCTGACCATTCTCGTCGTAGGTCCACTCATCACCCATCAGATAGCGATAGCCACCTATTATCTCCTCCGACTCAGGATTCCACACTATGAGCTGCTTGTAGCAGTTCTCGCATGTGTCATACTCGTCCCAGTCAAGTTCCTTGCCTGTTCCGCCTCCAGCCATACGGAAGGTTATCTCGCGCAGACGACCTATCTCACGCATCAGGTTGGGTGAGTCGTGATACGTAAAGATGTATATCTCGTTGTTGCTCTTGTTGGTCATGCGCAACTTCTTCTCTGGAGTGAGTTCCGCCTTTATGAGCTCAAGGGGTACTGGTGCTATGATTTCTGCATCCATCTAAGTTCGGGTTATTATATTCTGTTACAGTTTATATACTAAGTCTTCCACATACTTTGCCCACTCCTGTGGCGACTTCGACCTGTCGAACGTCTGCCACGCTATGGGCTTGCCTATCTTAATCTTGAACGTCTTGCCCTCGTTCCTGAACATCTCGTCCACCAGATACAACATGGCAATGTTCACCTTCAGGTGCAGCATCTTGCATATGTTGGCTATGCGATAGAACCGCTCCGAGTTTCTGCCCTCAAAGTGTATAGGCACCACATCGCGGTGGGTCTTCACGCTCTTGGTTATGAAGGCTTTCTTCCAAGGCAGGTCGTGTATCTCGCCATCTATCTTCCTCGAGCAGAGCCCTGCAGGGAACATCAGCATGTGCACATCCGACTCAAACACCTCATCCACCATCCTTGGCAAGTCTCTTGCCTGCTTCTTGCCTGCTATATTTACTGGTATGCAGAGCGGAGCCAGTCCTGGAAGGTTCATCAGCAGGTCGTTGACCAGATATTTGAAGTTCTCGCCATACTTATCGCCCAACACCGTTCCTATCGCTATACCGTCGATTCCACCCAGCGGATGGTTAGATACGAAGGTGAAGCGCATGCCGTCTGTGGCATCAGGCAGGTTCTCCCATCCATCCACCACTATCTCGTTGCCCAGATAGCGTAAGCCGTGCTTCAGCCAGGGAACACCTACCTCGTCACGAGACTCCCAAAGGAACTCATTTATTCTGTCTTCCCAGATAAGTTTCTTCAGCCAGTTCACCAGGAAGCGAGGCACATAGCGAGCCTTATCGCCCAGTTTTGAGCGTAATAATCGGTCTATATCAATGGTCTTTTTTGTTACCTCAATCATGCTGGTCTTAAGTACGTATATAAATAAGGCGTAAGGGTGAAAAAGAAATTTAGCGCAAAATTACAAATATTTTTCCAAAAAAGCGCAACTTTATCCCAATATTTTTCTGTCTCTTTACCTTTTTTGTTATATATCATCTCGTCACCCCAACTCTATCACTTCCAAATCCTTCACCTGTTCGCCGTCTATCACAAAGCGCACCAACGTGCGAACTGGCTGCTGACCATACAGCCCTGCCGCTCCTGGGTTGATGTGGAGAATATGCAGCCTGTGGTCAAACATCACCTTGGTTATATGCGAATGGCCTGAGATAAAGAGTTTTGGGGGGGTATCGTATATCTGGCGCATTATCGAACGGTCATACTTGCCTGGATAGCCTCCTATGTGCTTCATCAGCACATCCACCTCCTCACACTTGAAGCGCAACACCTCAGGAAACTCTCTCCTCACCACATCGCCGTCTATGTTGCCATAAACACCTCGCAGAGTGGCTATCTCCCTCAGCCTATCAGCTATCTCGATAGTACCGAAATCGCCCACATGCCATATCTCGTCACACCCTGTGAAATACTTCACATAGCGCTCATCCCAATGCGAATGGGTATCTGAAAGCAAACCTATCTTCTTCATTCATGGCAAAGGTACGAAGAAAAATCCAAATAGCAAAACAAACCTCCAAAAAACCAGTGATAACGCGTTACAGTTGCATACTGAACACACTGTTCCAAATTTCTCCCAGCTTTTTGGAACACATTGTTCTGGGGCTCCGTTCACTGTGTCCAGAGGCTCTGGAAACTTTTTCTTGTTTAGCTTTCAAGTTAAGAACTCTATTAACCCCAAAAGAAAAAGGAAGCCTTTAAAGCTTCCTTTTCTTGCGTGATCCGCTTGGGGTTCGAACCCAAGACCCCCACATTAAAAGTGTGATGCTCTACCGACTGAGCTAGCGGATCTACCCTACTTCATTCTTGCTGATTTTAACCTCCACAAGGGAGGCACTCTGCAAAAATGCGGTGCAAAGGTACAAAAAAAAGAATAGATGGAGAAGCAAATTGTGAAAAGTTGTTGAAATGTTAGTGTTTTTTAACTTATATGCTTGCTGTTCGGAAAGTTTTTTGTACCTTTGGCGAAATATTTTTTTGCGACAACACATTATGATAGAAGGACCTATTACATTTGACCGTGCGATGCGAGGAGGCATAATCATTGCCCTCGTGGTGATAGCATGCCTGATACTCGACTACCTCAGCGCCGTACTGCTACCGTTTTTCATAGCATGGATTTTCGCTTACCTGCTTTACCCTCTGGTGCGATTCATAGAGCACAGGATGAAGATAAGGTGGCGTGCTGTGAGCATACTGATAGCCTTCTTCACCGTTATGCTGGTACTTGGTGGTGTGATATACCTCATCATCCCACCTATGATAGAGGAGTTTTCGCGCTTCACCACCCTCGCTACACAATATCTGCATAATGCCACCCACATAAAGAATTTCCCTGAAACCATACAGTGGTGGGTAGCCAACAACAAGGAGGAAGTGGCAAACTTCCTGAAGTCTGACAACTTTACCTCCACCATTAAGGAGACGATGCCTAAGGTGTTTACCGCCCTGAGCGAGGGTGTCACCATACTGCTGAGTATCATAGCCTCATGTATCACCCTGCTCTATATGTTCTTCATATTGATGGACTATGAGTACCTGACCGAAAACTGGATTCGCATATTCCCTAAGAGGCTCCGTCCTTTCTGGCAGGATCTGGCATCAGACCTCAAGGTGTCGCTCAACAACTACATACGCGGACAGGGACTGGTGGCATTCACTATGGGTGTGCTCTTCTGCATAGGATTCCTGATCATCGACTTCCCAATGGCTATAGGTCTTGGCATACTGATTGGCATACTCGATATGGTGCCTTACCTGCACACCACAGCCCTCATACCCACTGCCTTTCTGGCTGCGATGAAGGCATCAGAGACTGGTCAGAGCTACTGGATAGTCTTTGGCAGTGCCGTAATAGTGTTCTGTGTGGTACAGATTATTATCGATGGAATCGTCACTCCTAAGGTGATGAGCAGCAAGATGGGACTGAACCCTGCCGTACTTCTGCTCTCGCTCTCAGTATGGGGCGCTTTGCTCGGTTTCATCGGACTTATCATAGCCCTGCCTGCCACTACCGTGATTATTCTCTATTGGAAGAGATACATCACCAAAGAGGATGAGGTTTCATAGTTCACAATTCATAGTTCACAGTTCATAGACGTGCTATACCTGATACCAACGCCAGTAGGCAATATGGAGGATATGACCTTCAGAGCGGTGAGACTGCTCAAGGAGGCTGACCTGATACTCTGCGAGGACACTCGTACGAGTGGCATACTGCTGAAGCATTTCGACATAACAGACAAGAGGCTGATGTCTCATCATAAGTTTAATGAGCACACCACCACCCACAACATAGTGGAGCGACTGAAGAGTGGCGAGAATATCTGTCTGATTACTGATGCTGGCACTCCTGGCATCAGCGACCCAGGGTTCTATCTGGTGAGAGAGGCTGTAGAGGCTGGCATAGAGGTGCACACCCTGCCTGGGGCTACAGCGTTCGTGCCTGCCTTGGTGAGTAGCGGACTGCCATGCGACAAATTCTGCTTCGAGGGCTTCCTACCACAGAAGAAGGGCAGACAGACTCGTCTGCAGGAGCTCTCGTCTGAACCTCGCACCATGATTATCTACGAGTCGCCCAGACGCATAGTGAAGACTCTGGAACAGATGTGCGAAGCATTTGGCGAGGGACGCAAGATAAGTGCCTGTCGCGAGATATCAAAGATACACGAGGAAAGCGTGAGGGGAACTATGCGCGAGGTGCTCAACCACTTCATCGCCAACGAACCCCGAGGCGAGTTTGTGCTCATAGTGGAGGGATGCTCCACTCCAACTAAGGAAGCCAACCACCCAAACCCTGAGGAAGAGGAGGCTAAGCCCATGAGCAAATATCAGCGAAAACAAGCCAAACTTGCCAATAATTTCTAATTTCTAATTCCTAATTAAACAAATGGAACGCCTGCTTCACTATACTTGGAGACACAAGCTGTTGCCCTTGGGCAAGCTCACCACCACTGACGGCAGAATGGTGGAGGTGATAGACCCTGGGCTATACAACAATAGCGATGCAGGACCAGACTTCTTCAACGCCAAGGTGAAGGTAAACGGCATTTTGTGGGTGGGTAATGTGGAGATTCACATCAAGGCAAGCGACTGGTATCGTCATCATCACGACACGGATTCTGCCTACGACAGCGTGATTCTGCATGTGGTGCAACAGGCCGATATGGAGGTAAAAACCAGTCAGGGCAAGACGCTCACCACTCTCGAACTGCCTGTGGCTGAGGAACTGAAACAAGACTACGAGGGACTTATCCACTCTGACAAATACCCTCCATGCTACAAGATAATACCCAAGTTGCCCTCGCTCAAGGTGCACAGTTGGCTCAGTTCGCTACAGGTGGAGCGACTGCAACAGAAAACCTCGGCTATAGTGGAACGAGTGCAGAAGACCAAGGGCTCATGGGAGGCTGCTTACTTCGTAACCCTCTCGCGCAACTTTGGTTTCAGCATCAATGGCGATGCCTTTGAGACATGGGCTACGATGATGCCAATGAACGCTCTCTCCCACCATCGCGACAACCTCTTCCAGATTGAGAGCATCTTTATAGGCATGGCTAGCTTGCTCGACAAGGTTGACCCTAAATACTCTCAGGAGTTTGCCTACCTGCAGAAGAAGTTCGGGCTTTCCCCTATGGACGCTACCCTGTGGCGATACCTGCGAACAAGGCCACAGAACTTCCCTCATGTGCGCATTATGCAACTGGCACAGATGTATCACGAGCAACGAACCTCGCTCAGCCAACTGCTCAACTGCAAAAACTCGAAGGAGATATCCACCTTATATAATATAAAGGGCGCGAAGCTCGACCTGCTTATCATCAACACAGTAGTGCCCACCGTCTTTGCCTATGGCAGGTATCATGCCAATGAGGAATACGAAGACAGGGCATTCGACCTGCTTGAGGCTATCAAGGTGGAAGACAACAATATCGTGCGAATGTGGCAGGAATGCGGACTTGACGCTCGTTCGGCTGGCGATTCGCAGGCTCTCATCCAACTCAAAAAGGAGTATTGCGACAAGAAAAACTGCCTCCGTTGCCGCTTCGGCTACGAATTCCTCTCAGGCGAATATCGCAACGCCTTCTTCAGCGAAGAAAACCCTTAAACCAGCGAAGCGCCTTGAACTTTTCAATTGTCAATTGTCAATTTTCAATTATCAACTAAATAAATGGTACTAAATTACATCTTTGTAGCATTCTTTCTGATTGCTTTCGTCATCGGACTTTTCAAACTCGTAGTGTTGGGTGACGTCGAGGTCTTCCCTGCTATGATGAACTCCACCTTCGACTCTTCAAAGACAGCATTCGAGATTTCACTCGGTCTTACTGGTGTACTCTCGCTCTGGCTTGGCATAATGAAGATTGGCGAGAGGGGCGGAGTGGTAAACTTCATAGCCCGACTGCTCTCACCTATTTTCAGCAAACTCTTTCCTGACATTCCTAAGGGACACCCCGTAACAGGCAGTATCTTCATGAATATTGCAGCCAACATGTTGGGACTGGATAATGCTGCTACCCCTCTGGGACTGAAGGCTATGGAGCAGATGCAGGAAATCAACAAGCAGAAGAATGAGGCTCTGAAAGCCCAGAACCCCTCAGTTGACGTGGAGCGCCTTAACGCCACTGCCACCAATCCTATGATTATGTTCCTGGTGCTCAACACCTCTGGTCTTACACTTATCCCTGTGAGCATCATGGTCTATCGAGCACAGATGGGAGCTGCTCAGCCTACTGACATCTTCATCCCTATTCTCATAGCCACCTTCTTTGCTACGCTGGCAGGCATCATCTTCACCTGCCTCTATCAGCGCATAAATATGTTCAATCGCACCATACTGCTCACCCTTGGTGGCATGTGTGCTGCTGTTGGCGCTATTATCTGGGGTTTCTCTCAGTTGGATAAGGAGACGATGGACTCTGTTTCCACCACCACAGCCAACATACTCCTGATGACAATAATCACTGGTTTCATCGTTGCTGCCGTACGTAAGAAGGAGAATGTCTATGATGCCTTCATCGAGGGTGCCAAGGAGGGTTTCCAAACTGCAGTAAGAATAATACCTTACCTCGTCGCTATTCTCGTTGGAATCGGTGTTTTTCGTGCTTCTGGTGCTATGGATGCCCTTACTAATGGCATCGCATGGGGTGTGTCTGCCTGTGGTTTGAATGCCGACTTCGTGGCTGCTCTGCCTACTGCCCTTATGAAACCTCTCTCTGGCAGCGGAGCGCGTGGTATGATGGTCGATGCTATGACCACCTACGGAGCCGACTCTTTCGTGGGGCGCCTGGCTTGCATTTTCCAAGGCAGTACCGATACCACCTTCTATATCCTCGCTGTTTACTTTGGCAGTGTGAGCATTCGCCACACCCGTCATGCTGTGGCTTGCGGCTTACTTGCCGACCTCGCTGGCATTATCTCTGCCATCGCTATCGCCTACCTCTTCTTCGGCTGATGTCTCAAAACCAGGGGCGGTTTCGTCTTTCGTAAACATTAGTGAGAATACCACTGACAGCGCCAGTACGCCTATGATAACAGCAAGGCTTACTGGCGTTGATACTTCTATGCCGTAGAGCCCGAGGAGCATCTTTATACCCACAAAGACAAGTATCACGCCCAGTCCGTACTTCAGCAACTTGAAGTATTGTGCCACTGCTGCCAAAGCGAAATAGAGGGCTCGCAGACCCAGAATAGCGAAGATGTTACTCGTAAGCACTATGAAGGGGTCACGAGACACTGAGAACACAGCGGGAATAGAGTCCACAGCGAACGCCACGTCAGTAGTCTCTATCACCAACAGAGCCACAAACAATGGGGTGGCTATGCGTTTGCCATTCTCTGTCACAAAGAATTTATCACCCCTCAGCTCCTTGGTCACAGCCCAAACTTTATCAAAACCTCTGACTATAAAATTCTTTGACAGGTCTGGGACCTCATCCTCATCGTGGAAGAACATCTTTGTACCAGTATATATAAGGAACAGGCCAAACAGCCCGAGTACCCACTCAAATCTCTCCACGGCTGCTGCTCCAGCGAAGATAAAGATGCTTCTCAGCACCAGGGCACCAAAGATGCCCCAGAACAACACCTCATGCTGGTATTTCCTCTCTATACCAAAGAAAGAGAATAGCATCAGGAACACAAACAGGTTGTCCATCGACAGCGACTTCTCTATCAGGTAGCCTGCAAGGAACTCCAAAGCCTTCTCCTGCCTTATCAGCGTTATCTCATTTCCTGTCACATGAGCCTCAACAGGATACAGGAAGTAGATTCCCACACAAAACAGCAACGATACAGCTATCCACACCACAGTCATGCGCATAGCCTCACCCACGTTCACCTCATGCTGACCCTTGCGCCCAAACATCTTCAGGTCAACAACCAGCATAAACAATACCGCTACATAGAATACTATCCACGCCCAGAGGGGCATTCCCATTACAATCATTCTTACCTTATATTAAAAATTTGATATAGTTTTCTGGCGTAATCACATTAGCATATGCCACAGAGTATGCTTCCATGAATGACTTAGGAAATGATAAATCTGCTTTCTTCGGATTCCACTTCATCTCAAAGGCTGTCATATAACCATCAGCCTCCTCCACGTAATCTATCTCTTGCTGGTTTTTGGTACGCCAAAAATATGTGTTACAATAGTGCCCGCTATAATGATTAAACTTCATACGCTCCGAAATAAAGTAATTCTCCCATAGAGCACCCACATCGTTACGCATGTCCAATGGCGCAAACTGCTGTATAACGGCATTTCTCACACCATTGTCATAGAAGTAAATCTTCTTGGCTTTCTTAAGCTCGTTGCGCAAGTTACGGCTCAGTCCGTTAAGACGGAATATGATGAAACACTTCTCCAAAAGGTCTATATACCTCTCCACCGTCTTGTTATCCGTACCTATTATCTGTGCCAATTCATTGTATGACACTTCCGACCCCACCTGAAAAGCCAAAGCACGGAGCAGTTTTACTAGTAAGTCTGGCTTGCGCAGGTTATCAGATGCAAGTATATCTTTATATAGATAGCTGTCCGTAAGCGTACGTAGTAGCATCTCTGGCTTATCTTGCTGGTTTAGTATGTCCGGATATGAGCCATAAATGAGTCTGGTCTCCAACAATTTCATCACATCGATATAGCCATTGGTCTTATATATCTCCTCTGTTGATATCGGAAACATCTGGTACTCATATTTCCTTCCCGTCAGTGGCTCATTCAGTCTGTTACGCAATTCAAAAGCTGACGAACCTGTTGCTATTACCTGCACATCAGGCATATTATCCACTATCAGCTTTATTGTCAAGCCTACATTATCTACCTTCTGAGCCTCATCTATTATAACAAGCCTGTTTCCACCTATCAGCGCTTTCACATCTTCAAGGTTACGGTTCGTTAGAGCCGATACCGTCTGCGGCTCGTCACAATTGAGGAACAGCACTCCGCCGTCTTGAACCTTTACTATCTCTTTCAACAGAGTGGTCTTACCCACCTGGCGAGCACCAAGCAATATTATTGCCTTGTGCTTAAAGCACCTGTCTATGATTATCTGTTGCAACGTTCTCTTAAACATACCGTTCATTCTATGTTTATGCGCTGCAAAGGTAACAAATATTACTATTTCCACCAAACAAAAATCGAACTTTTTGGGATTATAAACCTAAAAAATCGGGTCTTTTTGGGATTATAAACCTAAAAAGTCGCGCATTTTTAGGATTACGCTTCATTACAACACTCATTAAGAGTCTTTATTTTTCTTGACACTGGGCAAGTCTTGCACAAAAAGTCGTGGGATTTCTTTGCCGTAATAAAAGAAATGAGTAATTTTGCATAACTTTTTTACAAGGAGAGTCTATGGCTTCAATGAAATCTCTTGCCAAGGACACGGCAATCTACGGACTTAGTAGCATAGTGGGCAGATTCCTTAATTATCTGCTCGTGCCACTCTACACCCACGTGATAGCAGCCTCTAGCGGTGGCTACGGCGTGGTGACCAACCTGTATGCCTATGTGGCGCTGATACTGGTAATCCTCACCTTTGGCATGGAGACCACCTTCTTCCGCTTTGCCAACAAGGAGGACGAGAATCCCCACCTGGTGTTCTCCACCTCCATGGCTGTGGTGGGTACGCTGAGTGCCGTTTTCCTCGCCATAATCTTTTTAGGCATAGACCCTATAGCAAATGCTCTGCAGTACAGCAACCACAAGGAATACATACTGATGATGGCTACCGTCGTCGCTCTTGATGCCATACAGGCTATTCCATTCTCTTACCTCAGGTACAGGCAGAACGCCATTAAGTTTGCTGCACTCAAACTCCTGTTCATAATCCTCAACATCGGACTCAACCTGCTCTACTTCGTTTTCTTGGGCAAGGACGATGTGTTCTATGTCTTCTTCCTCAACCTCGTCTGCACTGGTTTCATCACCTTCTTCTTCATACCCGAGTTCTGGCATGAGCACGTAGCAGCACGCCAGTATTGCAGGGACAACGGAGTACCCTTCCGTCTTGTCGATTTCTCTCTGCTTCGCCGTATGTTCACCTACTCATGGCCTATTTTGGTGTTGGGCATAGCAGGCATACTAAACCAGACGGCAGACAAGATGATATTCCCGCTGGTTTATCCAGACAAGACACAGGGAGTGGTGGAACTCGGCATCTATGGCGCCTGTGCCAAGATAGCCATGATTATGGCAATGATTACCCAGGCTTTCCGTTATGCCTACGAACCCATCGTCTTTGCTAAGGCTAAGGACAAGGACAAGAACGAGTATTATGCTCATGCAATGAAGTTCTTCATCATCTTCACACTCTTTGCCTTCCTGTGCGTTATGGGCTATATGCCTATCCTTGAGCACATCCTCGGCAGCGAATATAGGGCTGGTCTGCAGGTGGTGCCTATCGTGATGGTGGCTGAGATTATGATGGGCATCTATTTCAACCTCTCTTTCTGGTATAAACTCATCGACAAAACTATATGGGGAGCATGGTTTAGTCTGGCTGGCTGCGTTACGCTTGTAGCCGTCAACATTCTCTTTATCCCTGAGTACAGCTACATGGCTTGTGCCTGGGGTGGAGTGGCAGGCTACGGCACTGCTATGCTCCTCTCTTATTTCGTAGGACAGAAGAAATACCCTATCAGCTACGACCTGAAGGGCATCTTCACATACATAGTCGTCACCACCTGTTTCTATTACGCCATGGATCTCTCCACCCGTATGCCTTACGTATGGTTGCAGTTGCTGTGCAACACGCTCCTCATCTTGGCTTACCTCGTAATAGTGGTGAAGAACGATGTACCGTTGAAATCAATACCTGTGATTGGGAAAAGGTTTAGAGGTTAAAGGTTAGAGGTTAAAGAGCTCCAAGGTTCAAGATTATGAAAAAACTCCATATTCTATCGTTAATTTCATTCTTCATTCTTCATTCTTCATTCTTCATTTCCCTCCACGCCGACGAGGGCATGTGGACACTCTACAACCTGCCCGATGCCGTTTATGAGCAGATGAAGACTGAGGGCTACCGTCTGCCTAAGTCGTCACTCTATGGCGGACTGAGCAATTGTGTGGTCAATTTATCTGGCTACTGCACAGGCGAGGTGGTTTCACCCATGGGACTGCTCATGACCAACCACCACTGTGGTTTCGAGGCTATCCGCTCCCACTCCACTGTGGAGCACGACTATATGCTGCACGGCTTTTATGCCGATTCTATCAGCAAGGAACTGAAGAACGACGATATGTTCGTAGCCTTCATGCGACAGCAGCGTGACATCACCCCCACCCTCGACTCCTTAGGCATCGACACCCTCGGCAACATAGAGAAAGAGGCACTCATCGACTCGCTCAACGAGGTGCTTACCAAAGAGGCAAAGAAGATTGACACCACTTACTACGTAGAAATAGATCCCTTCTTCGAGGGCAATATGTATTATGCCACCACCTACCAGCGTTATAACGACATCCGTCTAGTCTATGCCCCACCTAAGTCGTTGGGCAAGTTTGGTGGCGAGACGGATAACTGGATGTGGCCCCGCCAGACGTGCGACATATCCGTCTTCCGCATCTATGTTGACCCTAAGACAGGCGGTCCTGCCGACTATTCCGAGCACAACGTGCCTATGGGCACCGACTCCACCTCTGTGGCTCAGGGCATCAAGCCAGCCTACCTGCCTGTCAGCATCGACGGCTATCGTGAGGGCGACTTCTCCATGACTATCGGCTATCCAGGCAGTACCGAGCGCTATCTGTCCAGTTACGGCGTAGAGGAGATGCGCAACGGACTGTTCTACCCCATGCAGCAGGTGCGAGGCATCAAGCAGGCAATCATGAAACGCCACATGAGCCAGTCTGAGGCTGTGCGCATAAAGTATGACTCCAAGTATGCCAACAGTTCCAACTACTGGAAAAACTCCATCGGCATGATAAAATGTATCGATTCCATCGGCATAATCGACATGAAACGTAAGTATGAGGAACGCATACAACACTATGCCGACTCCATGAATATTCCGCTCGATTTCGAGAAACTGAAAAAATACTACAGAGACTGCTCTGCTGCCACCCGCGCCATGACCTATTTCAATGAGTCTTTTGGCAGGCGTAGCCAGAACGAACTCGCCATCCGTGCCATGAAGTATTACAATGGCATAGAGGTCAAGGGACCAAAAAACAAACCTAAGAAGCAGTATGTGGAGTTTGCTGACAACAGCGACTCATGGGATAAGGCTCTCGACAGTGAGGCACTCGCAGCACTGATACAGAACTACCGCAGTGAGATTGGCGACACAGCCTATCTGCCGTCTTTTTACCAGACCATCGACAGGCAGTTTGGTGGCGACTACACCCGCTATGTCAATGAGATGTATGACAACTCCATACTCATGAATAGTGGCACCCGTCTCAAGGTCAAGACCACAAAGAAGATGCAGCGCGACCTGGGCATGCAGTTCGGTCTATCACTCATCGATGCCCTTGCCAACATACGCCTTTCCATAGACTCTATCAGCGACAGCATCGACGTGCAGGAACGATTGCTGTGCAAGGCAAAGGTGCGCATGGAGCAGGATATGTCCCACTACAGCGATGCCAACTTCACCATGCGCCTCTCCTACGGACAGATAGGCGGCTATCAGATCAACGGCTACGACTCTGGCTATTACACCACGGCACAGTCTATGGTGCAGAAGATGGAAAAAGCCGATTCCATCGAAGAATATTTCGCAGAACCTGTATTTAAGGAACTGCTTAGCAGTAAAGATTTCGGCATCTATACCGATAAGGTGTCAAAGACCCTTAACCTCTGCTTCCTTTCCAATAACGACATCACAGGCGGCAACTCAGGTTCACCAGTGATAGATGGTGATGGCAGGCTCATCGGTCTCGCCTTCGACGGCAACTGGGACAGCCTGTCTGCAGACATTTATTATGATGCCCCCCTCGCACGCTGCATCAATGTCGATATCCGTTACATCCTCTATATCATGAAGCATTGGGCAAAGGCAGACCGCCTGCTCCATGAAATGGGTGTAGAGTAGAGTAACCTACACCAGGTACAAGGTGACAAGGGACAAAGTACAAATAACGACAATCAGAAATAGATTATAAAGACAACTCGGACAACATAGTACAACCAAAATAGGTCAGTTCAGCAGGTTTGCTGAACTGACCGCTATAATGTTGTTATAAGTTGTTATGGTTGTCGTTATAATCTATTCCGAGTTGCCTTTTTAATTTTTTCCCCCATGTAGTTTGAGTCCGCCGAGAAGGAAGAAGAGGATGATGCCGAATGCCATGCCTGCTATGGCATCAATGGCGTAGTGGGCATAGATATACACGGTGCTGAGACACAGGAATATGAAAGGAACGGCGAGCACTAAGAGCCAACGCCACATGCGCATTCTGACTACCATCACCATAACAAGGGTGGCGATGGCGACATGACTGGAGGGGAAGGCGGCGGTGGGTCGCTCACCTGTGTGGTGAGCCCACTCTACAAGGGAATAGAACAAACCCTTATCCCACCCTGGCGACCTGAGAGCCTCCATATTGTCGCGGAAATAATGACCTACATCTGGGAAATTGCCTGCGGCTATCTCATCCATACCCACTGCAAGATAGTAATATTGCGGTCCTGTGACTGGCATCAACAAGTAGATAACATAACAGATGTAGAAGCCAGCGAAAATCATGAAGGCTGAGCGCTCGAAGTTATGAAACTTAGTGAAGAAGACTATAACGAGGGTGACAACGAAGAAGAGGTAATAGGAGAAATAACCCATATACATAAGCTCTGACACCACTGGATTGCTGAACAGCTGCGAGAAGACAAGCGAAGGCTGGAAGCCAAACAACGCCTGCTCATAACCTGCAAAGATATGGTCGAAGCTGGGAAATTGGTGGTTGATGGCGTAAGTGTCGGGATACCACACCCCAAGCATGAACAGCAGGTAGGCTATGCGTGCGCCGATGACTGCTTTGCAGGGCCACAGCAGATAGACCACCCACAGGGCGATGGTGCCTGAGACGAAATGCAGACGTTGCCACAGCAGGTCGGAAGGATTATCGAGGTTGGTCCACGTAAAGAAAATAATAAGTACGGTGAAGAGGGCATAAACGAAGGTGGCTACCTCTGGCGCCATAAACTGCCAGAAGCCCATGCCTAACGGTCCACCGCGCTTCAGCTTCTTCATCGGAGTGAAGTATTCTTTGAATGATTTGGACATTTTTATATGGAATAAATGGAACGATATGCACCTGCGGTGCTACGATAACTATGAACTGTGAATTATGAACTATGAACTAAACTGTGCGCCATCCTCCCCACTCCCTCACGTAGTTTCACTTGTGGCTGGTAGCCCAGTTCGGTCATTGCGGGGGTGATGTCGCATAGCCAGTTGCGTTGGGCGAGTATGTTATAATGATCGTTGTTAAGGGTGGAGAGTTTGCCTGTGAGGTGCATCACCATATCGCTGACTGCGCAGACTATGCGCAGGAGGCACAGAGGCAACGTGAAACGCAGAACGTGCTTCTTGCCTAAGGCTTGGATTATATAGTCACTAAAGGTGCGTGAGGTATAGACCTCGCCATCAGTGAGGAAGTAGGCTCTGCCGATGCTTTTTGCCGATTTCATCGAGAGGAATACTGCCTGCACCACGTCTGTGACATAGACAAAGGTGAGGTGCTGGGGCGTAAAACCTGCTGCGATATCTATTCCTCGGCGAATGCTGTGGACCATAGTCATGTAGTCTTTCTCTCGCGGACCATACACCCCTGTAGGACGCAGGATGGTGAAAGGCAGGGTACAATGCTTGCGCAACCACTGCTCTGCAGCCAGTTTGCTCATACCATAGGAGGTGTTAGGCTGGGGAACGTCATTCTCTGTTATCGCCTCATAGGGCTGCTGTTCTCTCACAGCCCCCATTACGCTGAGTGAACTGATGAAGACGAAGCGTTTTATTGTGGGATTGGTGGCGAGCAAAGCCTGAACGAGGTTCTTGGTGCCTTCGGTGTTGACCTGATAGAAGGTGTTACGATGCAACGCCTTGGTAGCACCTGCTGCATGAATCACGTAATCGAGATGCAGAGGAGCAAGTGCTTCACTCATCTGACTCACAGACGAGAGGTCGAGCAGCACCTTGTTGATTCGCGGGTCTTGGAGATAGTCCAGACGGCTGGCAGAGCGCACTGCCGCCCATACCTCCATGCCTTGCCTCAGTGCCTCTTCCACAATGAAAGAGCCAATGAACCCTGTGGCACCTGTGATGAGAATACGTTCCATTAGGATGCAAAGGTAGCAAAAAAAGTATAAAGTATAAAGCAAAAAGTATAAAGTTTTACATTTTTGTTTGACATTTGTACATATTTTTCGTTCTTCATTCTTCATTCTTCATTTTTTTTATTACCTTTGCCAACAATATGACAGATGACTTCGACATACACGACGAACGCCTCAGTGCATCGGAAAAAGATTTTGAGAAGGCACTACGCCCTTTGCAGTTCAAGGATTTCAGTGGACAGCAGAGCGTGGTGGAGAATCTGGAGGTGTTTGTGGAAGCTGCAAAATATCGTGGTGAACCGCTTGACCACACCTTGTTGCACGGTCCTCCTGGACTGGGCAAGACAACGCTGAGCAATATCATTGCCAACGAACTGGGCGTAGGATTTAAGATTACATCTGGTCCGATACTGGATAAGCCTGGCGACCTGGCTGGTCTGCTGACCTCGCTCGAAACAAATGATGTGCTGTTTATTGACGAGATACACCGTCTGTCGCCCGTGGTGGAGGAATACCTCTATTCGGCTATGGAGGACTACCGCATAGACATTATGATAGACAAAGGTCCGTCGGCACGCAGCATACAGATAGACCTCAACCCATTTACCCTGATAGGTGCAACGACCCGCTCAGGACTGCTGACAGCCCCACTGCGTGCGCGTTTTGGCATCAATATGCACCTGGAATACTACGACCCTGCCACACTGGCGAAGATTATCCGTCGTTCGGCAGGACTGCTACAGGTGCCTATCAGCGATGCGGCATGTAACGAGATAGCCCGTCGTTCACGTGGTACGCCTCGTATAGCCAACGGACTGCTGAGACGAGTGCGTGACTTTGCCCAAGTGAAGGGTGATGGCAGCATAGACCTGAACATAGCCAAGGTGGCACTGGGTTCGCTGAGCATAGACAGCTACGGACTGGACGAGATAGACAACAAGATACTGCTGACCATAATAGACAAGTTCAGCGGAGGTCCTGTGGGCATCAGCACCATAGCCACAGCCATAGGCGAGGATGCTGGCACCGTGGAGGACGTTTACGAGCCTTACCTGATAATGGAAGGATTCCTGAAGCGCACCCCTCGCGGCAGAGTGGCTACCGACTTGGCATACAGCCATTTAGGCAGAAATGCATATTCTACTAATCGTAATAACCCATCTTTATTTGACTAATGAAAGTAGCAATTTTCCCTGGTACGTTTAATCCCTTTACTATTGGTCATGCCGATATAGTGGAAAGGGCACTGACTATCTTTGACAAGGTAGTTATCGGCATAGGTTATAACCCAGAAAAAGGCGACAGCAACATCTATCCGCGTCTGGCGCACATCAAGTCGCTATACGAGGACGACCCTCGTGTGGAGGCTGAGGCATACAACGACCTCACGGTGGAGTTTGCCCAACGTCACGGTGCAGTAGCTATTGTGAAGGGCGTGCGCTCTGTGAAGGACTATGAATATGAGCGCGAGCAGGCAGACTTCAACCATGTGTTGGACGATGAAATAGAGACCATCATATTCTATGCCCGTCCAGAGTTGTCATCACTGACCAGCAACATCATTCGCACGCTGGAGCACTTCGGCAAGGATGTGTCACAGTATGTACCATAAATAAAAATATGATTACCTACTCAACAGAGAACGTAAGTATGCCCAAAATACGGAAGCGTGATACCACCGCCTGGATAAGGCGAGTGGCGGCTACGTATGGGCGAAAGATAGGCGAAGTGGGATACCTGTTCTGCGACGACGAGAAGATACTCGAGGTAAACCGCGAATACCTGCAGCATGATTACTACACGGATATCATCACATTCGACTACAACGAGGGCAAGCAGATAAACGGCGACCTGGTGATAAGCCTCGACACCGTAAAGAGCAATGCCAAACTGTTTAACAAACCATACGAGGAAGAGCTCTATCGCGTGATAATTCACGGCATACTGCACCTTTGCGGCATAAACGACAAAGGACCTGGAGAAAGGGAGATAATGGAGGCTGCAGAGAACGCTGCGCTGGCGATGAGGAATTGATAATTGACAATTGAACTCCGAGCTTTGCTCGCCTGAGCACCTACGGAGCGCAAGAATTAATAATTGACAATTGACAGTTGAGAAATGAAATAAACTAAATAAGAACAATGCAAAAGATTGACAAACTTGACAAGAAGATTCTCTCGATTCTTGCTACCAATGCCCGTATAGCATTCAAGGACGTGGCTGAGATGTGTGGCGTTTCACGCGCTGCCATCCATCAGCGTGTGGAGAGACTGAAGGAAGACGGTGTTATAACAGGCAGCGGATTCTCTGTTAACCCTAAAGCTGTGGGCTATGGCACATGTACATACGTGGGCATCAGTCTGGAGCGTGGCTCCATGTATAAGGATGTAGTGAAGAAACTGGTGGACATTCCTGAGATAGTGGAAAGCCACTTCACCACTGGTCCATACACCATGCTTGTCAAGGCATACGTGCGCGACAACGAACAGCTCATGCGCCTGCTCAACGACACCTTGCAGTCTATAGACGGCGTAGTATCTACCGAGACACTCATTTCGCTTGACCAGAGCATCAAGCGCGACGTACCAATACACTTGGAAGAAGAATGAAGCAACACTCTCTTGAGGCTTTGACTGAAGCAGCCTACAAGGGATTCCCTGAGGCTGAGAAGAAACCCATTATCGCTATGACGGCTAATCATAGTGATATCGACGCCACTATTCGCGATGCATACTATAAGCAGGTTGTTGCGGCTGGTGGCGTACCTGTTATCATACCACCCGTGACAGACGACTCGGTGGTCATCAACACCCTGGAACATATCGACGCCCTTATCCTTACTGGCGGAGGCGATTACAACCCGCTATGGTGTGGGGAGGAGCCATCAAGCAAACTGCACAACATCAATGCCGTGCGTGATAGTGCCGAACTGCTGCTAACGCGTCTGGCATTCAACCGTCAGATTCCTATGCTCGGAATATGTCGAGGTATGCAGACCCTTGCCATGGCTCTGGGAGGGCATGTAGAGCAGGATCACGCCTCAGGCATCAAGCACAGTCAGGATGCCGACCGCAATGAGGCGACACACTCAGTAAGCATAAGCAAAGGTTCCACCTTATATAATATATACGCACGCGAGGAACTTGCCGTAAACTCTTTCCATCATCAGGTGGTGGACAATACTGGCACACTGTTCCGCACCATTGCCACAGCACCTGATGGTGCCATAGAGGCGATGGAGAGCACTGAACAGAAGAGTATATTGGGAGTGCAGTGGCACCCTGAATGGCTGGGCAAGGAAGGACTGCCGATATTCCAGTGGCTGGTGGAGAGAGCAAGAGAGTTCAGCAGTGCCAAGGCACTGCATCAGCGCATCATAACCATTGACACCCATTGCGACACACCGATGTTCTTTCATCAGGGAGTGAACTTCCTGAATCGCGACCCTCGCATAAAAGTGGATCTGCACAAGATGACAGAAGGGCATCAAGATGCTGTCACCATGGTGTGCTACCTGCCACAGCCTACCACCGAGACCAACGGCGGACCAGCCTCACACATGGGAGAATCGTTTGCTGACTTGGTGCATTACAACATCAATTCGCCAAAAGAATATACCGATTTCATCTTTGACACCATAGAGGGATTTGTAAACCAGCAACCAGATTATCTTGCCTTTGCACGCACTCCTGAGCAGATTAGCCTCAACAAACAGGCTGGCAAAAAGAGCATAGTGCTCGGCATTGAGAACGGTCTGGCTATAGAGAACGACATAGCCAATCTGGAGCATTTCGTGAAGCGCGGCATAACCTACATGACCCTATGTCACAACGGCGATAACGACATCTGCGATTCAGCCCGTGGCAACAACACCCACAACGGTGTGTCACAGTTTGGCGAACAGGTCATCAAGGAGATGAACCGCCTCGGCGTGATGGTTGACCTGAGCCACGCTGGCGAGAAGAGTTTCTATGACGCACTCGAAATCAGTCAGACACCGATAGTATGTTCTCACTCCAACTGCAGAGCGCTATGCAACCACCCTCGCAACCTTACCGACGACCAACTGAGAGCACTTGCCAAGGTAGGTGGCGTGGCTCACACCACATTCTACCCAGGTTTCCTCAAAGCCAGTGGTGAGGCAGACATCTTAGATGCAGTGAAGCACCTGGAACACGCCATAGACATTATGGGCATAGACTGTGTGGGCATAGGTACCGACTTCGACGGCGACGGCGGAGTGCCTGGCATGAACGATTCATCAGAGCTCATCAATTTCACTATTCAGCTGCTACGTCGCAAGTATAGCGAGGCTGACATCCGCAAGATATGGGGCGGCAACTGGCTAAGGGTGATGAGTGAGGTACAGTCTTTTGGCAGATAAAATTCTTATCCTTATTTTGATAGTGAAACTCTTTTCTCCTTACATATTCCTGTTTGTAGCATTCTTGTCAATAGGCATATTCTCATGCCAAAACAAGAAACAGGCAACGGCAACAGAGGCTGAGCCAGAGCTCGTCGGTCCTGTATTCAATGAAGACAGTGCCCTCACCTATTGTGTTGAGCAGTGCGCCTTTGGTCCCCGCACCATGAACAGCACCGCCCACGATGAGTGCGAGGCTTGGATAATAAGTAAGTTTAAGCAATATGGCTGTGAGGTGTCAACCCAGAAAGCCGACCTCAAGGGATGGGACGGCACACTGCTCCACTCCACTAATATCATCGCCAGACTTAATCCGCAAGCCCAGCAGCGCATAATCATCTGTGCACACTGGGACAGCAGACCATGGGCTGACAACGACCCTGACGAGGCTAACCACCGCAAACCTGTGATGGCGGCTAACGACGGCGCATCAGGCATCGGCGTGATGATTGAACTGGCGCGCATCATCAGTGCTAATGAACAACAGCCCAACTACGGCATTGACTTCGTATGCTTTGATGCAGAGGACTATGGCACGCCCTCATGGAGTGGCAAAGAAGATGAAGACTCGTGGGCACTCGGTGCGCAGTATTTTGCAAAAAACTATCAACTGTCAACTGTCAACTATCAACTAAAACTCGGAATCCTCCTTGATATGGTAGGTGGACAGGGTGCCAAGTTCTATCAGGAGGGACTGTCTAAACACTATGCACAGAGCATCGTTGACGATGTTTGGCAGGCAGCCAACGAAGCTGGTTACGGCAGCTATTTCCTCAACCAGACAGGCGGATATATAACTGACGACCACAAGCCACTCAACGAGGCTGGCATACCCACCATCGATATAATACCCTACTACCCCGACTGCGAAGCCAGCGCTTTCGGTCCTACATGGCACACCATCAATGACGACATACACCACCTGGACAAGAACACCCTCAAAGCCGTGGGGCAGACGATTGTTCAGTACCTGTATACAATTGATAATTGACAATTGATAATTGACAATTGATAATTAATTCCTAATTTCTAATTACTCATTCCTAATTGATTTCTCATCTCATCCTTTCTCAACTCGCCTTAGAGCAATATGGACTCTCTATCATCAAAACGCTATATGATGAAGAGGGTTCGGCAGAGGGCGTGCTGAAAAAGTTAGGCAAATCATTCACCAACGAAGAACAGCGCGCCAAGGAAGAGATGGCATGGTGTGAGCAGAACAACGTCAGAATCCTTACTATCAGCGATGCCGACTACCCCAATCGGCTACGCCATTGCAACGATGCCCCGATGGTGCTCTTCGCCCGTGGCAAGGCAGACCTCAATGCTCCACACATAATCAGTATAGTAGGTACACGCAAGAGCACTCTCTACGGACATGACTGCATCAATAAGATAGTGAAAGACCTGACCTGTCTGTGTCCTGACATAGTGATAGTTAGCGGACTGGCTTATGGCATTGATATATGCGCCCATCGTGCAGCTCTCAGCAATGGCTTATCCACAGTAGGTGTAGTGGCTCACGGACAAGATACCCTCTACCCCTCAGTGCATCGCAATGATGCCAACAAGATGTGTCTGGGCAACGGTGGTGTGGTAACTGAGTTTTTTCACGGCACACGCTCCCTCGCACCCTATTTCTTGCAACGCAACCGTATCATAGCAGGCATGAGCGATGCCGTTATCGTGGCTGAGAGTGCCGTTCATGGTGGTGGACTATACACAGCCCGTCTCGCACAAGACTATCATCGCGAGGTGTTCGCCATACCTGGTCCTATCAATGCACCTGCCAGCGAGGGCACCAACAACCTCATTCGCGACAACAAAGCCACACTGATAACCTCAGCCCAAGACATACTCAACCTTATGCAGTGGCAACCAACAGCCGATATCAGCAAGGCACGCAAACAGGGCATAGAGCGACAGATGTTCCTCAATCTCACCCCTGACGAGCAGAAAATAATAGACTGCCTCAAGCAGTCGGGCGACATGCAGACTAACATAATCGCCATGCAGACCGACTTACCTATCGGCACCCTCAATGCCCTTCTATTCTCCCTTGAGATGAAAGGCGCCGTAAAGCAACTCTCAGGCAACACCTACCATCTCTTATAGTTAAAAAAGATTAACCAAAAGCAATCTTTCAACTTTTCACCCTTGAACCCTTTGAACATTTAAACTTTTTTTGTACCTTTGCATTCGCAAATTGCGATAGGCGCCATGAGTCTGCTTCGCAGACACTCATTATTTGCTTCATGCGAACACGTTTATCACCCGCAAATCGGACTTGTAGCTCAGTTGGTNNACTCATAATCTGGAGGTCCCTGGTTCAAGCCCAGGCTGGTCCACACTAAAAATCAAGCACTTGCGATAAATCGCAGGTGCTTTTTTATTTCCATACATTCTTTCAATGCATGTAGAAGCATTACTTCTGCATGCAGAGGCAGCCCTTCTGCAGATAGAAGCATTACTTCTGCATCTAAAAGCATTGCTTTTACCTTTTCGACAGAAAAAAGGCTACTTTTTACTTTTTATTTTTTACTTTCACGAAAAACTCCAAGTTTTTCGTGAGCCATCCTCCCTAAATCCTCCTCTTCCCGCATGAATACTGGGCTGAGCATAGGGAGGTAGGGGTGCTTATACCTCCCTTAGACCTCCCTTAAACCTCCCTAACACCTCCCTTCAATTAGAAATGAAGTCCCCATCTAAAGAGGATTTAGGGGGGCTCCGAGGGAGGTATAAGGGACCTCTTAGGGATATCTGGAAAGTCAACCTCCCTATCGTCAAGGCGCATAAACACTGGTCCTAACACCCAATTAGGGAGGTTAGGAGGTTGGAATACTTTCATTTCTTCTTTGTTTCTTATTATAAACTTCTTTGTAAAGTTAGGTATTTTTTTTGAAGATTCAAAATCTTTTCATTACCTTTGCAAAGGAGTTACTACACTGAAAACAAACATAACACTATAACATTATGAAGAGAATCACTATCATCATCTGCGCTTTAACTGCAATATGCATGACAATATGCGCACAGCAGAAACAAAAAGAGTACAAGAAAACGAAAACTTTAGTGGCATACTTCTCGGCAACTGGTGTTACCAAAGCTGCTGCTGAGAAGCTGGCAGAGGTAACAGGAAGCGACATCTATGTGATACAACCTAAAGTGCCTTATACTGATGCCGACCTTAACTGGCATAACAAAAAGTCACGTTCGTCAGTAGAAATGGCAGACCCTACATCACGTCCTGCCATCAAAGGCAAGGTGGAGAAACTGAACGATTACGACACTGTGTTTATTGGTTATCCTATCTGGTGGAATACTGCCCCAAGAATCATCAACACGTTCATCGAGGCTAACAACCTGAAAGGCAAGACTGTCGTTCCTTTTTGCACCTCAGGCAGTAGCAGTATCAAGAATTCTGCTGAAGAGCTAAAGAAAGCCTACCCCAGCCTGAAATGGAAAGATGGCAAAAGGCTTAACGGCATTTCGAAAAAGGAATTACAATCTTGGATAAAAGGAATGTAAACGACTAAAAAGTAAATTCAAGAAAATATGACAAGCATCGAACTGGACATGATACAATCGGCTGGCGTGGGCGCTTTGGCACTCTTCGTCGGCATGATCCTTACGCGTAAGGTGTCTTTCTTGCAGAGGTTCTGCGTGCCTTCGCCTGTGAGTGGCGGCATCATCTTCTCGCTGCTCACCCTGCTGCTGTATAGTGTTTTTCATATCGAGGTGTCGTTTGACGGTACGCTGAAAGACTTCTTCATGCTGGCATTCTTCACCAGTGTGGGGTTTCAGAGTGACCTGAAGGTGATAGGTCAGGGAGGCAAACTGCTGGTTATCATGTTAGGACTGTTAGTGGTGATCATCTCCATGCAGAATCTGATGCCGATGGGCATTACCCGAGTGATGGGTGTTGACCCGCTGATAGGTATGGCGGCAGGAAGTATCTCAATGACTGGCGGGCATGGTACGTCTGGCGGTTTTGCAGGTGTTCTTAAGGCTATGGGACTGGAAGGCGCCGACACCATAGGTATGGCAGCAGCCACCTTCGGACTTATCGCAGGCTCCATGCTTGGTGGTCCATTGGCAGAGCGCATAATCCGTGCCAAACTAACACATGAGCAGATGCAACCACACGATGAGGAGATAGACCCCGCCATGGCTGGTATAGAGAGCGACGAGGCATCGCCCACGGGTCGTGCCAAGCGTCTCAGTACGAACGAGCAGGAGTTCCAGCAGTATGCCAAAGCTATGTACTGCATCATCCTCGTCATGGGTGGCGGCACAGTATTGAGTTGGGTTCTTACCAAGACGGGCATCACCTTCCCCACCTATTTCGGTGCACTGATATTAGCTGCCATCACCCGCAACACGATGGGAATGGTGACACTGAACAGAAATGGCAAACAGGTAAAGGCTGACAAACTGCTCGATATGGAGCGCATCATTAGTGTGGGCAACATCTGTCTGTCTCTGTTCCTTGGCATGGCTATGATTTCACTGAAACTGTGGGAACTGCATAGCCTTGCCCTGCCGCTGATAGTGATACTGGTGGCTCAGGTAGTTATGATAGCCCTCTTTGCCTACTTTGCCGCCTTTCCGCTCTTGGGGCGCGACTACGATTCAGCAGTACTCTGTGCAGGCATCTGCGGTTTCGCCCTTGGTGCCACGCCTAACGCTATGGCTAACATGAGTGCTGTATGCTACAAATACCACTACACCGTCAAGCCCTTCCTCATAATACCAATCATCGGTGCCATGTTTGCCGATATCATCAACACTGGCATCATCACCCTCTTCCTCAATATGCTGTAACATGCTTCGTAACTCAAGACTCTACATACTGCTGAGCATGATTTTCTTATCTGTCTCTATGCTGGCGCAAGACAGTCTGCCCATCGTCGAGATTAAGGCTGACAGGACCATCATCTATCCGCAACGCATGGAACTGACGGGCGAAGAGACGCTGATGGATGTGCTACAGATGGTGCCCGACCTCATGATAGCAGGTTATCAGGACGTAATATCCACCTACAACCTGCGCATAGACAATGCCCCGATAAACGGCGACAACCGACTCATCCTCAGCCAGATGAAGGCAAAGGACATAGACAAGATACAGGTGTGTGACAACACTGGTGTGGCAAAGGGCACCATAGGCACGAACAATGTGCTCGACATAAACATGAAGATGCCCGATGGGGTGAAAGGCTTTGTAGAGGGACAGGGCGACTTTGGCAATCAGGCAGAGGGCTATGCCACTGCCAATATGCTGTATGGCAGCAGGGGCACCGATGTCTATGCCAATGCCACCTACAGCTATCAGGAGGGAAAGAAAGACTATGTCACACTCCACATGACCAACCGCTTTGACGAACGCAACAAGCTGCTTACCTACTTCACCCAGCAGTTCATTGAGCTGCCCGACAACATGACACGCAAGGTGATGGGCAGGGCACGCTATTTCCACACCTTCAACGATATGGGCACCGAACTGCTCATCCTGGGCGGCTATCAGTATTCGAGTGACCCATACGTATCAAACAAACTGCCTATGTATGTGGTGGAACTGAACACACCGCTGTTCACCAAGCGCCTGTCGATGATGCTGGGCACCGAGGGCGACTACCTCATAAGCAACCAGAAAGACAGAGACTGGGGGTGGCATATCTTCAACCATGACATTTACCTGCAGTTCACCTACACCCTACCCCACTGGCGCTTCACGGCTGGTAACCGCACCATGTTTTACGGCTACAAACTGAGAGGCGACTACGAGAGCCACCGATATTCTGACACGCGCAACAACACCAATGCGTGCGTTATATACGTGCCCAACAACCGCCACCAGTGGCAGCTGGGCTACTACCGCAAATACTACAACCCTGCCTACGAGGCACTCTTCCTCGACCTTATCACGCTGACCTATGACGACTGGCTGTTCATCGAGGGTCAGCTTGAAGAGTGGGACATCAACCAGTTTAAACTCGCCTACACCTACAGCAAGCCGAGACTTACCATACAAACGGAGGCAAGCCACTACATGATAGAGGGCGATGATAACCTTACCGAGGTATCTGGTTCCGTATATTGGAAGCACCGCTGGCTCACTCTCACGGGGGGCACTAACTTAGCTTTTGCAAAAGATATGGCATACGCCATTGTGCGCCTTTCACCCACCGCACGCCTTCCCCACCAGTGGCAGATAGGCATGCAGATGGTATATCACACCAAGAAGTCGCCACAGCGCACCATCTATGGCACTCCCGTGTATGGCTGTCTGTCGGTCAGCAAGAAGTTTGACGAGCATTGGTTCCTGAGCCTTGACTGGCACGACATGGTAGATGCCCTCAGCAGCGAAACCATCACCAACCGCCATGCAGGCAACATCAAGTTGCAATACAGGTTTTAGATTGTTTCTAAAAAAAACACTTAGTGTTTTAAGGTCATAATCTTTGTAGGGCAGGCAAGCGTGCATTTACCACACTTCAAGCAGTCGGGATGCAGGTAGCCTACCTCTTCGCCACGACTGTCATAGGGTGTCAGTTGCATAGGACAGACACGGGCGCACTGCTTACACTTCATCTGACAGGCACTCGACACATGAATACTGGTGAATGCCTTAGGCAGAGGCGCTTTCTTGGGTGCCACCCAACTGGAAATGGTACCCATAGGACAGAACGAGCACCAAGTGCGTGGGGCATAGATAAAGTTCAGCGTTACGCCCACAATGGTTGTGAGAACGATGATGTTCCAAAACACGCGTCCTATATCGCTCCACATAGCCAGTCCGCCCTCGCTCCATCGAGCCTGACTCAACTGTATGCCAAACATGGTGAAGATGAAGAATACCATGAACAGGCGGAAACCGAAAGTGCGCACAAATCTGGGAATCTCACGATGGGGTGAATATTTAGACAGCAGACGGTCATACATATTGCCGCGAGGACACACATGTCCGCACCACCAGCGTCCCTTCCATATACTTGTCATTACCGGACCTATCATGCACACTATGGCAATAAGACCTATAACAGGGAAGAACCAGCCAAGGACTATGTAGGTAAGTATAATCCAGTAGAGCGGTGTGCCAGGACTATCAAAATGTCTGTGAAAGCGTTTTTGTGCCATTATCTTACAAATTATCATTTTCCGTTTGCAAAGGTACAAAAAATAGTTTATAGTTTCTTCGTTATCGCTCAGGCGAACATAGTTCGGAGTCCAGTTTACGTTTTTTTAAAAATTCTTCACTCTTCGTTCTTCATTCTTTATTTATTTTTGTACTTTTGCAGGGAGTAGAAACAAAAGCATAATCATGATTACAACTACAAAATGGCTTAACTATGAATTATGAACTATACATTACAGCCTTCCTCTTGTCAGTCAATGTAATAGCTTTCTTCATGTATGGCATTGACAAGTGGAAAGCCAAGAAAGATAAATGGCGCACCTCAGAGGCAACACTGTTGTGGTTAGCCGTAATAGGTGGTAGCATCGGCGCATGGTTAGGCATGAAAGTGTGGCATCATAAGACCATGCACAAGAAGTTCAGGTACGGTTTGCCACTCATTATCATAGTGCAGATAGCGTTGATAATCTTTGCCTACGAATACATCATGATAAATCAGTAATAACACAATAAGGGCTGCCCTGAAATAGGACAGCCTTTAATGTCGGGATGACCAGACTCGAACTGGCGACCACACGCCCCCCAGACGTGTACGCTAACCAACTGCGCTACATCCCGAGACTTCGTACGGGAACGTTAACCAAACGCTTCGCTACGATAACGTAAGCGTTGAAAGCGGTGCAAAGGTACAAAAAATAATTGACAATTGAGAATTGATAATTGAAAGTTTTTATGTAAAGGGGTTAAAAAGTTTGAAAACCTCTGCTTTTGGCTAATCTTTTTTTATTTCATCGTAACAAGGATGCGGTTGCCAGAAGCAATTATCTGGCGACAGATGTCCTGAATGTCTTGTGGGGTAAGACTGTTGATGAGTTTCATATAGTCCTTGTCTATATTTATGCCATCAGTAATCAGATTTCTTATTACACCCTCCCAATAGCCGTTAGTCAGGATTATGCGGTCATAGTTCTTCTGCTCGTAACCCTTTACCTTGTCCAGTTGCTCAGCCGTTGGTCCCTGCTCAGCCATAAGCTGCAGCTGCTCGTGGATGATAGGCAGGAGCTCGTCATACTTGTCTGGATCGCAACGGAAGGAGATGGTGAGTCGGCAGTCCTGCTCAGGACGCTTGTTGCAGTCGGCACTGACAGACACACCGTAGGTGCCACCCTTCTCCTCGCGTACCTTTTCTGTATATACCATACGCATAATCTGTGCCAGCACGTCAGCCTTGATTATGTTCATCTCTGTATATGGCATAGGGGTAGAATACACCACGCCAGTGAGTGCTGACGGAGTCTTCTGATCTATCTGGAATATGCACTCACGCTGTCCCTTCTGCAGGCGACTACGATATGGTCCGCAGTCTGGCGTCTTGGCATTCTTTGTGATGCCTGGCAGCGAAGCCACATACTGCTTGAGCATAGCCTCGAGTTCCTTCGTATCCACATCGCCCGTAATGATAAGGTTCATGCCAGCGAGGTCGCTGAAACGCTCATTATATATCTCGTAAATGCGGTTGAGAGAAACATCCTTCAGACGCTCCACTGTCATAGGTTGGGTGCGAGGTGTGTTGCCATACTTGGTTATGCGCAGCGAGTCGCCAAAGACCACCTGAGGCGATGCAGCCCTATTCTTGAGTACTGTGCGCTGACGCTCTATGATGGAATTGAACATCGCCTCGTCCTTACGTGGCTGGGTGAGGGTGAGATACATCACCTCCATCCATGTCTTTATGTCCTCCGTCTTACACTTGCCCTTAACACCCTCTACCTCACTTGTTATGAATGGGCTCACACTGATGTTCTTGCCTGAGCAGCGACGCTCCAGTTCCATATAGTCCATATCGGCTACGCCACTCATCTCAATCACGTTGCTCAGGTATTTGAGTGATGGTACATCCTTATCCTCATACAGACTGCTGCCACCCAGTCTGAGCATGTCAAGCCTCACCATCTTAGGCTCCAGCTGGGTAGGCTTTACAAATACGTTAATGCCATTGCTCAGCGCATACTTGGTGTAGCCCACCTCTGCCTCTGTCTTTGACAGTATCTTGCCCTTCTTAGGCAGTTTCTTAATGAGCGTGCGGTCAATAGGCTTATTGACGTTAGTGTTCTCATACTGCTTCTGCTCAGCAGCCAGCAGCCAGCCCTTCAACTGCTCCTTAGTAGGCATGGTATAAGGCTGTTCGTTCCACTTCGTAGGTCCATAAGCTATGCACACCTGGTTATAGCCACCCTTCTTAGGATCGCTGATGATGCGCTTTGCCGTAGCATTTACATCGTCGAGGGTCACAGTCTGCATACACTGCTTCTCTATAGCACTATACTGCTCTATCGACATCAGGTCTTCGGCATCACAAAAGTGCGTAACAATCTTGTTCACGTATTCCGCATTGCGTGTCTTGTCCTTATTGTCAAGTCGCGTCTGTATAGCCATATCCATCTCTTCCTTGGCAAACTGCAGCTCAGCCTCAGTAAAGCCGTATGCCCTCACCTTCTCCACTATCTCCATCACAGCATCGATGCCAGCCTGCGGATTGTCGGGCAGCAGACCTATCATGATGTTGAAGGCGTATTTAGCATCGGTCAGGAAGAAAGCGCCGTCATAGCAGTTAGCATACACCACCTTAGGGTGCTCCACCTTGGTCAGCTCCTTAAGTCGCTGCTGCATCATCGAGCTCACCAGCTCTTCCTTGTAGCCTTCTGCATATCTCTCTGTGGTAGCCCTTTCGTTACGAGCCACACCGTCACGCTTCATGTATAGCGAGAGGTTAAGCGTAGGCTGCTCGTCGTCAGTGCTGGTGAAGAGTATCATCTCCTCATTGTCGGGCACGGTGTAGTATATTCTCTCTGCAGCATCGGCAGCAGGGGCTGGTATGTCGCTGAATATTGCCTTTATCTTCTGCTCTATCTCGTCAGCATCCACATCGCCCACCACTATGATAGCCTGCAGGTCAGGACGGTACCACTTCTTATAGTAGTCTCTCAAAGACTGGTAGGCAAAGTTATTGATTATGTCGATATGACCTATAGGCAGACAGTCGGCATACTTACTGCCTGCATACACCACAGGTGTAGCCTCCTCCATTATGCGCTGTATGGCACGAGCCGCACGACGGGTGCGCCACTCTTCACGTATCACGCCACGCTCCTGGTCTATCTCGTTGTCTCTCAACAGTAGCGAGTGGCTCCAGTCGTGGAGTATGAGCAGGCAGGTATCGCTCACCCCGCTCTTGGTGACTGGTGCGTTGGCTATGTTATACACCGTCTCCTCTATAGAGGTGTAGGCATTGAGGTCGGCACCAAACTTGATGCCGTTGCGCTCACACCAGTTGCGTATGGAGTTAGCCTCGCCGTTGCCACCGTTGAAGTGCTGTGTGCCGTTAAACGCCATGTGCTCCAGGAAGTGCGCCAGCCCCCTCTGCTCAGGCTCCTCCAATATGCTGCCCACGCGCTGGGCTATGTAGAAGTCAGCCTGACCGGGCGTCTGGTCGTTATGGCGTATGAAGTACGTCAGTCCGTTACTCAACTTACCCACCTTCATGTCGGGGTCTTGTGGCAGCGGAGCTGCAAACGAAACAAAGGCGCACCATAGTGCGCCCAGTAATATAGCTAAAGTTTTTCTCATTTCATTATTCTACAATCAACCAACTTGCCCTCTGGTCTGCGTCAGCCAGCACATACAGATAGTCTGGCACAATCTGTACCACTATAGGATTAACCTTTGCTACGGCACCTGCAGCAGTATAGGCTTTGAAATATCCTTCTGTGAAATGTATCGTGCTGACGATATTGGAACGCGTAGTGATATAAGTACCGTCCTCATCCTTCACTGTCACATCATACTTCACCTCGATATCGGGATGGAAATCGGCTGACGGAATAGCATAGAAAGGATTTCCCCACTGGCGGGCATCTGCGACGGTTTCAACCGGGTCACTATAACCTATGCGGAGGGTGCCGTTATCATATATGCTTCCTGTTTCATCATGATCAACGAATGGAACAGTAAATTCCGTTGCCGTCGTATTTTTTACGATATCCCACGTCACGTCGCCCGATGACCATGAGTCATTCGAAGGGTCGTATGTGTATGTGCGGCTTACGGTTCCGCTGTATGGCATCTCGTTTTCAGCCCCCTTAATTTTCACTTCCTTTATTACGAAGTCACGTAGAGCCGTCATTTTGGTGCCCAACATAAACTTCAGGCTGAATCCCGTGAGCACCTGGTCCATCTCGTAGTTTATCACATCGCCCACCACCGTCTTGTGCACAGGAGCATGACAGATGAGCGGAACCTCGCTCGCCGTTGATGTCACGGCATTACCCAGCGTCACAGGAAAAGAGAGGGTGTATTCGTTCTCGTGTCCTTCGCCACCCTGCTCAAACTTCACGCCGTTGCGAGCAGCTTGTGGTTCGCTCGTGTCTGCATCCATGTACGGCATATAGCCAAAGAAGTCGAATGCCTGGCACCATGTGTAGTCAGCCCAATACTTCAGCGGAGTATATGTCCACTTGCTATCACTTCTTGTTACCTCTTGGTTATTGAAAAACTTGTCTATGTTCGCAAAATTACGGTCATACATACCGAATGCGCCAAAAGACTGAGGGTCATTTTCTGTCCAATCACTATAACCATCACGAGCCTTAGATACTACCTGAGGCATGTCTGTGCCTATGCTGAATGACACCACTTTCGCCTCGTCACTCTGCGTAGTCAGGAAATCGTCGTTCGAACAACCCACCAGCGCCAATGTAAACATCAGCGCCAACAGGTATTGTATGTTATATCTCTTTTTCATTATATTAAATTATCATATTTTATGCATTATGCATTATCGTCTTATTACCAGTCCTCAGTACCTGTGCCATCAGCGTTGGTGAACTCTGTACCAGTTTTCCATGTCTCTATAGAGATTTCCTCGAAGGTAATCGGAGTATCTGTAGAAGGACCTACATTCCACTGATAATAATAACCTGCCCTAATATTCTTTTGAGAAAGGTTTGCCTTGTAACAATATCTTGTCGTTTTAGGATTCGACGGGTCTGTAGTATCTGTTTTGTGTGCTAACAAATATAACTGACTTTTCTTGTCTGGGTCGTCTCCAAATGTCAGGTCTATTGCAGGAACCTCCATATATGCTACTATCATAGGTTTCGAATATGTGTACATATATTTCGCCATTTCAGATTCATTAGACATATCTATACCACCATCAAATTCAAGTGATAACACATGTCTTTCTTCTACAGGAGTCAGCGTTTTCTCCTTGACATTCATCTTTGCCCTCACTGGGAACTTTTTATAGTTATTCACTAACTGTAAAGAGTCATATATCACATCATTAGATGGTGCAAGCATAAAGAAACGAACAGTTGCTCCCATGTGCTGGAATAAGAAGTGAGCGTGAGCCGCAATAGTTGTCGTAGCTGTTGATGCCATAAAGTCATAGGCTCCTAAATGAGCACAAGCAGCAGCTTCTGATGCCATATAATCAGCCTTCTTTCCTTCATCTGTTTTGCCTCCATCATTATATTCCTTCAGTAATTTCATCTGAACATTTGAAGCCTGCTTCTGTTCTAAGTATGATATTGGCACCTGAGTATAATCCTTATCATAACCATCTTTCCATGGACTACATGCCTCGTATTCGTATTCTTTATCCAATGGTGCAGCCGCTGGTTCTGCATTCTCAAATACGCCAGTTACGTAGTTACCACTCTCTACCAAGTCATCATCAGTAACGACATACTTCATCTGAGCACTCACAGTAGGGTTGTCATTAAGTGCGAATACGCCAATAGCGTCTGCACCACCAGACTTTGGCTGTTTCCACGAAAACTTCATCCTTGCATTGAAATGATCATATGCCAAAGACGAACGTGATGTCAGTTCACCTTCCTCGTACATAAAATCAGGAATAGAACCCGTGGTAGCCTCTATCTTACCTATTTCAGATGGTACGACTACCGTTTTGTTACCTTGCGCGAAATCATCAGCATCCGAGCAAGCAGTGAGAATCACTGCTGCCATGAGCGTCATGTATATTAATATCTTCTTCATATCTTAATCGTATTATGTTCAAGCCCTTATAGAATTTCCACTTCTGGGTCGGCATACTCGCCTTCTTTGGTGAAGTCCAGAGTTTCACCACTGTTTGCAAGAATCATCACCTTGCATTTTATGACGTTTATCTCTGGAGTAATATATCCTTTCTTTATCACTTTACGTATTTCCTTCCGTTTTGTATATATAGTTGACCTTTACGTGGAGCATCAATCATGATGCCACTGAGGTTATATTTGCTTTCATTCTTGCTCTCAGCCACTTCTGCAATGCCTTTTACTGCCGTTGGGAAGTCGAAGCTGTAGCTCTGAGTAGTGCTCGCAGGTGGTGTAGCCCAGCATTTGCCAGCAGGAATGGTGTAGGTCTTGCTTGGGTCGGCAAGATAGAACTTCACTACCCCACTCTGCTTCTGCAGTATGTAGCCCTCATTAGTGGTCTGCACTTCTATTGCGCCTGTGAGGTAACCTTGAGCAACCTTTCCGCTTGCAGGATACTGGCTCACATTAACCTCACCAGTCAGAGTGCCCGTATAACCACTCTCGCTATAGAGTATATAAGGCGTGTAAGCCTCTATGCTTGTTGCATCGCTGAGATAGAACACCTGTTTGTCATCATCCTTGCTTGAGCATGTGTAAGCCTTCAGCCCTTCAGGTAGCGATGTGGCAAAGGGCAGTATGCACGTTGACCACTTGTTGGCAGCAGAGATATTGAGCGATGCCTTAGCGGTTGTGCCGATTGCCACGTTAGTATCAGTAGCATCGGCAGGGTCGTATTCTGTAGCATCAGCGGTAGCCAAAGCCTGTTCAGAGAGTTCCATGCTCAACGCTCCCGGCTTGGTGTAGGTAGAGACGGTAAAGCCTATGGTGCACACCTCGCCTGACATACTCTTAAAATCCGCATTTTGCTGCGACGAGCATATTATTTTCAGAACCCTCGTGTCGGCATTATAGTTACCTGCCACTGAATGAGACCTCGCTAATATGCTACCTTTATCTATAATCAGCTCACCATCTTCGTATGCCAGTTCTATTCCCTCTGGAATTGTAATCTTCAAGTTATAGCCCGAATAGTTTCTGCTGCCATACAGAGTAAGCGACACATACTGTATCTCCGTCTCGCCTGGTGTCAGCGTAACAGGAGTAAATGCGAGTTTATCTACTGTGTCAATAGCCCATGAGCAAGTAGATAGCATCATCAACGCTACGAAAAAATATATCCTTATGTTTACTAAGTTCCTCATTATGTTCTTATTCTGTGTGCAGATATATATTTGTAATGCCTATCACGTCTGTTACATTTATCTTATTGTCGCCGTTTATGTCACTGACGTTGAAGTCCAGTTCATCTGTAGTGTCATTCAGATAATGGCTCGTAACCTTCACTGCATCTGTCACGTTCACCTTACCGTCGAAGTTCACGTCGCCAAGCAGGAATGGCCTCATCTCATTCTCTGTATCGGGCATAAAGTCCGTTGCGTATGCCGTAGCAGTGGTTATCTGCGCAGTAGTTTTCTTTTCTTCCAGCCCCACTGGCAGCGAGAGTACCTCCTCTGTGTTGTCGTCACTGGTGCTCGTAGCACTTAGCTTGAAGTAGTTTTCGCGCCCTATGCTGACGGGATAGACCTTGCCAGCCTGTATGTTGACACCAGCGATGTATGTCTGCAGGGCGGAGCCGTCAGTAGCGTTGAGCGACAGCATCATTGACTTTCCGCTGAGGTCTGTCGGTGGCAGCATCATATATGCTATGAGCGAATCGCCCGCCTCTACCGTTATATTGTTTAGTGTAAGTGTTGCTTTATTGCTCTTTGACGTGGAGGTTATGGTCTGATTTGGCAGATTCATATTAGCCTCTGTAGTAAACAAATCTTCCCCAGTCTTAGAAGAAATTTCAAGAGAGTTGAATGTCATCTCTGTAGGCACATAGCAGGCAAAGCGAATTATGCTACCATAATGAGCAAAAGTAAAACTTGCCTCCGTTTCTGTTGTGGTGGTCTGTGACACCATGTAGTCATACTTTGCGAGATGGTCGAGATTAGCATTTGAAGTCTGAGCTTGTCCTATATATGACACAGGCAACGCTGTCATTACGTTTCCATTTGACACATAATTTGTATTATATGGATAATAGCCGTAATACGTTGAATTTGAGACTGTTTTCCATCCATAACCATCAAGAATAGCATTGTGCTTATTCTTCGAGTCTATCTCTTTTACGCCGAAAAAGATTCTTGACCCAGAAGAAGTATATATACCGAACTCGTCTCCCAATGCCCACGATGCAACGACCTTGCCATACTCATTATATGCAAGGTTATTTGCATGTAATATAACCACGCAGCATATTAACAAACCGAGTATGTGTAGTATCTTCCTCACTCAATCAAAAATCATTTATGACAAAATCCAAATCTAATGAATTTTCAAATTCACCCTCTTTTGGATCTGTCGGTGTAGGAGGCTGAGGATCATCTGGATCTGTACCCTGATGAGAACCGCCACCAGTAGTATCTGAACCAGCCATCAGCATCTCCCTCTCGTCGGCTTCGATTTCTTCGAACTCGACACGAGGTGGTAAGTAGGGCTTTTTCAATATGTTAAACTCCTTTTTCAATACTTAAATCACATGTTTTAATACGCAAAATTACTCATTTATAGCGAAATCAGCAAATAAAAAGAGTAAAAAAGCACTTTTTATCATCTATTTTTTCTATTTTTCTCTCCAAATCACACAAATTCGCATCATAAAATGCTTATTTTCCAGTTTTAGTGACAAGTGCTCTGCGGTAGCTAAGTAACCGCGTGCCCTTGCTAAGTAACCGCGCGTGGTAGCTAAGCACCCGCGTGCCCTTGCTAAGCACCCGCGTGTGGTTCTTGCGCTCCGTAGGTGCTCAGGCGAGCATAGCTCGGAGGTCTAAGTAACCGCACGCAGGTACTCGCACTTATGCTAATACGCTAATTTTCTGCCATTTACGATATACACCCTACCCTTTATCATCTCAGAGCGTTTCACTCTCTGACCATAGACGGTGTATATCCTGTCGCTGTCGTCATCGGCAGTGCCACGCAGCTTCTGCAGGTCGGTAGGCAGCAGGTCGTCGAGGAAGATGAAGCCTGTTGATTCAGAGCCATCTATCACGATACCGCCGGCGCTACCGTCATCCTTCACATACTGACCGTCGAGGTAAGCCTTGTTAGCACCGAGGAATTCGCCGGTGTAGTTGTAGAAGCCCAGTCCGTAGTTCTGCTTGTAGTACATGGTATATACATACATGCCGTCACGTTCTGTCTCCTCTGTCACGCCGTCGAGTATGCTCATGCGGTCGTTCTCAAGTGCTATGCCTGATGGCTGTGCTGCATCATCCCAGAACGCGCCCTTACTATCGGTGTAAGAGAAGGTGTATGTGCCTGCCTTACCCTTGACGATGTAGCCCTGGTTCTTCTCCAGTACCTTGACGCGCTTAAGGGTCATCTGTGTACCCTGCACATCGACTACGGCATATACGTAAACGTCAGCCTTGGCATCGTCGTCAGCCACCGTAGGAGCCTTGGCGTTATAGTCAAGGTAGATGGTTGACCAATCCCAGTATTCACCCTTATATGGTGCCTGCTGTCGGTCGGTCAGCGTGAGTTTGAATGACTCATGCACCTCATAGACGAACTCGTTAGAAGGCTCGCCCAGACCGCCGCGCTGGTTAGCAGCACGCACGATGAAAGTCTTGCCTATCTGGTCATCGTTCAGCTCATACTCGCTCTTTTCAGTAATAGCATAGAGGTCAAACTCGCCGCTTGCATTCTTACGGAAGATGAAGTAGCAGAGAGCCTCCGTCTGAGCCTCCCATGACAGTGAGCGGTCAACGCTGGTAAGTCCTGCGTTCTCCATGCTTATCTGCTTGGTGTAGAGTGTCGGGTCATAGCCATCGGCTCCACCCAGTGCATTGTGCACGGTATATTGTGCAGCCTCATCAGGAGTCATGACGGCTGAGTAAGAGCCCGGACCAGGTGATGAAGCGCGCAGTGAACGCAGAGAGAGGTCGAGCAGCGTACCGTTAGCATCCTTAGAGCCATACTCATGGAAGCGCAGTACCAGTCCGCCTGATGTCATCTGCTTATAACCGTCATCAGTAGAGGACAGGTCAAAGGTAGTGCCAAGGAATGAAGCAGCAGGGCTGTTCTTCCATGGACGCGCAAGGGTAAACTTGCCGTTGTTCACCTTGTATGAAGCATCGTCCTCGGCGGTTATCTTACAGTCATTGAATACATAGCCCCACAGCTGGTTGTCATACGTAGCAGGAGCCATGATGTTCACCGCATTGCCGTTGCCACGGTTGCGCAGCATGAGGTTACACCTCTCAAACCACTGGTCGCCGTCGCCGCAGAAGAAGTCAACGTAGCCCTTGATGGTACAATCCTCGAAGTATCCGCGTGAGTCGTTATAGCGGTTGCTCAGGTTACTGTAGTAGGTATCCTGCCAGCTATCCATCGTCACGTTCTTCATAATAGTCTTGTAGCCACGGTCACGAAGCACTACCGCACGCGCTGCCTGTGCAGATGCAGCACCCTGCTTGGTGATACTGTTCTTATAGTCGAACGCATTCTGCAGGGTCATGTCCTGAACGTAGAAGCCCGATGTGTTCTTGACAAAGAAGGTAGAAGTATAAGAGATACCCTCCACCTCTGGCTTGTTCCAGAGCTTGGTCTTCTCCTGGTCCTGACCGGTGATTGAAATGTTGTCGTGAGAGATTACCGTCACGCCGTTATATATCTGCTTACCCATGAGTTCCTTGCGCACCGCACCGCTGTTGTCGGCAGGAGCGTAGCCGTTGCCGGCACTCTGTATAGCATCCGTCGGTGTGTCACCCTTTATCTGGTATTCGCCGTTAGGCACGAAGATGTAGTAGCGCTCCGTACCAGAATTACTGTTGGCGAGTGCCAAGCCCTCGTCTATGGTACCGTATGCTATGCCCGCAGCCTCGAGGTTGGCTATCAGCTCGTCGCTTGCCACCTGTCTCTTAGCCGTAGAGGTGTAGTTCTTCGTTGGGTCGGCAGAGTTGAAGGTATGCGTCTGAGAGTGGGTGACCACGAAGTCCACATTCCTATGGCGAACCACCTGTGACGTTGCTGCCGTCTTGAACGTGAATGATATTTCGCTGGCATACGCCTTCTCATAAGCATTCTTCAGCGTACCTGACGGTATGGTGAAGGTGTATTCCTTATCCACCGTCAGTCCCCAGTAAGAGAACACGAGGGTCTTGCCGTTATTAGTTGCCACGCATGACATCGTCTGTCCCAGAGCAGTTGACTCGAAGTCCTCAGCCACCATCTCCTGATTGAAGGTGATGCTGATAGCGCCGTTGACGTTCATCGTAGCGCCGTCCTCCAGATAGCCTTGCATCTCGTCTTTGACATTGAGTGCCTGAACGAGTTTGCCGCTCATCTCTATCTTCTGGAGTTTTGGAGCAGCGACATCGGCGTAGTTCACGTTGAAGTCTATCTTATAGATACCCACCGTAGCCTTGTTCTTATCCCTGAGAATGATGGTAGCGGTGCGGTTGTCTATCGTAGCCTGAGTGACGGTCACTATGGCATCTTCCTGGTCAGCCTCAGCCTTCACCTTAGGCATGGTGCGGGCGTCAGTGGCAAGGGTCACGTCTATGGTTATAGTCTTATCATTAATCAGGTCAGAGAGGGGTTTGCTCTGATATTTTGAGCCGAACGAGCCGAGTGCCACGTTGTTAACCGTCACCTGCTCCAGCTTAGGCAGTCCTTCCTTATCTACCTTGCCATACTCCACCTCAACCATCTTGAGATATGGTGCATCACCAGTGAACTCTATGTCCTGAGTAGCCTCCTTGCCAGTGTAGCTCACCGTAGCGTAGTGGTCGTTAGCACTCTCGCCTATGCTGCCAGTGTAGCTGGTGTTGCTGTATGATGTAGAGCCTGCTATCTTGGTGGTTGCCAGCGTACCGTTAGATGTATAGACCGTAATCTTACAGTTAGCGTTAGTCTGGAGCGTCATCAGCGAACCGCTGTTAACCTGACAGCGATAGTCAGTAGAAGAGTTGTCCACCTTGCCGGCATCAGTGCAGTTGATGTTCAGTGGCATGTCGATGAACGGACTGCCCTCTGCATCAGAAAGCTTGAGCTGCGCCACTGTTACGCCGGCACTCTTCTGATACTTAAGCAGCGGACCGTTGCCGTATGTCGCATCATTGCCGGTTATCAGCGGCCATGACACCTTACGGTAGCCTGAAGGAATATCAAACAGGGTGAAGTCATTGATTTCAAATACAGGTATCAGGTACAAGTGCTTCGTGGTCTTGTATTCCTTACCCCACTCATACTTGTTCTCGCCCGTATCTGTACCGTCAGCCTTCACGGCATTAACGCCGTCCTCGTCCATCCAGTACTTCAGCGTGTAGCCCTCCATGTAGAGCGTCTGGTTCTTGGCAGGCATGGTGAACGACTCACCTCTCTCTACTACCTGCACGCCAGGCGCTTCGCCGTAAGCCTGTCCGCCTGTGCCGTAGGTTATCTGGTATGTCTCGCGGTCGCCGAATACTGCCTCCACCGTCGTAGCGTAGCTGAAGAGACGGAAGGTGAGGCTATAGTCTGTTCCACTGTCAGTATCAGGCTCTGTCAGGGTATAGCCCTCGGCAGCAGCGTTCTCTGCGGTTATCATCTTGCCGTCAACCATGAAGCCCTTCAGCTCATAGAAGTGTCTGCGAGTAGCCTTTACCGTCACGTAAGAACCCAGCGCGAGGGTATATTCAGTGTCGGTCTCGCTGAGAGGATTCTCTGCAGGTGTGACCTCCGCCGTCTTATCCTCATCAGACCATGCGCCCAACAATGAGTTGCTACCCTGTACGCCGTTGTTCACCGTAGTAATGAGCTTAACCTTGTCGGCACTTGGCAGCTGTGCACGTATTGACTTATAATATGTGTGGTCGCTGCCTATAAGCAGTTTCACGCTCGTTGCCGTACTTGGCGTTACATACGTGTAGTAATATACCGGCACCTTGTTCTCCACCTTCATGGTGTAGTCAGTAGGCACCACGCCGTCAATGGTGGTAGAAGACAACTTGTTGTAGGTGGCAAGGGTGAACTTGGCACCCAGACCTGATGGTATTGTAATCTCGGTACCCTCATCGAAGTGACACCATTCGTCGAGCACGGTGTTATCTACCTTACCACTGATGTGCAGAGCTACGTCTATCACCTCACCGCCATTGATGGTGGTGTGCGTAGCATAGTCGAAGCCCTTTTCAGTCTTCTCGTCAAAGTATAGACGCTGGGCGCGATATGCCGTACGGAAATCCCACGTGATGTCTGCCGTAGTGGTGCGGTAGTCGAAGTTCACAGCGTTCTTCTTGAATATTGGCATAATCATACGTGTCTCATCTTTCACATCGAAGTAATAGTAGTTACCTATCTGGTATTCCACTATATTGTCATAGTGCGCCTGAGGATGCTCCTCATCAAAGTCCTGTACATATACCCAGTTGCGCAGAGTATATCCATAAGGGCTCTCCGCATCCTTCACCTTATAGAGAGTATAGTTGGTAGGAATATAAAGAGCCGTTGTGGTACGTGCCACAGGGAATTTGTATTTCTCATACTGGCGAGTATATTTGTACTTTTCCTGTTTTGCAGCAGGGATGTCCGTTGTCACTATCTCGTTCAGGGCATCTACGCCGAAGAGACGTGTGCCGAACTGGTCATACTGAGTGTCGCTTACATACAGCGCTGCCAGTGGCAGGTTGTACTGTACCGTACCGCTATTACCGGTCTTAAACTTGGCGTAGTATTCCACGCCAGAGTTGTCAGCACCTACCACTACATTCAGGTCGCCACGCCAAGGTTCGCCTTCCTCAATCTTCTTGGAAACACCGGATATTGCGCCTATGCCCTCGCCTGTCACGTCCAGCGCATCGCCGTTGGCGTTCACCCACTCATCAAACTGATAGCCAATCTTTGGAGTTGGAGAGAAGGTTATGGTAGTACCCTCTACAAACTTCAGGTATTCTTCTTCCTCACCCTTGCCTGTGTTGGAGTTCACACGCACGCTACCTGCTGACGGTGGCGTTGCCTGAACAGTGTAGGCACGCAGCTGTTTCTGACTCACCGCCACGTTAGCCACGGTGCCGGGGTTCTCTTCCGTGCCTGCATACATGGTGAACTTGCCCGTCACTACTCCTGTCTCAGCATTACGAACGAAGCCCTTCTTGCTATTGTTGGCACCATCAGGAGAAAATGTCACGGCACCAATATCAGCAATATCGTATCCGTAGCTTGGCGTTACGGTTATCTGCAGCTCGGTTCCTGCAAGGTATCTGCCGTTGCAGTTAGCCTTGGCAGCAGGGGTGAGTTCCACCCTTACCTGAGGCTCTGCCGAAATGGAGTCATTGTTCTCCGGCAGAGTGATGCGCGTTATAAGGTCATGCAACTGCGGATAGATAGCCACCACCTTATCCATGAATACAGACGCAGAGGTGTTCAGTGCGTTCTCCGTGTTGCCAGTAGTACCGCTTTCTGGTTTTGCGTACATAGCAGCATCGATAGATGTAAGCGTAGCCGTCTTTGCCTCGCCGTTGTAGGCGTAGGTACCTCCAGCGGTGCGGTTATCTGTGGCAACAGTAGCCTTGCCATCTGTGATGGTTATCTTGCCATCAGCGGTGTTGAGTCCCGGGTTAGAAGGTAAGATGGTCAGTGTGCCGTCAGTGAGTGTTGACATGGTGACGTAGGTCTCGTCCACCTCATACTCGTCAGTTCCCGTTAACTTCTTAAACTGGGTAGGAACATACTTCACCGTCATGCCGCATACGGCAGGGAAGGTGAATTTGGTTCCCGTACGTACCTGAGCAAAGTCATGCTCCACGTAGTTAGTGCTCGTATTGTTAAACTTAGCAGAACCCTCCATGTTGCTGCCCGTTGACAGAGGTATCACGGCAGAGCCGTTGGCATCGATGGTCATAGGCACATCGATGAACTTGCCGTCGCTAAACTTCATCTGACCTACGATGATGCCTGTCTGTCCCAGTTTGGTAGAGCCTGCCTCAAGAGACAATGCCGGAGCACCGCCACTCTGGCGAAGGTTCCACGTAACGGTACGCATATCGTCCGTCTCTTTGATATCGGCATCGGTTATGAGGTGTTCATTCTTCTCCCATACAGCCTCGAGAGTGAGGTCCTGCACGTAATCCCTTGCAGGGAAATCTTCACCTGGTGTGTACAGCGTCTCAGGCACTCTGTCCTTCACTCTCCACTTAGTTACGGTGTAGCCATCCTTATAGAATGACTGGTTATAAGGAATCTTTACCTTGCCAAGCTTGGCATCGTCGGTAGAGAACTCGTATGCTGCCTCCTTGCCTGTCACGCCCTCGGTAGTGTTGGTACGATATATGTAGCGTTTATGGCTACCCTTAATCTCAGCCTTTGATATATCAGATGGTTCGTCACCCACGTATGTCACGGCATACACCACAGAGTCAGCATTAAACTTCACAGTCTGGAAGTTAGCATCGACTGTCCTTACCTTCGTGGCATCGCCGCCGGCAGTCTTAATGTCATTAGCAGTCCATTCCTCGCTGTTGCTTATGCTGGTACGGTAATATGTCACACCCGACGGATTGTTATTAGTAATAGTCGCAGAGCCGTCGCCGTTATCACTGATACGTGGAGCCGGCATTCTGGTCAGTCTGGTGTCAAGGTCCTCGCCGTTATTAATCATCTCACCTATAGTGGCAACGAGCCTACGCAGGTTCGTGTCATAATGAGCATAGTCATTGATAGAGATACCCGTAGCTATATACTGGTAGCCATCCTTCTTAAACCAGTGCAGGGCATCATACACCTCACCCTCGTCATCCGTAGCTGTGGCAAGCTGGGTGAATGAAGGCAGGTCTTCATTGTCCTCGTTGAAGTTATGAACGAGCTGCAGGCGGTTAAGCGTGCTCTCCTCGTCTATTCCGCTCCACAGGGCGATAGAGCCGTCACGTGAGAACGATACATTCTCAAACACCTTATACATGGGATTGGTAGGCATGATGCTCACCTTGTCGTTAGGCAGAGTAGCAGGCTGTGCCCACGCCCAGCGGGTAGTATTGTTCTGTGACTGTGAGTAGAAGAACATCTTCAGGTTCAGCACGTTGGTATAGCCTATCAGCGAGTCACGAACAGACATGATGGCATCTTGCAGTTTAGACTCTGCATATACGCTACCAGCCTCAGGGCTCTTACTGCCTATCATCTCTGATATAGCCACCAGCTTAGCGTTCCTGATGTCAGGACGCACGGTGTTGATCATCTTCTTCTGGTCAGCATCCTGCAATACCAGGTCTATCACATTATACTTATCAGTCAGACCGAGGTAAGTCTGGTCTTTCGTCTTATCCCATGTGCTTGCCGTAGCACCGCTTTCCTGTCCTGCACCAGTATCGCTATAGCCATACTGATACATGTATATTGCGAATGGCTTAGCAGCGTTGTATGTATTCTCAGGGCAGTTTTCTGAAGTTTCATCCGTTTTACTTACCTCGCCTGCACCATACTTACAGTATGCCGTAACGGCCTTCAATGCATAGTATTTCTTATCCTTGTCATAAACCTGTGGAGTACCACCGTCCAATACAATATAAGGTACTACGTCTTCCTTATCCTTAATGTCAGTAAGTTTTACTTCGTAACCACCATTAAGCTTTACTTCCTTCTCATCAACTGTAGTAACAGTGGTAATATGCTTCGCATCAGGCGTTACGAGTTCAAAATCGTCTGCTATCTTTATTACAGGAGGCATGACCTCGGTCACCGTTGCCTTAAAGGTGTACTTGGTACCACAAACAGTATAAACATATCTTGACTTACCACCCTCAGCAAGCTTATCGTCACCATCATACTCAAGGTTATATTCAAAGCCCTTTTCTGTACGTATTACCACTTTGGGTGATTCTGAATAGACCTCGTCTGATGTAAATGTACCTGATGTAAACTCTCTAATGAGTATTGGATGTTCTGTATCATCATTGATTACGACATCCTTTGCTTCATCATCAACCTCATAGTACACCTGGAATGTAGCCCTCAGCTGCTGATTACCTCCTGATGTGATGATATCTATGTATTGGTGTGCATTCAGATTGTCAACATCAATCGTAGTGGCTGTTGCCTTATACTTGTCAGTGGGACGGTAATCAAGAGTTACGTCCGTCTTTTCAGCAGGCAGTACGCCCGTAAGCGAGTTATCAACATATATATTATTAAGTATGTCCTTTGTGCCAGAGTCTGCATTGGTGTATAGGTCGTCACAAACTATACGCTTTATGATGAAGCCCTCATTGACATTTATACGAATACCATACAGCTTGTTTTCTGTATTGCCTGCCCATTCTGCCTTGTTGTTGGTACGATACTTCAGACCTTCGTCAAGGAGTTTCGTGTCTATGGCACCAGCATTGTACTTCTTGCTACCATCAATGAAGTAAGATACGCCTAAGTTGTTATCATTAGAATTCGCACCATTTCGTGCACAGATTATCTCCATGCCCGTTGGTGGGGTAAACTTGAGGGCAGTAGCCTCCGTTACATTAGAATTAGAGTAATCCTCCTTTACCACCATAGCCTTCACCGTAGCAGATGGGGCTACACCTATTTCTGCTGAGTAGGTGGGTGAAGAGGCGGTCGGAGTCGTTCCGTCCGTAGTGTAGTGAATAGTTCCGCCTGCAGATGACGTTATGGTAACAGGGAACTTGTGAGTCGTGAACGAATACTTACCAATTGCTACCGTTGGAGCCGTAACCTTTGGCATCGTAGCATCACCGGTAAACGTCAGCGTCTCAGAGTCCGTCTTCGGGCTTTCTGCTGACAGGTCAACAGCCTTTACGCTGACACTCGCACCCAGCGGCACAAGTATCTCTGCACTTGGCAGAGTGGTTGTCTGCTCTGCGCCACCACCGATAGTGTAGCGCAGTTTTGCTATTACAGTAGCCGTAGCTATAGTGTACTTATAGCCACTGCCTGCCACATAAGCACCTTTCGTTGCCGTCGGGGTCTTACATTTCGGTGCACCGTCATCCTCTACGGTTGACACTGCCTTGATTCCATATACATTGATACCACCATTACCACTGTATATATACACTGTAGTAGGAGTTTTTCCAGTGTAATTAGCTGTAACCTTTTGAAGACTACTACCATTCAAATCGCCATTTGTAAACTTGACAGCATCGGCATCACCAAACTTATAATACAGCGGACGGTCTGTACTACTTGAGCTACTCATAGCCCAGACGTCTATTACCGTAGGACCTAAAACGTCGAACTTGAGACAACGATTCGTTGAAGAACCTGTAGCACCAAGCTTCATTCTCATTGTAAAGCTTTCATCGCCAAGGCTTTTCGGATTTGCATCAATAGCTACAGTGTTATCCGCTGCTACGACAGCCGTAAGACCATTCACTGTCTTATCAGATGTTATATTTTGGGCTCCCCAACCTGCTGCCTCTGTGAATACCCAATTCTGAGTTATTTCCACCTTCTTTTTCTCAACGGCCTGTGTCGTTGCCACAGCACCATAGAAGTAGTTTCCTCCTCCTTCGCCCCATATATAAATATCAGTAGCTTTATCGAAAGTAAACTCTATAGCATCCGTCAATTTATTCGTACCATCATTGTTTTTCCATTTCGTTGCTCCAGTCTCAGACAAGGAAGAATTAACTAAGACATATTTATCTCCACTACTGCTATTACCACGAACATAAACTATTATCTTTCCCGCACCAGGAACATGGCATTTAAAGAAGGCATTTTCAGAGCCAGACGTAGTTGTAGATGCAGCGAAATTAACACTTTTAGTGAACTCATCTTTCCATTCAGAAGCGCCATTTCCGTCATCCTGACATTTCTTTGCTGCACCATAATATATCATTTTTTCAGATGAATCTTCCGTTGCACCGAATTCCTGACTCTCGCCCGCACCTTTATTAGTAACAAATGTCGTCCAATCCTTTACATTCCATGTGTAGGTCTGTTCACCAGCAGGCTTGGCTATTACCGCTGCCACTACAGACTTGAGAGTCTTAGCGTATATGCCCGCACCGTTGGTGACTACACAATATACGTATGTGGTGCCCTCAGCTTTAGGGGTATAACTGAATGATGAACCAGTTTCGCCCGTTTGTGGATTTCCCTCACCATCTTCAGTGGTAGAAACATACCATGCGTAAGACTTAGCCTCTTCCTCCATCTTCACTTCAAGAGAGACGGCTGAGCCTACCGTAGTGTTATAAGTGCTATTCAAATTAGTCACATACACTGGTGGATTGGCATCATCCATGTTACCACGTGAAACGTATATCTTTGTCAGGTAGCAACCTGTACCGCCCTCACGTGCCACATAGATAGAACCATCCGTGTCATCAAGGTCGCCAGCCTTTATCGTATATGAATAATCTACAGGCTCTGCACTCGCGTTTCCATTCTTATTGACAAAATCAACGCCTGGATTATATAAATCGACTATAGCAGAGTTTTTTATTATTACAAGTCTTGCATGAGCTTTATTTGATGCATGGTTAATAAAGCCTGCAAAAGTAATTACATCGCCTACTTGGAAACCATCATTTGCTGTAAGCTTGAAACCGTTAGTTTCCGCACCAGAAGGACCGTTACCTAATTTCAAGACACCCAAGCCATCTTGTGCAGCGTATGATGCTGTACCCTTGTTCTCTATGCCATTAAGGTCTGCATCACCAGCCTTTGGCGTATCCTTGTCAGCTTTCCACTTTATGATATATGAGCCTGATACGAACCTGACACGGGCGATATTTGAGGTACTGGAATATGAACCATCAGGACGTGTTGCCACACAATAGTAATATTCCGAACCTTTCTCAACCCGCTCACTTGCATCTATGGTATATGTCGCCGACGTTGCGCCATCTATAGCCACCGCTCCGGTAGTTGATGCTGCCGAAGTGTTCTTATACCACTGATAAGTGACATTATTGCCTGCATCTACCCTGAGAGTAGAGTAATTTGTGCCTAAGATGACATCATAGATATAGGAACTGCTCTTCTTCAGGTTTGTGAAGAATTTGGGAGCACCAGTACCCTTAATTGTAACGTGGATAAAGTTGGAACGCTTGACACCGCCTACACCTGTCGCTACACAATACAGGTATATGGAGCCCTCGCTGTTCTCCCTGTAAGTGTAGGCATTACGGGTAGCACCCTCTATCGGTGTCGCACCTTCCTCTGATGCTGTTGTGTTAGAATACCACTGATAGGTCATGGCATTGTCTGCCCACACGGAGAAAGTCAGACCACTCTCAGCCTCTGTTGCAGTAACCTCAACATCGTACTGAGTATTAATGGTAGCATCATCACTTGCCTTAGGGTACACTGTATAGTTTGGCTCCTTGTCGAGAATAGGTCCGACGAGGAGTTCCACCATATCTGGCACCTTGGCTGATGCTACCTTACCGTATGTATAAGGCACGCTGACGGCAGAGCCGCTGGCATTGATGCTGGTGGCAGCAGGGTCAGAAAGGGTATTGTCGCTGGCACTGATACCCGTGGCTTCACTTGCCTTAAAGGTCTTAGTGATGCCAGACACGAAGTAGTTACCCTCGATAAGGAACTCAGACTGCTTACGCGGGTTGATGGCATTCTCGGTGTTTCCTGGACAGTTGTACCAGTTGTTCAGCATATGTATCTTACCGAAACGCGCCATAGGCATACGTGAACGGCAGTTCTCGCCCCATTCGTTGTAAGCGAAAGTGATGTTAAGCTTGCCTGTATCGTCGAAAGTCTCGCCACTCTTACCATCATATTTGTCGTTTGAACCCACAAGGTTGGTGTTCTGGTGGACGTAAGAACGGTCGGTATAGTGGAAGTGACACCAAGAGGTGGTGATGAAGTTAGACTCATTGGTGATATCGAAGTTACCATCCTGACCGTCAATGAACTCACAGTGGTCAACCCACACATGGTTAGTACCATTGATGATAGCAACGAGGTCATAACCGCCTACATCGACTGAACCAGGTCCCTGGAAGGAGAGGTTGCGGATTATTAAGTTAGAACAGTTAGTGATATAGAACACACCTGACCTGCGGTAAGCCTCAGTAAGAAGGAACTTTATGTTTTCCTCATCCTGCGCAGTGAGGCTCTCGCCTGCATCCTGCTTCGCCTTAGATGCTTCACCTTTCTCAACAAGAGTCTTACGGGTGAGGTACTCACCTTCTTCATCTATGGCTATCTCCTTGCCGTTGACGACAATTGTGCCACCCGTACCTGCTGCAGTAGAGGCATTGGAAACACCTGAGCCTGAGCTGGTCTCTACAGAGTTGAGCCATGACTTGATGATATCGGTAAGATACCATGTTGTGCAAAGACGCGCACCATTCATGCCTATGATGGTTTTGCCTGACAGTCCGCTGAGGGTGATGAAGGCATCGACATAGAAATTGGTCTTGCCTGTCTCCTTCTCGCCCATGAGGGAGTGGTCACCATCGAATACGATGATGTCGTTGCTCTCTATGGCAGTCTTAATGGTTGACGCCATATCGGTCTTAGTGCCATCAGCCTCGAGCACGATAACCTTCTTGCCATCGACCGTCATGGTACTACCTGCCGAACCGCCTGCTGCCTTGCCCTTAGCCACGAGTGCCTTCACGTCGCTGACGGTATAGGCACCGCCACCAGTGATGTTATACGCAGTCTTCTCCGTACGCGAACTCAACGTAGCAAAACCGAACGGAGCCTTGGTGCTCTCCATCAGCTCTGCCGGCGTTACATCATCTGCACATGCACCCTGTGCTCCCACCAACATGGTGAGTGCCACGAGTGCTACCTTTACGACTTTGTTTAGTTCTGTCATCATATATTTCTTTTTGAGGAGTTAGAGGAGTTAAAGACATTGCCTTTTCCTCATACTCTGTTTTTATCTCTTAGTTTCTATTTTCTTTCTTCTTTTCGCAAGGTCGAGATTTTTTCTTTCTCGCCAAGACTAAGAATCACTCTTTTCAAGAGTATCGGGCTGTTGTTTATCCACTCGCCTGTAAGCAAGCTTCCAGCGACTGTCTAACCCACATCCCTACTGGTTACACCAGTTATTCTTAGTTACGCAAAGGGCAAAGACGCAGTCTGCGACTGCTACGCAAAGCCTCTCTTTACAAGCCATTAACAACTCGGTGGATACCGTCAGCAACACGGCTCTCTCCAAAGTTTATCAGAAGTCCAAGCTTCATTCCTGTCAGTCTCAGATAGGTCAGCAACTGTGAGTAGTTCACACGTTGAAGTTCTCCTACAGACTTTAGTTCCAGTATCAGCTTGTCGCCAACTATCATGTCGGCTCTGAAACCTGCGCCAAGTTCTATGCCGTCGTATATAAGCGGTACGCTTACCTGACGTTGAACTTTTATGCCCTGCTTCTTTAATTCGTATGTCAAACACTCTTCGTATGCAGATTCCAACAAGCCTGGACCCAGTCGCTTGTGTATCTTAATACACGTATCTACCACTGTCTTGGCAAGTTCGTTCTCTGTCATTTTTTATCTTTCTTTTTATATTTCTCGCAAGGACTAAGACGCAGTCTGCGACTGCTACGCAAAGCCTTGCGGGTTGTATATCTATTACTCACCTCTTGTGAGTATCTTCAAGTCTACCCTATAAGGAGGGACTCTTTGCGAAGCCTCGGAGAGGCGACTTGGCTCTTGGCGTAGAGATGATTACTGACTTTAGTCAGCAGCGCGTCGAGGTAAGACACTTATCAAGTTTGCTTGAAATAAGGGGCTTATCGAGAGACGCTGAAGCTCGCAAGAGCTAATCATCGCGGCTTGGCGAGAAACCTATCATCGCGGCTTGGCGAGAAGCCCTCCCCCTCCCCTTGGGAGGGTCAGGGCGGGTCTTATCTCAGCCTAATCTTCTTGTGATCCACAACATAGATGCCCTGCTTGAAGCCACTGTAGGTGGCGGTGCCAGGACGCACGTCGAGTACACGGACGAGGGCACCAGTCGCAGTATATACAGGCAGGGTAGTAGCGAAGTCGCTGACAACGACGAGGCGCTGCCCTACTCCATAAACGTGGAGACCGCTTGGCGTGCTCACACCACCGTCAGGGTCGCGTTGCATGTCACCATCGAGCACATTCTCCAGCTTACCGAGGTCATCAGAGATGAGGATATAGCCATCGGCAGCAAGATCCGCATTCACTGAATTAGGAGCCAGTGCAGAGCCCGTGGTAAGGTAAGAACGGAATGGATAAACCGGCTTACCTGCCTCAAACTTGCTACCCTCGCCGTTTACGTCGATAGCATAAACGCCAGTGCCCTCGTTGTTGAGGAAGGCTGCATAGTGCTTGTAGCTATTACGCTCATCGTATGTAGTTGCATCGTCGGTAACGGCTATGTTAGCACTGGTAGCACCGAAGGTGATGCTCTGACCCGTCATGTCGAACTCATAGAACTGCTCACCTGGGAAGCTGACGATGAACGGCTTATAAGCCTTGAAGCCGCGATGTGCGGCATCGGCAACGTCACTATCCTCAGACCTTCCGTCAATGCTGTATGCTGGACGCTTGAATGTAGCATGCTTCTCACCACTCACACTATTGACATCTGTAAGGCTACGCAGCCAGAACTCATGATTGAGCACCGTCCTGTTCCTTACATTATCGACGGCAGGATTATTTGTCGTGCCATAGAAGAATGATATCTCCTTCTGTGGTGCCGTAGCAGAACCTACAGATGGCACGCCGTTGCCACTACTGTCAGTGTAACGCGTTATGCCATCAGAGAGAGTAGCCGTCTGCACGTCGTAAGGCAGTGCTACTGAAGACCATGCCTTGCCAGCCTGCTCTACGTAACCCGTCTCAGGTATGCGCTCATACCACGCCTTGGTAGCCGTGAACATGATAGGAGCATTGAAGTCCTCCACATCCACGAGATGAAGTTTGTCGGCGGTGTAGGTCATTGGCGAGCCTGTACCCTTTACCTGATGAGCAAGTATCTTATTCTCAGCAGTAGCATCACCGTAGTTTACTACCCTGCCGTCAGCAGATGTTGCATCCTTTGTGAGCTTGGCTATAGAGTTGGCTACATCCACACCGTCACCTGTATAGATAAGCAGGTTCTTTGTAACTGCCTCGTCTATGTCCAGATGGTGGTAGCCACTCGTTGCAGGCAGGTCGAGGGTTGGAGCGTAGAACACATTCTGGTCAGGAGCCCCAAGCATACCAGTAGGCTTAGCGGCTATTGCCGTAGCATTATCCGCATCGCGCTTGCCAGTGAAGTCGATAGCCGTAGTGCGTGGGTCGTGGACGTAGGTAAGAACCTCGTGGGCACTACTTGCATTGAAGTGGAATCCCTTATCCACCTTAGTGCGGTAGAAGCCAGAAGCACGCCATACGCGGTTGGTCATGTCGTCCACATCGTGGGAGACGATGGCAGACGGATAATCCTCTGGCTCTGCCTGCAATCCCTGACCGAAGAAGATGTAGTCGTTCTTAACCACTGTAGCATCAGACAATGCGTCTATCTTCGCCGCATTGAAGAGTGGCTTATACTTCGGCGTACCAGGAGCAACGGCTGTAGTACCCTTGTCGTCGAGAGACACATCGAGAGACATCTGATTGCTCTCGGTCTTTGCCTCTGAGAAACCTGCCCACAGGCTGTTAGTAACGGTATTGTCAACACGGCGTGACATATCAACCGTGTGTGCCATGTTATGATATGTTGTATATATATCATAGTCAGATGTAACCTCGGCAGCATAGTGAGGATTACTATTGGTACGCAAATACTCCTTACCTGTGGTCGCATTATACTGGCGGGCATACCGATAGTCGCCGTTAGCATAGTAGTTCTTGACATACTCTACCATTGGCTCCTCAGCGAGTTCTGCCTGCGTAGTAGAAGGAGCTGCTTTCATCTTCTTACGAGCCTCGAGATAATACTGGTTGAGGTTGTAGGCAACGGTACCGTTATGGAACTCCTCCTCCGTGTAAGGCTTAGGCTCACCGTTCATGTCATATACATTCAGGTTGCCATACTCGAATGAGGTATGTATCTTATCCTCGCCTGCCTTCGTAGCAGCTATAGAGCCAGTGGTCAGTCCGAGGTTATATACATTACCCGTGAGTTTAGTGATGAAGTTATTGTCAATACCCTTCACAGTGTAGCCGTCACCATTGAATGTACCCTCGAACTCGGCAGGAGCCTTATAGTACTTGTCAGCCATGCTACTGGTCTGCTGTACCTCAATATTGTTCTGCAAGAAGAACTGACCAAACTTACCATACTTAGGCACCTCTATCTCCTCAGGCTTAGAAGAATCCTCTGAATCCATGTAGCCCGGCAGGTTAACCGTAGGATAATCTACGCCAACAGTATCTACGAACTGCTGGAAAGCCTGCATATCTGCCACATCTCTTATATATATACGTGGCTCGGCAAAGGTTCCTTCCTCCTTCTTGGCACGGGCAAGAGCCTCCTGCAGACGCAGATCAATAGAGAATGTAGATTTTGGCTTCATTTGGTGGTAGTTGTGTACCAACAGTCTGTTTGCAGGATCGAGTGATACTGGGAATTCTACATTATTCATGTTGTTACAGGTATATACATACTGTACACCATAACCGTTCATGAAGTAATATGCCGGTATCATGACATATCTGCCCTCGGCATCTACATACACCTTATCCTTGAGCACCTCGCTGGTTTTCTCACCGCTGGTGTCGAAGGTGTAGTAGCCATTCTCCAGAGCATCGCCCGTACTATTGACCTTACCGATGCGGAAGAACTCGCCATTCTGAGCGAACGACTCATCGGCATCGATGCTCACGCCCTTATTGATGCGGATATACTCGCCAGGCAGTGCACAGTTGGCAAGGGAGATATTACCCGAGTGCGTAGGCCCCTTAACATAGTTGATGATAAGGTTGATAGTATAGGTATTCCACTCTTCAGGCTTTGAACGCAACTCTATCTGCAAGGTGTCAGCCTTAGACAGGTGATCTCTGTAATAGTCATTACCACTATTGTTAACATTGTCAACAAGTTGCAGGGCAAGCAACGGACTATGCATTGCCTCTGCCGTAGGTTTAGCATCACCCGTGTATCTGAGCTCTTTCTTCCAGAAGCCAGGAGCATCAGGGGACAAATAGCCTGGGTCACTTTGTTTAAGACCTTCATTGTTGACATGATTCTCATAGCGAGGAATACTATCATACATACACTTACCCGCCTGCTCATTATAGAAAGTAAGTACCTTACCCGCTCCGTCTTTTGCATTTGACGCACTCAGACGAAGGGTGTAGTCTCTATATCTGTTTTCTATATCGCAAGCAGTATTGTAGCCTGTATCCGCTGTTCCGTCAGCATTATGGTGATTATTCCATTTAATACCCGTAATAACGAGATCGTTGGTTGCGCCCTCAAGTATAGTCAAGCCATCAGAAGTGTCAGCATTGAACTTTATGCCCTTGATGTCATTATCCACATACTGGTCGTCGGTGATATTGTGGCTATCAGTAGTATATCCCGTAATATGCAGGTTGTAGAAATAGTGCCTACCCGTCAGGAACCAATAGTGCATCTCGGAATCTTCTGCATTCCTGCTCGGAGTAGTTGGAAGGAAATCAAACTTCGTCAACAGACAGTCGTCAACAACTCTCTGACGGTATGCGCCGCCATATGTTGTTGGGAACACAAAGTTACCAGTAGTCTCAAGGAAGTTACTTGGGGTATCATGCACGTTGTCGGCATATACATAGCCACCGCCCTCATCCTCTATAGGCTGAATCAACTTCACTTCTATTACACCATCTACAGGTCCATAGTATATGCCCTCTGTACCCACTGCATCAGCATCATATGTACCCTGCACCTTCAGGGCATAGCCTGAAGACAGACCTATCATATTCTTTGATGTCGCGTCATTACGTAAGTTGAACTTGTCCCATGCAGCACTGTAACTTGGGTCTTCAGTATAATTTCCATTTTGTCCATTAGGATATGCTGTATAGAATTCATCAATATAATCCTTTTTCTTCTGTAAGTAAGTCTTTTCAGAATCGTATTCACCATTACTATTATGGAAATTACTGTCAAATGCTACACTTGACTTAACAGCCCCTACATAGTGAATATTATTCATCAGTCCAATATAGTTACGAGATTTGTATTCTGTAGGGAACAACAGCGGATTTTCCGCATTAGTCGTTATCGTTGACACCATCTGTAGCTCACCGATACGAGATATAGAGTAAGGAGTGGTAGAGACCTCCTTGATGGTATAGTCACGTGCACCATTGAGCAGCACGCAGTTGTCGGTCAGACGCATCTGGTCGAAACGCTGTATAGTGTTGAGCAGTTTGGCGTTGTTTACCTCAAGCTTAGCCTGCTTTTCGCCACCTGCTCCATCATCAACCATCTTTGTATATTCAGTCTTATTGAGCACGGAGTGATCCGCATAGCCATAGCCACGAAGTTCACCTGCACGGAATCCCTCTGAGTAAGACAGGTGACCGTCACCGAATATTCCACCGTCAGTAGCCTCGTTAGATGCTATATCGATATGTTCGGCATTATACTCTGTATCATCCCAAATCAGCACGGTGGTGTTACCACCCCATCCTATTGTGCTACGAGTATGCAAACTGTCATTCTCCTCAGCTATCGTGTTGTTGATGTTGTATTTATCATTAAACCTACGCACAGTATTGGTACCCGCACCGCCACTGCCAGTGAAGGTCGAAGCCAGTGAGTAACCGCCACCATATACGGCATCGCCGATGTTGATTCTCACTTTATCCCATGTGCCAGGCACCGTTACGCTACCCGGAGTGAAGTTAGAAGACTCCGTTGGCTCCTTAGCCACGATGGCATCATACACCGTAGGAGCAATGATATCGCCCTTGACCAGACGGATAACCTGCTTGATGGCATTAGACTTATCTGTCTCGTTTTTGATGTCGAGGTTCTTCTTATCGGCACGCAGCATAGCATATCTGCCTGACTTATTTACTGTATAGTAGGCAGGATATCCCACAAGCACCTGAGTGGAACCATACTGCACACCAGCGTATGCTCCACCGCTGACATTACCCGTAACGTGACCGTTGAGCACCTTGACAGTGGTGTTGCCTATCACATTACCAAACTCACCGCCGCCATAGATATTGTTGGTAGAGAAGCCTGTATCATTGATGGTTACAGGGGTGACATCGGTTGTCTGCTTTGCACCAGTGCCATCTAATGATACATCAAGGGACGTAGATACACCACCGCTCGTACCCTGAGTACAAGACTCTGATGACGTACCGAAGGCAACGTTGATGTTACCATATACGTATGACTCCGTGCCATAGCCGCCACCATAGATGTTGCCAGCAGGCTTGCCTGCCACATTAGTATCAATGATTTTTTGCACCTCAAGCCCATTGACCATGTTAGTTTGTACGTCGATGCTGATATCGCCGTTAATAGTGCCACTCTTATAGCAGCCGCCATATATGTTACCTGAAGTATAAACGCCATCTTTCAGTGAGGATGCTACGTCGATATTACACTTCACGAGCATGTATATCATAGGTTTCTCTGTGCCACGTGAGCCGAGCAGGTAACCACCCTCGTGCACTACGCCGAGGTCGTTACGCACGAAGTTGGCATTGTTACATCCACCGACAATCTTATCCTTAATGGTAAGACCGGCAGGGAAGATATAGTTAACCACACGACCGTCATCAGCAGGCGTAACGTCCATGTTGCCACGGTTGCCACCGCAGAAGAAGCTGCCAAAGGTGGTGCCATTCATAGCGGCTCCCGCCCATGAACGGTCAGCAGCAGGTGTTGCATCGACACCGTTCCACTTCAGTATAGGCTGAACAGACATCTGCACAGGCTGGAAGTAGAGGTCGATGATGTGAGGGAACGTCTTTTGACGGTCGCCCTCGCTTAGAGGCAGATACGTCACTGGAATTGCCTTATTGTAAGGGTCGTCAACCCAGTTGATGCCGTCAGAGAGCTCTATGTTGTTGATACGCTTGAATGCGTTGAGCGTACCGCTTGTTGACTCGTCAAACATAGCCTCGCCATCAGCACCCATGAACACTTGCGACGCTGTGACATAGTCACCCAGGTCAACAGTTACCTGTGGGTCGCTGGTGCCATTCAGTTTCGTCACCGTAGCTGTGTTACCACCTCCAAAGATGTTGCCCACTACCCTGACAGGATAAGCAGCAGACCTACCTGCCACCTTGAGTTCGATGAACTGCGACAGCGGACGGTAAGAGTTGATGTTAACAAGTCGTGCAGCCTCACTTGCACTGGAAGCAGATGCTGGCATAAGCACTTCACGACGAGGAACCTCATATACCAGCGGATAAGTTGCACCATCAATCTCGTAGTCCTCAACGGCAGTCACCTCTTTACGACCTTCGTTGAGGGCATAGAGGTAGTTACCGTTACCAGCACCGTAAACATTGTGGAATATCTTACCGCCGTAGATGTTTACGCTTATCTGTCCGCCAATCTGTCCTGACACATCGTTGCCGCCATATACATCATGGTTGATGAATATCTCATCATTGTTTGCTGAGGTCTCGCCTATATTGAGGATTGCATCACCTTTCACGTCGCCCATCATGCCTCCGGCAAAGACATCGTCAACACTGGCTGACTTGATAAGCATACTGGTAGTCTGCACATCGTTATAGAACGAGCCGCCATAGGCACGGCGCATGAACGGTCTGCCCTCGATAATGACATCCGTGGAGTTTTCAACCACACCGTTGTAGCCACCTCCGATAACATCGAGCACAGACTGCTGCGTCTTGTATATCGTCCAGAGGTCTTTCAGCGTATTATCAGTAGCGATATTAGAGCCTGTAGCCACATCACTGTTGGTGATAGGGGCATCAGCGTCTATGTCGATATGGACATGAGTATTCTTTACGCTGGTCTTCTTACCATATCCACCGCCTATGACACTGAAGTGGAATGAACCCACCTTATTATATATATTCTTCCATTCGTCTTGGTCGAAGAGGTTTACACTGCTTCGCCAGGTGGTAGTGTTGACGCTACGTCCGATAGGAGTATCACTGTAGAGCATACCCTTAGTCATTGTGACGTAGGTATCACCTGTTACCTTACAAGCAGCGTTACCTCCACCGTAGATGTTATGATTGATGCGGAACTTGTTGGTCTCAGGGTCATACTGCGAACTGTAGTAGTCCTCGCCTGACTTCAGAGATGCTGGTACCCAATTGCGGTTGGCTGCATCCCACATAAACCACAGACACCACTCGCCACCATTGATGTTGACATTAGTGTCGCCACCGACATCAGAAGAAGTGGTACGCTTTTCGTCAGCAATATCTGCACCGAGGGTTGAGCCGTCATCGCCGAAGCCGCCACCGAAAATGTTGTAGCCAAGATTACCACCGAGGATGTCAACAGTGGTATTGCCCGTTACCGAGCCATAAGAGCCGCCGCCATATACACGGTTCCAGAGGTAGGTTGGTTTTTCTGCTACCGTCTGATTGATGGTGACGTGGGTATTACCATACACCTTACCCAAAGCAGTATAATTATTACACTGAGAGTTCAGACGACCAGAGCCACCGCCGAACACCTGCTGATAGATTGCGCCACCTGTAACGCTGACAGTGGCAGCAGGATCAGCAAGATTCAGAGGAGCAGAGTTCTTGACGTTAGCCACATCACCACCGCCAAACACCTTGCCAAAAATCACGGTACCGTCTGTGTCATCCATAAGCGATGTGCCGGTGATACTCACGCTGGTAGTCTTGTCAACGGCAGCTATTTCAGTGAAGTCGGTGAACGAGCCATCATCTTTCTTGTAAGACTCTACACCAGCACCGCCTCCATAAACATTATTCTCTATGATACCGCCAGTAATGTTTACGGTAGTAGAACCGCCCACCTGTCCGTAATCTTCAGTACCCGTAGGCAACTCTGGCATAATGCCGATACCGCCGCCGAAGACGTTATGACACATAGACTGGTCGGAGATGCTGACCGCAGCATTGCCCGTCACCTTACCAGCCATACCACCGCCCACGATGTTCATGAAGGTGTGGTTAGGTATGCTGAAGTTGTTAGAGAGACGCGATGCCACATAACCTGAGAGCATACCAGACGCACCTCCATAGTAACGCTGCTTAACCCAATCGACCAACCCGCCGTATTCGGTCTTGTATGTTCCGTCGGTAGTGTTCAGCAGGGTGCTCCATACGGCACGGTCTGACGTACGTGTAGCACCTCCGTCGGTAGCACCGTCATAAGCAGCCTCCTTACCGATAGACACCGTTACGTTAGTGTTGCCCGTGATGGTAGTGTTAGCACCATATCCGCCGCCGAGCACTGAGAACTGTGGATGAGAGTTGTTGGTGCTTATCAGATGATAGAGCAGTGCACCCGTGCTCCACTCCTCATTGTCATAGTAGCCCAGAGCCTCAGTCATCATACCGTGGTTGACAATGATGGATGCGGAATGCTCACCTGCCGTAGCATTCACTCCATTCTCCTTATCCCTATAGCCACCCACGATGGAAACGGTATTGCCGCCGCCATATATGTTATGGTCGTTGACAAAAAGTTTCTTGTCAACATCAAACACGTTGGATACATCACTCTTGAGGGCTGCCAGTTCCGGTGCCGTCTCGCCATTATTCTTTGCCTCGATGATAGCCAGTGCAGCCTCCTTAGTCACTCCCCTGTCGGTCATGCTATGTATGCTGCCACCTATGCCTGCTATCTGTCTCCAGAGGAATGAGCCGCCGTTCACCGTCACGTTGGTGTTACCCGTCACGTCGGCAGAAGCCTCTATAGTCTCACCGTCCAGCTTACCCTCGCCGGCACCATAGATGTTATTGCCTATGTTACCGCCGTTGACGAGGATGTTAGCATTACCAGGAACGGTGCTGTTGAGACCACTCGCATTAACGTCACCAATCTGTCCGCCACCGTAGATGTTGCCCCAGATGTTTGGTGTGTAGGTTATCTCCTCCTCTGTATCGCTGTCGATGCCTGTTGAGGTATCAGTAAATACGAAGGTGTTACCTGCTATGTTACCCAATGTGGTGTAGTCGTTAGCCTTAGACTTAACACGACCCTTACCGCCACCGAACACATCGCCAAAGATGTTACCACCCTCTATACGAACTATCGTGGCAGAGTCGGTAGGCACGGTGCCGTATGCCTTAGGCTTAGGCTGCACAACGCTGTTAGCCACATTAGCCACGTCGCCGCCACCATACACGCTACCATATACACGGGCATTCTCCACTACACTGACACGGGTGAAGCCAAGCACCTTACCCATATCAACGAAGTCCTTGTATGGTGTCGCGTCAGCCGGGTCAGCAGACTCCACGCCTGCGCCACCACCGAATACGTCGCCGTACACACCGCCGGTACGTCCTTTCTCGTCAGGCTTAGAGAGGCTCACACGTACGTAGGTGTTACGTCCCACCTCACCGAGGTTTTCGCGGTTTTTGCCTGTTGCAATATTAGTAGAGGGCAGGAGTTTGTTATATTCACCCAAATGACCGTAACCTCCGCCATAAACACGATGGACGAAGGTGGTGCCACCCAGTTTCACGTTAGTATCTTCCTTAACCAGACCAGCATATCCACCACCGATTACGCCAAGCACGGTGTAGCCGCCGATACCGTAGTTATTGCCGTAGATGGTCATGTTATCATCAGTAGCAGCCTCGGTAACCTGATTTTCTTCTTCGAGCGAAACGTCGAGTGACCACTGCTCATTGGTACTCTCGTCCTCATCTTCGCTATAGTAGCCCTCCACGCCGACTGTCACATCGGTAGCCTTCACCTGAGTGAACGGACCATAACCTGCACCAAACACATAGAAGTGAGGATTATTGTCGTCGCTGAAGGTCTTTTTCCATATATTAAGTTTTATGAGTTCTGAAGGCACAGCACCATTGGTTACCACAACTTTTGCTGTATCGCTGACAACACAAGCGAGATAGCCACCGCCGAAGATATTATGAGGGTTGATAAATACAGGCTTATCTGGATTTGACTTATCTATAAACCAGCCATTATCAGCACCTGATATAGCACCACTCCATTCCTTGAAGGTACCCTTCTCACTCTCTTCACCAACTTCTCCGAAGAGGCTTAACCATCTCTTTCTCCACTGTACGTTAGCACCATTAACATATACTACAGACTGTCCGTTGACGTTAGCAGGAGTACCAACCTCATTGCCACTGGCCATCTCACCTTTACCGCCACCGAACACCTGACCAGCAAATGCACCTTGTGATACACTTACCTGAGATGTACCATTCACATCGGCTTTGTTACCGCCACCGAATATATCACCCCAAATAATAGCATCAGTGCTTGCCAGAGAGACCATAGTTCCGAAATCGCCGTATGGATAAGAAGAAGGACTCAGTGTACCTACAGGCGCAAGGTTACCGCCACCAAATACTGTGCCGAATACCTGTCCGCCCTTCATGCCTACATTGGTAGAGGTGAATACTGAACCAAGATTACCACCACCAAATACTTCTCTAAGACCTACGTTAGCCCACTTTCCATCAGCATCACGAGTTCTTGAGAAGTTGTTGATGTTGATGTTAGTCATATTACAATAGGTCTTAGCACCCAGACCAGCACCATATACTGTGAGCTGTTCGGTACCCATACCATTGTTGATATTCACAGTGGTATTACCACCGCTCGTTACACTTGTCACATTTGAACCTACTGTACTGTCATAGGTTCCTATGAGCGAAGCATCCTTACCTCCACCATATATATAATGTGGTGTAGTATAATCACGTTCAAAGTGGTTGTCGCCACCCACCTCTTTTATATAATAGGCACCTGTGCCGAGAGTTACGTTCGTACTACCGCGTACATCTGCACTTGCAGTTATCGTCTCGCCGCTGAGCATACCCATACCGCCACCATAGATGTCACCACCTATAGCTACGTTGGAGATGTTTGCTGTCACATTGCCATATACATCACCCTTCTCAGCACCGCCGTAGATGTCACTGCCAATAGAGTCACCCTGGATGACGAGGTTAACGTTACCAAATACGTTACCTATTGAGTCAGGAGCCTCAGTTACCTCAACGTTGGTTTTACCCATCGCCGCTCCAAACACTTTTCCAGCTATCCTACCACCAGTAATATTAAGATTTATGGCATTCTTATTGCCTATAGAGTAATGCTTACTCTCACGTTCTGAAGTACCATAACCCACATTGGCGATAGCACCACCGCCATAGATATTGCCCTCGAAGGTACCACCACTGATGTTCATGGTTGTAGTACCATAGATACGAGCCATGTCTTTAAGGGTCTTCTTCGTCTCATCGTCGTTGTTGTACTTAACATCACCAAAACCGAGACCGCCGCCATATATATTACCAAAATATGTACTGCCATTATCATGGAACGTACCTCCGGTAATGTTTAGTTCTACATCACCATATATCTGGCCTAATCCTGTGTAGTTGCCATACCAAGCACCATTTGGTTTAGAATCTATTTCTTCAGTACCTGAGTTATTACGAACGGTCTTGTAGTAGTGGTCTGTGCCACGACCGCCAGCAAAGATACCATTTTTACAGTAGAACTCACCACCGTTGATGGTCAGCGTGGCTACCGGGTGGTCAGCACCTTCCTTGCCATATATATTACCACTTCGGTGGTTAGGATAAGCGCTTGTAGTATTCTTTAATATGTAAGTAGGCGTATATCCTGACCCACCGCCATAGATACCATCGATAGGCTTGTCCTTAGAACCAAATACACCATCGTTGATGGTGACAGTGGCCTGTGAGTCTTCAGGGTCTATCTCGGTGAAATCCTCCGTATCAGCGTTATAGCAGTGGACATAGACCTTACGGGCACCCGTCATGCTGCTGTATGTTGACCAATTGCCATAGCGTACCAAGCCGCCAGTGGTTCCATTACCTCCCCATACAACGCCGTTACCCTTGTCTGTATCCCAGTAAGGCAGACGCTGTGAGCTGGGGTAAACTTGAGGGTCAGATGTACTGCCACTTATTGCTATCGGATCATCATAGTGATACATGCCATTCACGCCACCTGCTCCCGTAGCAAAGATACCTGGGAATACTTCACCCTCAGCATCATGTGTATTGCCTTCCGGCAGCAACTTGAACGTACCACCATTCATCGTCACAGAACTCTTGCCATAGAACGGAATGAAAATCATACCCGTCGCACCAAGGTCACGACCAAGACCGCCACCATAAATCTCTGTTATAATGATGCGCTCATTCTTCACAGCACGCGTATCTTCAGGTTTGACAAAACGTGAAAGCGACGGGTCAAGCAATGTGTTGGCACGACCAAAGTATGCATTACCTGGCTGACAGATACCAGCGTATCCGTACCATTGACGTAAAGCACCGAGCGTACCGTTGGCAATACGTGCCACATGACCGCTATATACGTTGATGTCAACATCGCCGTACATGGCTCCCTCGTGGTTACCAGCAAGGATAAGACCTATATCGTAATCGGCATTCGTACCATTGCTGGTTCCGATACATGCCTTATTGGCAGCTTTATCATTCCACGTGCGATCCATATCCACGACAATCTTACACTTCACTGGCATGTTAGGCGTACCTGACATGCCCTGAGCGGCCCAGTACGCCTGACGGTGTGAGGCACAGATTACTCCGAAATGGCCTGACTTGAAGGTCATGGTAAAGCCCTCCTTGCCATGAGGGAATTTCTCATCCCACTCATTGCCGAGGAAACCATTGGTATTGCTACGGAAACGGGCGTCACCATTGAAACCGCCGAACACCTCAAAATCTGGGGTGTTAGATCCTTCCATATGACCGTATTGTCCATCAGCATAAACATACTCCATCCTAAGTCCGTCTCCGAACTCCACGCTGTGGTACTGGCAGAAGAAAATATCATAAGAACTACCACCCTTACTTCCATACGCATGGCCACGGAAAGTAAGGTTCTCAAACTTCGTGTCAGCGTTAAGTCCTATAAAGTCCCTATCTGAATTGAATGTTATCTTGGCAGTAGAGGAGTAGTCATTTCCTTCCCATTTACCTGTGATGGTTGCATTCTTCCACAGTACACTGTTCACAATTCCTGTCTCGTAACCTTCTGGAATATTGTTATCTTTCCAAAATGCGTCTGTCCCATCATGTGTCCTGCTATACCATGTGTCATAATCGTCAGTATATTCCGCGTACAGACTCCTGTCAAGCCTGAAACCTTCAATCGTGCGATTACCATCACTCTCACTCATCAGCACGATGACATTATCGTCCCATGTAACATCCGGTGTCAGCAGAGAATATGCCTTGTGCCATGACTTGACAGCTTTTTCTGGTGTAAGACCGTCGTGGGGGTCATCGTCGCTGCCACTCTGTGGGTCAAGATATACGACCTTGACATTGGCTGGAAGTTTGGTAAGGGTAAACTTATATGTGTTTGCTGCTTTGTATTCATCCCACCATACGGAACCGTCAACAACGGTAATCTCGCAATAGCGGAGGGTTGTTTCTTCATCGCCTGCCTCAACAACAAGAGTGTTTGAGGTTGCACCGTCGATAGGAGTGCCACTTCCTTCCTGTCCCTTATACCACTGATATGTGATGACGAAGCCCTTAGCTGCGAGCGCGTCTGCATCGAGGGGTGTAGCACCCGTAGTAGAGAGATTAGCTGTCAAAGTCCATGGTGCAGCGGGTTTTCCATCCACTACACTGCCTGCGGTCTTGGTGATACTTGCCGTTATACTCTCACTCTTAGGCACAATGATGACAGCGGAGCTTTCTGAACTCTCGCCCACCGTACCCTGAAGATATATGTAGCGGTTATGTATGCTCTGTTCTGCAGTATAGGTTGATGACGTTGCACCATCAATAGCCACATCACGATTGTCTCCATCTATACGCTTCCTCTCATACCACTGGTATGATTTCGGATCCGTAGAAGCGGTGGTGATAGTGCCTGAGAGCACGTGCTCCGTAACGGTATTGCCGTCATACGTGTCCTTGGCATATACACTGAGACCTGTTGCGCCTATGGTGAACTTACCTGCGCTCCATCCCCATGTGTATTCTTCCACCAACGCCTTCTCATCATCGGTGAGGGCATCATAGCTGAATGCCTCTGTCACAGCTGGGCTGTTGACAATCTCGTAGTTGCCCTGGTTTACGCCCTGATACTCGTAGAGATCCTTATTAGGAGTTTCTGTATATACATTGCTGCTGGGATGGGTCGATACACCCTTTATATTACGGTCGCCCCAGTCAGAGGTTACCGAAGGATAGGTGTCGGTGATGTCCTTGTATTCCTCGCCGTCATAAATCTGGAAGCCACTGTAGTACATTCCCGCAGCAATGGTAGCATCGAAATCTGCCGTAGCTGAAGTCTTGCCAAGGAAGTGCTTGGGGAAATCAACCCAACCTGTAGAGTTATTGCCACTCCATGAAACGTAGCCGAACACAGGACCTACGAAGGCATTACGGGCATTCATCTTACCTGTGAATATGGACGGTACAGGATAAGGCACCGTGTTGGATGCAGCACTGGTCTGTAAACTACCGACGATACCGCCTATATTGAAATACTGCTGTTGCTTGGAATCAGCAACATTCGTAAACTCCGCATGCTGGATGTTGATGTCAGCATCTGATGACAGATAGCGCAAGGTGGCATTGGCAAGAGTGCTGTTGTCGTTGTTGATAGCTGCCGTAGCACGACCTATCACACCACCTATCGACAGGCGCTGGGTTGCGAGCTTGTAATTAGAAGACCCGTCGTCATCGATTGTCGTATTGATGACAGAGATATTCTCAATAGTAGAGTAGTTACCTGCTACACCAGCGAGCGGACCTATGAAACAGTTGTTAGAATTTCCTGATGTTGCCGAAGCATTGGTACCAGGATAGTAGAACGAGCTATTGGCTGTATCATGGGTAAAGACTGCACCATCTATGATAAGGTTGCGCACTGCTGCTTTGGTGGCAGTGGTCTCGCCCACCTTATAATATTGACCTGTGCTGCCTATGCAGCTAAAGAGTCCCCATGCTGATACTGCTCCACCGTTAGCATAACCTGCATACCAGGTTTCGCGAAGGTTCTTTATAGTGAAGCCTTTACCGTCAACAGAACCTACGAAAGCAAAGTTGTTATTGTAATTACCGTAAGTACCGTCAGCAGAGTATGGTACAGTACCATTAGGACCAATAGGCTCGAATGGTGAATCATCACTATCGGCGCTGAAGTCTATGTTACTGTCAAGTTCATAGTATGCCTGGCCATAACCTACCGATTCGTCTGTCGCATTGTTATCAATTGAAGAACGATAGCTACAAGCATTACCATTATTCAGTCCGCTGATATAGAGCTTCTCTTGAGGCATGTTACCAGGTTGCTTGATATGCTCAGAGAGAAGGCGTAGGTCATTCTCGCAGCCGATAAGATAGGGGTGATCCTTCGTGCCCGCATCCTTTACGTAGGTGTGAGGACCATCTGACTTAGTGCCTGCGCTGTCAGAATTCTTGAAACGCAAACGTGCCACAGGAAGGTCTCCTGCTGCTTGAGCAAGGATGTTGTCACTGCTGTCATAGGCATACACCAAGATGCCAGAACCTAACTGATAGCCGCGAGTTTTGTCAAAGGTAGGAGTTACATCTTTCGTATTGCCCGCACCCTCATCGACACCATTCACATACCACTTGTAATGGTTTATCTGGGCAACGTCATCACCCTCGGCTGCCACAGAGAAGGTATGTTTGCCGAATCCACGCTGCCCTTTGTTGAGGTCGGTAACGGTAAGGGTGATATCCTTTGGGGTATTGGCACCCATAGCATTGTCTATATTCTTCGTCACGCCAGAAACGAAGGCAGTAGCTGCAGTAGCGTCGAGATACTGTGTGCCAGCATTAACACCTTGTGCGTAGTACATATAATAGGATGGATACTGCGTCACATTCTGGTCATATCTGGGGTAGATGCACTGCTCACCATCAGTCCATTCGGCACTATCGGCAGGAGCGACAGAGGCAGTATTGGTATTATTGTTGCGTGTCCACCACAATACTGTATAACTCTGACGCGGCGTAGCCTCTACACGGTTGTGGCGCTTGAGGGTTTTTGGCGTGACATTAAGATAGTTTTCACCATCAACGTTGGAAGAATGGTAGTTCTTTATCTTGCCTGCAGCCTCGGCAGCTGCAATTATGGTTGGATCAAGACCTATCTTGAAGTTGTTATAGTACCATGTAGATGACTTACTGCCCTCTACCATATCATAGGTTCTGCCAGTATATGCCTCACAAGAGAACTGTTGACTGAGCATCTGAGTATCATCACCACCGCCAATTGTTCCCATACAAGGCGCTACTGTGGAGAAGGGTGACTTAATCTTACCCGAGAAGAAGATGTTTTCGCAGAACTTCTGAGGGTTTTTGTGTTGTCCGATGACACCACCTACAAAGAAATAATCATATTTGAGGTTATACAGGTTGCCAGATTTGCTAGCAGGAGTATAACCACTGAGATCTATATTACCATTGGTGACAACGATGTGGTCTGCATAGTTTGCCTGCATGAAACCGTTGTTGATAGCAGTTCCTGTCGCATCGAGATAACCTATAGCACCGCCTACGGAGAAACGAGTTTGCCTTGCCATTGTGAGCGAGCCGCTCGTGGTAATGGTAGGACTGGTGACGAGAATGTTCTTAACATGAGCATAAGTGCCGATGTAGCCTATGCCCGCGCTGACATTCCACTGTGCATTGTGGTTGCAGCTGAAGGTTAGGGTAGGATTGAAAATCTTGACATTTTCCACCTCGGCATAGTTTGCCACTCTTCCCACAAGGATGCCATAGTAACGACTTCCCGATCCGGCACTGTTGATGGTGAGCGATGGTGAAGATAGGATGAGGTTCTGAATCTTAGCTACGCTCGTAGCATTGTTGCCATAGAGGGTACTGAAGAGACCGTAGCCCTTGTCGTTGCCGTTGCCCTCGCTGCTTTTACCAATGAGACTCAGGTTGCTGATGGTATGACCATTACCATTGAGCACACCTCGGAAACTATTGGTCTTTCCTTCACCAAAAGTCCACTCTATATTTTTTAAGTCCACATCCACAGTGAGACTGAAATGCTTATTTGAAGTCGCATTAGGATTGTTGGCTGACAAGTAGGCTACAGTAGCCAACTTGGTAGCACTGTCGATGATATACGGATATTTCTCGGTACCTGAGCCTGTTATGCCTGCTCCAGTAATACTGGTACCGAACGAGCCGGTCCAATCGTCCGCCTGCGCGTATGAAAAAGCACCTACGGACAGGAGCAAAACTGCCACGAGGCGGTACAGTGAGTTATGCATCATGCCGTTTTCCGCATGATGCCTGATGCTGATGATTGACTGTCTGATAGTTTTTGAACCTAAATTGTACAAATTCTTCATAAGCTTGGTCATAGCTTTTATCTTGTTTTTGTTTCTCACGTTGTCTGTTGTGCCTCTATGCGGCACAGAAGTCCCCATCCAGATGTGTTTTCAGACTAAGGGGATATGTTAGAATGTCGAGGGCGGGTTTCGTAATTATAACGAATGCTTTTTACTCGATAAATCCGTCGTTTTTTAACTGATTAGTAGAAGGGTCTGTAATCTGTGCTTATTATTTTTCGTTAACGGACTAACGCCTATTTTTCCATTTCGCAATGCAAAAGTACATAAAATAATATATGTATGCAAGAGATTTAACAATCACCCCTCCCTATTTTAACGTAATTTCACACTCTTGAAGCATCTGAAAAAAGATATGATAATTTACACTTTGTAAGGCATATCTGGTTATCTCCTTACAAAGTGTTACTTCAAAAAAGTGAACTTAAAAATCAAATCTGGAAAACTTAGGAAAAATCACCTCCTACGAAATAGGTACACAAATCTACCCTTTTGGAAGAAATGCCTGTTTTTTCTTGAAAATAGCTTAACTTTTACCCCCTAAAAGCATTACTTTTCGAGACAGAAGCATTACTTCTATCGCTAAAAGTAATGCTTCTATAGGGTTAATTTTTCGGTTTTGCATACCAATTTTTATCATTTGCTTCTTACTGATTGATTACCAGACAGTTACAAAATCGCTGAGAATTGCGAATTTGAGGACATCTGACTGGTTGTACGTAAAAAAGGCAAGGAAATGGCATTACGAAAAATCACTTTGCAAGCAAAAGCGAATGATTTGCTTACAAAGTGATTTTTTTGAGTTCAAACGCGCTAAAGCGCCAGTTCAAGACGCTCGCTGGTGCGAGCTGGTTCAAGAAAGTTCAAACGCGCTAAAGCGCTAGTTCGAAGAGTTACTTCACCTCAGTGGTAGAGGTGGTAAGGGCAGTGTTACCAGCAGATGCTACACAGTAGTAGTAGCCGGGCTTCTCTGCTGTGAGGGTTGCGCCAACGGCATCGCGAAGGAGTTTGAACTTACCCTTAGCGGCTGCCTTCTGGTTCTTGGCATAGTACCACTGGAAGTGAGGCTGCACGCCATCATTGCCCATAGCGTTGATAGAGAGTTTATCGCCCGCCTTATAACATGGAAGGAGATCGCGGGAGAGCATGATAGCCTTATCCTGCTGATACATGCGCTCATACTCCGTGGCTGCAAGGATGAAGCCTCCAAGCACCTTGCCCTCAGTATAGGTGTTGCGCTGAGGAACGTCAGGACCCAGAAGGTAGTACTCCTTTGAACCGTCACGCTCGTCCTTAGCACCCAGTCCTGCTGAAGCACAGTTGTGGATAAGCTGTACTGTGCCATCCTGCTGCTGCATCATAAACTCATTTACTGCACCCTGATAAGCCTTCTTTGCCACTGGCTCATATTTTGCCTTGTCGAGCAGACCGAGGCGGATACCCTTTATATAAGCAGCAGTAAAGATAGAGGTGCATGAAGACTCGAGGTAGTTACGAGTGGCAGGATAGGTCTTGCCCTTATACTTTGTGGCAACAAAATCATCGGTTTCATCGAGCAATTGGTACCAGCAACCAGTCTTGGCGTCCTGACGTGCTGCAAGTCCTGAGGCAAGCTCGTTGAGGTAGTAGCGAAGGGTGCTGTAGTTCTGTGTATTCTGCAAGCCTGCTATCTGCATCTGCTCGAGAATATCGTCGAGAGCAAGGAAATACCATCCGCATGCCCTGCCCCAGTAAGCTGCTGAGTGGAAGATGATGGTCTGAGTGCCGTCAGGGAGTGTCTGTTGACCTATGCCAGCCCAAGCCTGCGAAGCCTTGTTAGAAGGGTCGGCACTGAAGGCATGCCAAAGGAGCTTCTTGTCCTTATCCCAGAGGAACTTCCAAGAGACATCAAACTGACGAGCTATCAGATCCCAGTCTTTCTCAGCAGAACCTGTGACATAGCCAGCCTTCTGGTAGTTAATCATCTGGGCAAGAAGAGCGGCACCCATATAGAGTCCGTCACACCACATCTGATCAACATACTCACGCTTATGCCACCAGCCGCCAGCAGCACCTACGAGAGTGGTATCACTGATGACATAGGTCTTGTTGAGGTCCTTGAAAGCACGTCCGATGTTGCTGATAGCCCATTCGGCATTAGAAATGGTCTGGCTGTTGGCATACTTGCCGTAAGCCCCTTCAGCAAGGGCACGGAGAGGGAAATACATCTTGGCAGCATTCATGTCGTCCTGACTCTTGCCCACAAACGGAGCTGCATCATAGCAGCTGTTGGCATAGCTCTCAACTGAATAGAACCAAGGACGAGCCCACGACTGATTGTCGTAATAGGCTGCTGCCTCGATGATAGCCTTTGCCACCAGACCAGGCACATAGTCGAAAGCACTGGCTCCCAGACTGTTCTTAATCTGTTTGCCATTCACGTCGAAGGCACAGAAGCCGCGTGGCTTGGCATTAGCACGGAAATCACTGATGCGTGAGTCGATAACCCACTGCGAATAACGCACACCATCATTATACTTCACAGCCTTCCAGTCAGAGGGCACCACAGTGGTGTCTTCTGCCATCGCCTTTGAAGCAAAGGAAGCAGAGAGCAGCGTGGCTGCCACAAAAGCAAAAAATCTTGTTTTCATTGTCGTTAGTGAATTTATTGGTTTATATAAGCTATAGATACAGCACTACTGAGAAGCGGATACCGTTGTTGCGGGCATTGTGACGGTCACGATAGGTGAAGCGGTGAACATAGTCTATGTTTAATATCTGGAAAATGTTATGTATGCCTACCACGCCCTCGATATAGGGTCTGCCATTCTCGATGGTATGGAAATCCTTAGGGAAGGGTGAGAGAATGTCATCCCCCTTGTTCTCTGGCAGGTTGGGGTTGTTTTTATCGGTGATTTCGCCAAAAAGTATGCGGAAACCGAAGTATTCCTTGAGTCGCACGCGCCTTAGCAGAGGTATAGAACGCAGGATATTGCCATTGGTCTCCCACGACAGCAATATCTGGGTATAGCGATCGTTGATGAGATCAACATGGGAGATAAGGCTGAAGGACTCATCATCATTGACATAAGACATATTGGCATTCGGAGAGAGGAGCAAAGGATATGGCACCTTACTCCACACTGCTCCTGCCTTAAGCGACGCCTTGGCAAATCCCCAGTCGTTGAGGAACCAACGCTTAAAGACCTTCAGTTCGGTGAGATGAAAACTATACTCGCCTCCAAGGAGACCCTTAATGCCCCAAGTGTGGGCGATGCCTATGCACGGAGCTTGCGCATTGACAGGCAACTGGGTGTTGGCTATGTAGTAATAGCCCTTGGTGGGGTTATACTCCACCTCTGCTCGCAGTTCGGAGGTTCGGATAGAGCCAAAGGTCATATTGCCTGCTGCCTCGTCCTTCTCATGGGCAATACTAAATTTGTAAGACATTCCGTACTTCTCGTCACGCTGGAACGACATTTTCTGCATACGGTAGAACATACGGTTGGTGTTGGTGCGCCATCGCAGCGAACGGAACAGGTTGTCATTGTCGCCTTTATTGTAGCGTTCACCTATGTCACACATATCGTAGCGCATCTCGAAGCTGATATTACGACGAGGAAATTCATTAGCCTGATACTTCTTCTCAACAAAGGAATATGTGGCGTTGGCACGATAATACGTTCTCTTAGATTTAAAGCCGTAGGCTGCATAGCCGTCGAGAAAGAAGTGACGATTGAAGTAGCCTGTGGTGGTACCGCCAAAGCGCAGACGCAGACCGTCGATATCATTAAAGGATATGAGTGCCTTGGTAGGTGCAATAACGAATTTGCTGGGCGAGCCTGTCTTGATATAGTTGTTGACATAGGCACGCACTATCCATATCGGTATGCGCATACCTCGCGCCTCAGAAGCATAATCGAGTATTTGATTAACTTTCAGTCGTGTGCCACTTGGATTATATGGGTCCGTAGGTATCAGTGTCTTGTTCATACCCATATAAGTGGTATCTATCTTAGTTGCGGAATTATACTTCACCCAGAAGGTATCTGGCTGGTATTCAGCCTTAGCGTCATACCTTATGGGACTATGTCCCTTAAGCACTTTTTTATCGATAGAATCGGTAGAAAAGTTGAAGAAACGTTGTTCTTTTACGTAGCTCAACTTACCCCAGTTGCCCCAAGGACGCAGTTCAGTCATCACGTCGTTTTTGCTCAATGCCCAGTTGCCGTATTGCGTAACATTAAACTCCTGAGTAATGTATATCTTGTCAATAGAACGCATGTGCACATCATGGGGGAGCATCAAGCGAATATACTTAAGATGAGGGATGCTGTCATACCATATCATCATGTCGCCCACCAGTCCGTACTTTCTCTTCTCGTTTTTGGAATAAGCCACATGATAAACTGTCACCTCCTCATTGTACTTAATCGTATTGATAAGTGTGTAATTGTAGTTGTCAAGAGCCTCAGCACCCACAGGAGAGATAATAGTACGGTAATCCAACTTAAACTTATCATCAAATATATTGATGTCACTGTATTTCTCGCCTATTAGAACCTGAAGAATATCGCTGGAATCGAACATTTTGTTAAGTCCCTCGCGCTTAATGCCAGTGACCACAGCCACTTCACGCGAAGGGTCCTTACGCCAGTAATTTTCCTCCACACGCTCATTAACCATTAGGGGCAGAGAGAACTTATTGTCGAGGTCGAGGCCATCTACCATATTGCGGAACCACTTGTGACGCTTCATGAAGTCACTATTCACATTGAGTGGGTCGATATCGTTGAGATCAATGTCACGACGCTCATATTTGGTGAAGTGGTAGAAGTCGAGTTCGTGGTAGTCATACCTCTTATGGCTGGTAATAAGTTCCTTTATCAAAAGTTCGACAGAATCGCGCATTTCCTGTGCTGACAACGTGGTGGCACAGCATAGCATAAGAAGCAATATGTATGGATATAAACGATTCATGCTATAGTCTCTCGAAGTTTGTCAAGCCCGTCTTGAGATAACGTTCGTATTTCTCTATGTCTTCGTCGTAGCCGTAAGAACAGGTGAGAGGTTTGCCGTCAGGAGTAAGTATGACAAAGAAAGGCTGAGAGATGCTGCCAAATTTATAACTCTCAAGATAGCTCCACATATCGCCCACGCTACGCAATACGCGTTCACGACCGTTTACCCTGACGCGTTGTGGATTAGACAGTGGTGTGCGATCGTCAACATGGAGCATTATGACAAGAAACTCCTCATTTATTATATCGCGCACGCAAGGGGTACCCCACACAGCCGACTCCATCTTACGGCAGTTAACACAGCCATAGCCCGTAAAGTCTATCAAGACGGGTTTGCCTGACATAGCCGCAGCAGCCATTCCCTCCTCATAACTGGTGTAATGGGCAGGAAGCGTTCCGTCTGCCGAAGCAAGAGACGATGACACCACTGGCGAAGCATCTTTAGCTGGTGGAGCGAAGGCTGAAACGAGGTGGCATGGAGCACCCCACAAGCCTGGTATGAGATAAACCACGAGCATCAACGACAAGGTAGCCACACTAAGACGTAGCCAGCCAGCCTTGCGCACATGTAGCCACTGGGTGTGATACAAACCCAGAAGGAGGAAAATGATAATCCAAAGAGAGAGGAACAGCCAACGAGGCAGTATGCCCCAGCCGTAAGCCATATCAGCCACGCTAAGGAACTTCAGCGAGAAGGCAAGCTCCAAGAAGCCGAGAGTAACCTTTACATGGTCCATCCATGAACCAGAGTGAGGCAGTTTCTTCAGTACCGCAGGGAAGATAGCAAACAGGGTGAAAGGCAGGGCTATGGCGATGGAGAATGCCAACATACCCACAGCAGGGGCAAGTAGATCACCCTGAACGGCTATCTCAACAAGAAGATAACCCAGGATAGGCGCCGTGCATGAGAAACTCACCACCACAAGGGTGAGAGCCATGAATATCATACCGAGCAGTCCCCCGTGGGAGTCAGTCTGTATATTGAGTATGTTAGCCCAGGAATTAGGCAGTCTTATCTCAAAGAAACCCAAAAATGACAGGCCAAAAGCTATCAAGAGCAGGAAACAAAGCACATTGAACACCGCATTGGTAGAGAGGGCATTCATGGCGTTGACACCAAACACCAATGTCATGATAATACCAAGGAGCATAAATAGCACTATTATGCTGATGCCATAATAGGCAGCATCACGCACGCCAGGCAGACGGGCACAGCGATATGCCATCTTCCATGCACGTTGGATGAACGGAGAGTTATCCTCCTCTTCTGCAAAGGCGGAGTAGAAGGAAGTACCAACGGGAACGTTAACGGGAACCTTTGAACCGCTTTCGCTCCTTTTTATAAAGAACGAGACGGTAAGTGGGATGATAGGCCACACGCAAGGGGTGAGGATAGTCAGCAAACCACCAAGAAAACAGATAAGAAATACCTCAAAGAGGCTACGCTGAGCGAGGAGGGGACTGGTGCTGAGTGCCTTGAGCTCGTTGATGATAGGAGTCCACAACGGAGAGGCAGCACGCTGAACGAGGTCAAATGCCGTCATATCACTACTGGTGTAGTCGAGCATAGACTTCGTGGTATCGACCGAAGCGATGGTTTTGCTCACCGTATCACGAACAGGGATAGTGTTGCCTTTTGCATCCTGAGCAGTAAAAGCTCCATCATAGGCAAACTCTACCGACGAGGGGGCTATGCACTGCAGTTCGTTGCAACCATAATACTCAAGATAACCACTGAAGGAGTATTTTGTAGAGGTTTGACAGATACGCTGCTCATACACATTGGGGCTCAACTGCACAAGACCACCCTTGAGAGAAACGCCCTCGGCAGACTCCATCACAAGCTCGGTGGTAAGACTATAGCCTTCCTCCACCGTAGCATAAAACTTTAGCGAGAGCTCGTTATCACTCACGCGCGAGATGCTCGTGGTAAATGATATTTGTGCTTGCAGAAGCGCTACGACAAACGACAAAAATAATATGAGAGAACAGCGTTTCACTCAGTTTAGTTATTCTTCGGTCTAAATGTTATTTCGATATTTTTCTGCAAAAATACGACTTTAATTTCAAAAAATTGCTATCTTTGCACCGAAAAATCGTGACAAACAACGAAAAAAGATGAAAAAAGCACTACTTATAATACCATTTTTTATTGTCTTATGCCTTAGCGGCACTTGGATGAAGGCAAAAATTCAGGATGATGCGCCTGAATATGCGCCCGATTTTACCCTACCCGATACGGCTGGTAATGACTTCACCCTCTCAAGTCTGAGGGGTAAGTATGTGGTGCTTGACTTCTGGGGCACATGGTGCAAGATATGTCTCAAGGGAATGCCAAAACTGAAGGATGCGCAGTCCAGATTCCCAGGACGCTTTGAGATAGTGGGAGTGGACTGTGGCGACAAGACCGTGAAATGGAAGCATTGGGTGGACTCGCTGAAGGATGACATGCCCTGGCGACACGTGATAATGGGCAGGAAACTGTACATACAACAGGATTATCGCATAAAGGGTTACCCCACAAAGGTATTGATAGACCCTGAAGGCAAGATTATAAAGAGTTTCGTGGGTGAAGATCCAAGGTTCTACATGCTCTTGGAAGAACTGTTTGCAAAGTAACCTTACAAGGCGATAATTGTTAAGAAAATGAAAAATATCTCTATATAATAAGGTGTATAGGGATTTTTTATATACCTTTGCACGCCGAAACAGTGCACAGTTCATAGTGCATAGTTCACAGATAAAACAGTTCATAGTTAAAAGATAAAGATAAATGCAAGACAACTTGGTAATTGTGGAGAGTCCTGCAAAGGCAAAGACCATCGAGAAGTTCTTAGGTAAGGACTTCAAGGTAATGTCAAGCTACGGACACATCCGCGACTTGAAGAAAAAGGAAATCAGTATTGACCTGAAGAATCTCGAACCTGAATACGAGATTCCTGAGGAAAAGCGCAGAATCGTTTCAGAACTCAAGAGCAATGCCAAGAAAGCCAAGAAGGTTTGGTTGGCATCCGATGAAGACCGCGAGGGAGAGGCTATATCATGGCACCTTTGCGAGGTATTGGGACTGGACGAGAAGAACACCAATCGTATAGTGTTCCACGAAATTACGAAGAATGCCATACTGGAGGCAATAGAGCATCCACGTCATCTGGACATGAATCTTGCCAATGCACAGCAGGCTCGTCGTATGCTCGACCGTCTGGTGGGCTTCAGCCTCTCGCCTGTGTTATGGCGCAAGGTTAAGCCACAGCTGTCAGCAGGCAGAGTGCAGAGTGTGGCTGTAAGACTGATAGTGGAACGTGAGCGCGAGATACAGGAGTTTAAGCCTGAAACATATTACCGCCTCACCGCTGTCTTCATGATAGACGGTCAGGAGGTTAAGGCTGAACTGGACCAGCGCTTCAGCAAACATGAAGAGGCACTCGCATTCCTTGAGAAGTGTAAGGATGCACAGTTTTCCATCTCTTCTATACAGAAGAAACCGCTGAAGCGCACCCCAGCACCACCTTTCACCACCTCTACATTGCAACAGGAAGCAGCAAGAAAGCTCGGTTTCACCGTTAGTCAGACCATGATGGTGGCACAGAGGCTGTATGAAAACGGACACATTACATATATGCGTACCGACTCTGTAAACCTCTCCAGTCTGTGCATAGGAACAGCCAAGAGTGCCGTGACCGAACTGTATGGTGAGAATTACAGCAAGTCACGCAACTACACTACTCACTCTAAGGGTGCTCAGGAGGCTCACGAGGCTATCCGTCCGTCATATATGGAGCACTCAACCATTCAGGGCACATCACAGGAGAAACGTCTGTATGAACTGATATGGAAGCGCACCATAGCTACACAGATGGCTGACGCCGAGATAGAGAAGACCACAGTAAACATCTCGCTTAGCAACGCCAAAGAACAATTCATAGCAACTGGTGAAAAAGTCACCTTCGATGGTTTCCTAAAGGTTTATCGTGAGAGTCTGGGCGATGACGAGGTGGAGAACGACGACAACATCAGCGCAATGCCTGCTGTAATGAAGAAGGGCATGGCGGTAGAGGCTATGGAAGTGGTTTCTACACAGAAGTTCTCACAGAGTCCGCTGAGATACACCGAGGCTTCACTCGTTCACAAACTGGAGGAACTCGGCATAGGACGTCCTTCTACGTATGCGCCTACAATATCTACTATACAGCAGCGTGAATATGTGGTGAAAGGCGACAAGAAGGGTGAAGAGCGTCAATATGCCATCGACACCCTGAGCAACGGCACTATAGCATCAAAGAATAAGAAGGAAATAGCCGGCAATGAGAAGGGTAAGTTGATGCCTACCGACATAGGTATGGTGGTTAACGATTTCCTCATGGAGTATTTCCCTACTATCATGGACTATAACTTCACAGCTAACGTGGAGGAGGAGTTTGACTCCATAGCCGACGGCAAGATGGACTGGCACAAGATGCTGAAGTCTTTCTACAAGGACTTTGAGCCTACGGTTGAAAACACCATGAAGGCGCGCAGCGAACACAAGGCTGGCGAGAGAGTGCTGGGTGAAGACCCTAAGACTCACAAGCCTGTGATGGTGAAGATAGGCAGATACGGTCCGTTGGTGCAGATAGGCAGTGCTGACGACAAAGAGAAACCTCTGTTTGCTCAGTTGCCAAAGGACAAATCACTTGAGTCTATCACACTGGAAGAGGCACTGGAACTGTTCCGTCTGCCTCGCACCATAGGTAAGTTTGAGGGTAGCAACGTGACTATTGGCACTGGCCGTTTCGGTCCTTACGTGCTTCACAAAAAGAAGTATGTATCTATACCTAAGGATGTTGACCCTCTGGAGATAACCCTCGAACAGGCTGTTGCACTGATAGAGGCTGAGAAGAAGGCTGAGAAGCAACGCCACCTGAAGACATTTGCCGAGGATGCAAAACTCGAGGTGATGAACGGACGCTATGGTCCTTATCTGGCATACGACGGCAAGAACTACCGTCTGCCTAAGTCGATGCACGATAAGGTTGATGCTATGACATACGAAGAATGTATGGCAATCATCAACAAAAGCAAGGACTGATGATTCGCATCATACTGATAGGATATATGGGCGCGGGCAAGACCACGGTGGGAAAAGATCTCGCCAAAAGTCTTGGCGTGCCCTTTTATGATCTTGACTGGTACATAGAGACCCGAATGCGCAAGAAGGTCAAGCAGATTTTTGATGAGAGAGGCGAAGAGGGGTTCCGCAAAATAGAGCGCAATATGCTGCACGAGGTGGCTGAATTTGAAAACGTCGTGATATCATGCGGAGGAGGTACACCTTGCTTCTATGACAATATGGACTACCTCAATGCGCAAGGCGATGTGGTCTATCTGCGTGGAACACCTGAGATACTGTTTCGTCACCTGAAGATGGGCAAGGGTGTCAGACCGCTTCTGTTAGGAAAGAGTGACGACGAACTGCTCGCCTTCATCAGGGAACAGCTTGCCAAACGCGAGGAATTCTACATGAAAGCTACACATATAGTAAATATCCCCTGCATGGAGGACGAGGACAAAATATCCGAAACCATCGCTAAGGTTAAGAAAGAGTTGGGGGTTGATAATTGATAATTGATAATTGATAATTGATAATTGATAATTGATAATTGACAATTGATAATTGATAGGTTATCGTTATATGAAAAGATGGACTATAGAAGACTCTAAGGAGTTGTATAACATAAACGGCTGGGGAACATCCTACTTCGGCATCAACGAGAAGGGACATATCTATGTCTCTCCACTGAAGGACGGTGCACAGGCAGACCTTCGTGAGATAATCAACGAACTGCAGTTGCGTGACATCTCTACCCCCGTGCTGCTACGTTTTCCCGACATCCTCGACAACCGTATCGAGAAGACTGCCTCTTGTTTTAAGAAGGCAGCAGAGGAATACGGTTACAAAGGTGAGAGCTTCGTGATGTACCCCATCAAGGTAAACCAGATGCAGCCCGTGGTAGAGGAGATTATCTCTCACGGACGTAAGTTCAACCTCGGACTGGAGGCTGGTTCCAAACCCGAACTCCATGCTGTGATTGCCGTACAGTGTCAGAGCGACGCGCTCATTATCTGTAACGGATACAAGGATCAGGCATACATCGAACTCGCCCTCTTGGCACAGAAGATGGGCAAGCGCATCTTTATCGTAGTAGAGAAACTCAACGAGATAGACACCATAGCCAAAGCTGCCAAGAAACTTGGTGTTATGCCTAACCTCGGTGTACGCATCAAGCTCGCAGCCTCGGGTTCGGGCAAATGGGAAGAGAGCGGTGGCGACGCATCAAAATTCGGACTGACAGCCTCAGAACTGCTCCAGGCACTGAAGCGTCTTGATGAGTATGGCATGCACGACTGCATGAAGCTCATACACTTCCACATAGGTTCGCAGATAACAAAGATACGCCGCATACAGACTGCCGTGAGAGAGGCTGCACAATTCTACGTAAATCTGCGTAAGGCGGGCTATAACGTGGAATATGTGGACTGCGGCGGCGGACTGGGCGTAGATTATGACGGAACGCGCAGCAGCAACTCTGAGTCGAGTGTCAACTACAGCATTCAGGAGTATGTCAACGATGTGATGTACACCTTTATAGATGCTGCCAACAAGAACGGCATCCCCCACCCTAACCTCATAACAGAGTCGGGGCGCTCGCTCAGTGCCCACCACTCGGTGCTGGTCATCGACGTGCTTGAAACTGCATCACTGCCTGAGATGCCTGAGGAGTTTGAGGCAAAGGAGACCGACCACCAGTTGGTGAAGGAGCTATATGATATATGGTGCAACATCGACACACGTTCTATGCTCGAAGACTGGCACGATGCCGAACAGATACGTGACGAGGCTCTCAGCCTTTTCTCTATGGGTATGGTAGATCTGAAGACCCGTGCCGAGATTGAGTCTATGTACTGGAGCGTATGCCGTGAGGTGCTTTCGCTCACCAAGCAGCTTAAGCACGTGCCCGAGGAACTGCGCGGCATCGACAAACTGCTTGCCGACAAGTATTTCTGCAACTTCTCCCTGTTTCAGTCACTCCCTGACGCGTGGGCTATCGACCAGCTCTTCCCTGTGGTACCCCTGCAGCGACTTGACGAGCGTCCTACCCGTCAGGCTACCTTGCAGGATATCACCTGCGACAGCGACGGCAAGATGACCCACTTCGTAACGGGTTCGCACCTCTCATCCACACTGCCCGTTCACGACCTGCGTAAGTCTAAGGAGCCTTACTACCTCGGTATCTTCCTCGTGGGTGCTTATCAGGAGATACTCGGCGATATGCACAACCTCTTCGGCGACACCAATGCTGTGCACATCTCAATGAAGGATGGCACATACCACATAGACCAGGTTTTTGACGGTGAAACCGTAGAAGAAGTGCTCGACTACGTGCAGTACAACCCCAAGAAACTGGTGCGCCAGCTCGAAATCTGGGTAACGAAATCAGTAAAACAGGGAAAAATCAGTCTTGAGGAGGGAAAGGAATTCCTTTCCAACTATCGCTCAGGACTCTACGGATATACTTATTTGGAATAAGTTGAGAGTTTAGGGTTTAGAGGTTAGAGCTGGCAAAATGCCAGATAACTATTCCTGCCGTAACAGAAACGTTGAGTGAATGTTTGGTACCATACTGAGGTATTTCCAAACATCCGTCACACATATCAACCACCTCTTGATGTACGCCTTTGACCTCATTGCCGAGGACTACGGCGTACTTCTTTTTATCCCCAAATGCAGGTTTGAAATCATTAAGCATCGTAGAACCGTGACACTGTTCTACGGCAAGTACCGTATAGCCATCAGCCTTCAATGCAGCCACAGCCTCAGCAGCAGTCTTATAGTATCGCCACGCCACACTCTCCTCTGCCCCTAATGCCGTCTTGTGTATCTCTTGCGAAGCCTTCAGAGTGCAGTCGCGCACCAGAGTGCCATCCTCATCACGCACCTCGTCTGGCGTTGCCGTAATGCCACAGAGGTCTATAGCCTCAACCCTGAAGGCATCCGACGTACGAAACACGCTCCCCACATTATATAGGGAACGTACATCGTCGAGCACCACGATGAGTGGCATCTTCTCTGCCTCGTGAAACTCCTCCACACTGAGGCGGTTCATCTCTATGATAGAAGTCTTCTTCAATTGATAATTGATAATTGACAATTGATAATTAGGGGGTCAAAACATAGTGCTTACTCTCTTTATGCCGCTGACCAAGACATCAATCTCCTCCTTTGTATTATACAGCCCGAAGGAAGCACGCACTGTACCATTGATACCTAAACGGCGCATCAGGGGTTCAGCACAGTGGTGACCCGTTCTCACAGCTATGCCTAAGCGATCGAGCAGTGTTCCCATATCGAGGTGGTGAATATCGCCCACGAGGAAACTTATCACCGCATCGCGCTTTGTGGCGTCGAGCGGACCGAATATGCGCATCCCCTCTATGGTCTGCATCTGTTCTAAGGCATAGCGGGTCAGTCCTCTCTCGTGCTCCTCTATCTTGTCCATACCTATATTGAGCATATAGTCTATGGCTATTGCCAGTCCGTGAGTGGCTATATAGTCTGGCGTGCCAGCCTCAAACTTATACGGCAGGGCGGCATAGGTTGTCTTTTCGAATGTCACCGTACCTATCATGTCGCCGCCTCCCTGGTATGGCGGCATCTGTTCCAGATATTTCTCTTTGCCGTAAAGCACTCCTATGCCAGTAGGTCCATACATCTTATGTCCTGAGAAGGCGTAGAAGTCGCAGTCCATATCCTGCACATCGATTGCCATGTGGGGTGCCGACTGCGCACCGTCTATCATACAAGGCGCCTCATGCTCATGGGCTATCTTTATTATTTCCTTCACGGGGTTCACCGTACCCAGCACATTACTAACGTGGGTCACGCTAACTAACTTGGTCTTCTCGCTGAAGAGCGTCTTATATGCCTCCAGATCGAGTATGCCGTCGTCGCTCATCGGTATCACCTTCACCACTATGCCCTTCTTCTCTGCCTGCAACTGCCAAGGCACTATGTTTGAGTGGTGCTCCATGGTTGATATGATAACCTCGTCGCCAGCCTTCATGTAAGCCTCCACAAAACTTGATGCCACAAGGTTCACAGCCTCTGTAGTGCCTCGGGTAAAGACTATCTCTGAGGTCTTCTCGGCATTGATAAACTGCCTTACCTTCTCTCTTGCCCCTTCATGCAGGTCGGTAGCCTGTTGCGATAGGTAGTGCACGCCGCGATGCACATTAGCATTCACGTTGAGGTACTCCTCACGCATACCGTCGAGCACACAGAGCGGCTTTTGCGTCGTCGCTCCGTTGTCAAGATACACCAGTGGGTACTTGTCGTATATCTTACGTTGTAATATCGGGAAATCCTTACGGATCAGTTCACAGTTCATAGTTCACAGTTAGTTACAAATCTTACATGTGCCACAACGCTCTTCCTTACTCAGGCGCTTGTCTATGAGTATGTGCAGACGGTCGCGGAAAGCCTGCCACTTCATCTCGTCTATCACCTGCGAGATAAAGGCATTCTTCAGCAGTGTCTTAGCCTCATCCTTTGATATGCCTCGCTGCATCATATAGAACAGTGCCGCCTCGTCCATCACACCGACGGTAGAGCCGTGCGCACACTTCACGTCGTCGGCATATATCTCAAGCATCGGCTGAGTGTACATCCTCGCGTCGTTACTTGCCACCATGTTGTTGTTCGTCTCCTGCGAGTAGGTCTGCTGTGCTCCCTCCTTCACTAGTATCTTACCTGCAAAGGCGCACACCGCCTTGTCGTCGAGCACGTATTTATACAGCTCGTTGCTCTGACACTGCTCCACCTGGTGTTCTATCACGGTGTTGTTATCTACATGCTGCTCTCTGTCGGCTATCACGGCACCGTTCAGAGTCACCTCCGAGCCCTTGCCCTGCAAATAAACGTCTATGCCGTTGCGAGTCACACCGTTTGATATCGTCAGGTTGTTATGTCTCACCACTGCATCGCGCTCAGTCTTTATATAGAGGTTGCTGAAACGGTTACATTTGCTACTGGTCTCCTCCATCTCATAGAGGTCCAGGTGTGAACCCTCTTTGCATACCACCTCTATCACCTGCGATGTGAGGAAAGCCTTGTCGCTCTTCACGTGGTCCACAAAGAATATTGTCGCCTCACTCAGCTCCTCCATCACTATCAGCACACGGCGTACCACCATAGTATCCTGTTCGCCGTTGAGTATGTTCTCGATGCGTATCGGGATCTCAGCCCTCTTGCCCTTTGGCACGTATATCACGAGTGCATCATGCGCTAATGCCGTGTTCAGGGCTGTCATGGCATCGCCTTTGCTGTCAGCCACCTTATTATAATAAGGTACGATATCTATCGGCGCTTCCTTTGCAGCATACACATACTGCACATCCTTTATGGTGTATGGAGCGAGACTCAGTCCGTAGTTGGGTGCAAAGGCTGCCTCCACATCGGTATAGCGGTATCTCTCCACCTTCCTCGTAGGGAAGCCCATAGCCTTAAACTGCTTCATTGCCTCCTCGCGCTGTGCGTTGAGCGCACTGCACGACTGCCTGTCCAACTGGCCCTTTATCTCGTTATATAATTCTACGTATTGATTCATTAATTATGCATTCTGCATTACAAAGTCAAATCCCTCGTTCTCTATCTTCACTGCCAGTTCTGGACCACCAGTCTTCACTATTTTGCCGTCAATGAGCACATGTACTATGTCAGGCTTTATATAGTCCAGCAGACGCTGGTAGTGGGTTATCACCATTGCCGAGGTTTTCTCCGTGCGCAGTTTGTTAAATCCTGTAGCCACTATGCGCAGTGCATCAACGTCCAGACCTGAGTCTGTTTCGTCGAGTATGCAGAAGGTTGGTTCCAGCATAGCCATCTGGAATATCTCGTTACGCTTCTTCTCGCCGCCTGAGAAGCCCTCGTTCACCGAACGCTTTATCAGTTTCTGGTCTATCTCCACCAGTTCGCGCTTCTCTTTCATCATCTTGATGAAGTCGCCAGCCTTCATAGGCTCCTCGCCTCTCGCCTTACGTCTGGCGTTCACGGCAGCCTTCATGAAGTTGGTCATTGACACTCCTGGTATCTCCACTGGCATCTGGAACGACATGAATATGCCTGCGTTGGCACGTTCGTCGGCAGTCATCTCCAGCAGGTTCTGTCCATTGAATATTATCTCGCCTTCCGTCACCTCATAGCGTGGGTTACCCACTATGACGTTGCTCAGTGTTGACTTTCCGGCACCGTTAGTACCCATCAGCGCATGTATCTCGCCATCTCTGATGGTGAGGTTTACGCCCTTCAGTATTTCCTTTTCTTCTACCCTGGCATGCAGGTTTCTTATTTCAAGCATAATATAGTGACCCTAATTTCTAATTTCTAATTCCTAATTCCTAATTAATTATCCTACGCTTCCTTCCAGACTCACGCTGAGGAGCTTCTGTGCCTCCACAGCAAACTCCATCGGCAGTTTCTGCAGCACCTCCTTGGCATAGCCGTTCACTATCAGTCCTACGGCTTCTTCTGTCGATATGCCTCGCTGGTTGCAGTATAGCAGCTGTTCTTCGCTTATCTTCGATGTCGTAGCCTCGTGCTCCACCACTGCCGTGTTGTTATGTATGTCCATATATGGGAAGGTGTGCGCTCCGCATTGGCTACCCAGCAGCAGCGAGTCACACGATGAGTAGTTTCTTGCCCCGTCAGCCTTCGATGTCGCCCTTACCAGTCCGCGGTAAGAGTTCTGCGAGTGTCCTGCTGAGATACCCTTTGATATAATGGTCGATTTGGTGTTCTTGCCCATGTGTATCATCTTGGTACCCGTATCTGCCTCCTGGTAGTTGTTCGTTACGGCAACACTGTAGAACTCTGCTACCGAGTTGTCGCCGCGAAGCACACATGAAGGGTATTTCCATGTTATCGCCGAACCCGTCTCTACCTGTGTCCACGACAGTTTGCTCGACACTCCGCGCAGGTCGCCACGCTTGGTTACGAGATTCAGCACACCACCTTTGCCGTGCTCGTCTCCAGGATACCAGTTCTGCACGGTAGAGTATTTCACCTCTGCCCTGTCCTTCACTATTATCTCCACTATGGCGGCATGCAGTTGGTTTTCGTCACGCATCGGTGCCGTACATCCCTCGAGGTATGACACGTATGAGTCGTCGTCGGCTATTATCAGCGTCCTCTCAAACTGTCCCGTTCCTGCTGCGTTGATGCGGAAGTAGGAGGACAGCTCCATCGGACATCTCACGCCCTTTGGTATATAAACGAACGAACCATCAGAGAACACTGCTGAATTGAGCGCCGCAAAGAAGTTGTCTCTGTATGGCACCACACTGCCCAGGTATTCCTTTATCAGGTCTGGATGTTCCTTTATCGCCTCACCTATCGACATGAATATGATGCCCATCTCCTTCAGTTTGTCCTTATAGGTGGTCTTCACGCTCACCGAGTCCATGATGGCATCCACGGCAACACCGCTCAGCGCCAGTCTTTCCTCTAATGGTATGCCCAGTTTGTCGAATGTCTTCTCCAGCTCTGGGTCAATCTTGCCGTCTTCCGTCAGGTTAGGGTTCTTTTTCTTTGCCATCGGGTCGGCGTAGTATGATATCGCCTGGTAGTCTATCGGTGGCACGTTGACGTGTCCCCATGTCGGCTGCGTCATCGTCTGCCAATGGCGGAACGCCTTCAGACGGAACTCCAACATCCAATCGGGCTCACCTTTCTTTTCTGAAATGAGCCTTACCACATCTTCCGTCAGTCCTACGGGTATTATGTCAGTGTGAACGTCGGTGGTGAAGCCGTACTCGTACTTCTGCTCCGCCACCTTCCTCACAAATTCATTCTTCTCAGCCATTATTTCTGTTCGGCTTCAGTCTTGTTTGTCTTGGAGTCTTCTTTTTCAAAGTCAGCATCAAGGGAGTAACCGCTATATCTGAAGTGACGGAAGTTTGCTACCTTATAGAAAGAAAAGTCTGCAAGATAATCTCCGCTGTAGTAATCTCTGAAAGTACCAGAGAAACGGTCTCCACTAAGGTAGTAATTTGTTATCCTAACCCTGGTACCATCTCTGTAGTCCATATAAATCACGCCGTTGCGCACTCTGAAGTTAAACGGACAACTTACATATGTGTATGTTCCTGTATAGTCATACTCTACACCTGTTCCTTCAGCGTAATAGTAAGGGTCTGTATAAAATTCTATGTCAACATACTGGTAAGTAGTGTAATCAGACCAGCGCCAAGACCAGTTCTGTGAAACCTTGCCCTCCCAAATACCATCGAGATCACGCGCAATGTTATCGTCATTACATGATGAAAGTGTCATTGAGAGCATCGCTACTATGCCCACAAACAGATAGTTGTAAATCTTTTTCATTAATTATATCGTTTTATTCTGGTTTTGTCCTTTAATTCCTTAGCGAGTTCAACGAGCGATTCTTCGAGCGAAGCTCTTCAGGCGAGTAGAACTCGGAGTCCTCCTTTTAACTCCTTTAACTCCTCTCAAGTTGGACTTGAGAAAACTTAATTCTCTAAATTCTATGCAAAATTACGAAAAATTCTTCATTCTTCACTCTTCATTCTTCATTTTTTTGTATCTTTGTAGTCAAATATGAAGATTGGCAACATAGATTTAGGCAATCGTCCGTTGTTTCTTGCCCCTATGGAAGACGTGACAGACATTGGTTTCCGTAAGCTCTGCAAGCGTTACGGAGCATCTATGGTATATACCGAATTTGTGGCTGCTGAGGCTCTTGTCCGTTCCATCAAGGCTACGGTGAGAAAACTCACCATCAGCGACGACGAGCGTCCTGTTGGCATACAGATATATGGTCGCACCACCGATGCCGTGGTAGAGGCAGCACGCATAGTGGAGGCAGAGGCTCACCCCGATGTGATAGACCTCAACTTCGGATGTCCCGTGAAGAAAGTAGCTGGCAAGGGTGCTGGTGCAGGAATGTTGCAGAATATCCCCCTGATGCTCGAAATGACTGAGGCTGTGGTAAAGGCTGTCAACACCCCCGTGACGGTGAAGACCCGACTGGGATGGAACTCCGACAACTATGTCTTCGGCAATAAACTGTCAACAATCTCCTCCCCTCGGGGAGGTTGGGAGGGGGTCGATTTGGCTCTTCACTTACAGGACTGTGGCATTCAGGCTCTCACCATTCATGGCAGAACGCGAGCCCAGATGTACACTGGCGAAGCCGACTGGACCCTCATCAAGGCAGTAAAAGATAATCCTGCCATCAAAATACCGATAATAGGCAATGGCGACATCAAGTCGCTCGACGATGCCGACCGTGCCTTCGACACCTTTGGTGTGGATGCCGTGATGATAGGCAGAGCTACTTTCGGACAACCTTGGATATTCTCTCGCGAGGCTACCGAAACACTAAATAATGCCGATAAAATCGACATTTTATTAGAGCTTCTGCAACTCAATATCGACTATATCGGTGATGAGCACAAGGCTATCCTCCATACCCGTCGCCACCTCGCTTCTACCCCTATCTTCAAGGGAATAGCCGATTTCAAACCCACTCGCATAAAGATGCTCAGGGCAAACACAGTGGAGGAGTTGACTGCAATATTGAATGAACTAAAAACTATATTATAAAACATGGATAAAGTAACAGTTGTAAAGGTTGGCGGTGCTGTGGTTGAAGACCCCGAACAGCTCGCTCAGTTGCTCGATAACTTCGCCTCTATTTCAGGCAAGAAGATACTGGTGCATGGTGGTGGACGCCGTGCTACTAAGGTAGCGGCACAACTCGGCATAGAGAGCCACATGGTTGGTGGACGCCGAATCACTGATGCAGAGATGCTCTCCGTAGTCACTATGGTGTATGGCGGACTGGTAAACAAAAACCTCGTGGCACAGTTGCAGGCTAAGGGTGTCAACGCACTCGGACTGACTGGTGCCGATATGGACGTTATTCGTTCTCACAAACGTCCGCTGAAGAAGGTGAAGATGGACGATGGCACCGATCAAATGGTCGATTTCGGTTATGTGGGCGATGTTGATTATGCTGACGGCGACCGTCTGGCACAGTTGCTCAATAGTGGTGTCACTCCTGTCGTTGCTCCCCTCACCCATGACGGCAAGGGCAACATACTCAACACCAATGCCGACACTATGGCGAGCACCGTTGCCAAGGCACTCGCTAAGCACTTCGACGTATCCCTTATCTTCTCCTTCGAAAAGAAAGGTGTGCTCAGCAATCCTGACGATGATGACAGCGTGATACCTGTCATCACCCACGACTCCTACCGTCAGTATGTTGCCGACGGCATAATCTCTGGCGGTATGATGCCTAAGGTAGAGAACGCCCTCGAAGCCGTTGATGCTGGTGTCAAGAAAGTAGTCATCACCCTCGCCACAAACATAAATAAGGAAGACGAAGGCACAATGATAGTTCACAGTTCATAATTCATAATTCATAATTCATAATTCTCAATTTTCAATTCTCAATTTTCAATTTAGATAACATACTGTCCCTCAAAAACGTGATGTACCGCCTGGCACTGAGGATTACCCTCAACAGTCAGGAGGCGGAGGATGTTGTGCAAGATACCATCATCAAACTATGGAAAATGGGCGAGCAGCTCGACGCTATCGACAATCTCGAGGCATACGCTCTCCGTATGGCTCGTAACCTCGCCCTCGACCGTCAGCGCATGAAGGTCAACCAGACCGAAAATATCGATGGAATGGACTTTTTCAGCTCCTCATCAGTCGAAAACACCATAGAACACGAGGAGCGCATCAGCACCATCCGTCAGGCTATGGAACAGTTGCCCGAGAAGCAACGTGTCGCCATGCAGCTCCGCGACTTCGAAGGTCTCTCCTATAAGGAAATCTCTAATATCATGGAAATAACCGAAGACCAGGTAAAGGTCAACATCTTCCGCGCCAGGCAGAGTGTTAAATCCAAACTCATTTAGAGACATATGCACCGACTGGCATAAAACTGTGTTCATGATTTAACAAAAACCAAGAGCAACCCTTTTTGTAGGATTGATACTCCATAGGGAGTATTGTTGCTATTATGTATAGCCCTACCTGTAAGTACACTTCCAGATAGGTCGCTACATAATACCAACACCCCTACAGGGCTGTAATCCTACAAAAAGAAAAACCCCGCTCTTCAAGCGGAAAAAACATTCTAAGTACAAGGTGACAAGGTACAAGGTGACAATAGTTCCCGTTATCGTTCCCGTTAATGTATTCGCTGCGAGTTCTGGTTTTTCTGCCCACGGGCAGGGTTTTTCTTTTTTATACGTGTGAGTGCCAAAGGCACAGAGGAATGGCAGATAGCTTTGCTGGAAGCTTGCTTACAAGCAAAGGCATCATGCCGTACCTCGTACAGGCGAATAGCCTGACACGTATAAAAAAGGGTTATTCTTGGTTTTTGTCCTAAAACAACAGAATCGTTAACTTCTTTTAACATCATCTTCTGTAACTTTTCCCTTTCCCCATCCGTCATGACTATAGAACAACGTTTTCGTAGCGAAGCGTATCGTTCCCGTTCCAGTTAACGTTCCAGTTAAACAATGATGAACTATCAATACATAGAACAGTTGCTCGACAAGTACTTCGAATGTCAGACCACACTCGAAGAGGAGCAGATTCTCCGCTCATTCTTTGCGCAGGAGAACGTGCCAGTACATCTGTTGAGCTATCGCGAACTGTTCAACAGCCAGTCATTCGGCAAGAATGCCGAGAGCCTCGGTGCAGACTTCGACCAGCGCATCCTCAACGCCATCGGCGCAGAGGAGTATAAGGAAACGAAGCACGTTATGGCGCGTAAGGTATCGCTCAGCAGAAGGCTTCGCCCACTCTACAAGGCAGCCGCTTGTGTCGCCATCGTTCTCTCTATCGGTCAGGCAGCCCAGATGCCTTACTACCAGTCAGAAGCAGAACAGCAAGAGAGTCTCGCCCGCTCATTAGAGCAGTTGCAGCAGATACAGAAAGACAAGAATGCTGTGGCAAAGGGTGACACCATCATCCAGCTTGACAAACTGGCAAATTAAATGAGATATAATTTTCTATGCTTTAAAATATCCTAACAATCTAACAAATTAAAACAACCTCCGAGAGCTGCGAAGCCGACGGAAAGTCGCGAAAGATGCATTGCAATCTTTACGGCATAAAGGGAAGACCATCAGACAACAACTGATCGTCTTCCTTTTATTCTTCTTCTATCTCTAACAAAAACATTAATAACCCCTGACAAGGGCATAAGGCTTTGCTAGACTTTCGCAGCACTCCAAGTTATATGTTCTTTACGAGCAAGCTCCTAAGCCCATATATCTTACAGTCCTGCACCTTCCTAACGTCAGGTTGTGCCCTTGTCAGGCAAAAACAATAAAAACAGCCGTTTGCTCAGAAGGCATACATATTACCTGTCTTATTATCCAAATAGTAACGTTCACATTGGTCGTGTACAGGGGCAAAGTTGTATAAGATGCCGATACTTATCTTTGTCAGTCTCATGTAGTTCCATAACTGCTGGCGCTGTGCGCTTCCCAGACAGTCAACAGCCTTACATTCAACCAGTACATCGTTGTTAACTAAAAAATCAACGTAATGCTTATGTTTTATCTGCCTTCCATGAAATGCTACGCTGAAATAGTATTCCCTTACCCTATTTATGTTGTTCTCTTCCAGTAATATATCCAACGCTTCCTGATACATGTATTCGTTAAGGAAAGGTCCGAGTTCTCTGTGCACCTGCTGGCACATTCCAATTAAGGTATAGCAATGATTTCTGAGCTCAGTAACGAGTGGTGGATTTATGTCGGACAGTTTAGCAATATTGTAACTCATAAACAACAAAGTATTTTTTAGCAAAAACGTTGTATTAGGCATGTTTATTGTTGTAAGAATCGAATATGTTAACATGCAGTAATCAGTAATATCTGTTTTTCAGGCTTATTAAAAGCCGTTGTTTTTGCCTGGCAAGGGCACAACCTGACTTTAGGCAGATGCAGGACTGCAAGTGATATGGGCTTAGGTGCTTGCACATAAAGCCCATATCACTTGAAGTGCTGAGGAAAGTCTGTAAAGACTTATGCCCTTGTCAGGAGTTATTAATGTTTTTGTAAAGCAAAAAAAGAAGAATTTTTCATTTCTACCTCACTTACTCACTTATGGGCTCGGAAGGCGCATGGATACTGGGCTGAGGCAAGTGGGGTAGAAATGGTTGAAACCCACTTTTTACCCCACCTGTGACCCAACAAGATGGAGGGAATAGAAAATCGGGATAGGTGGGGTTGGAAGTGAGGTTGGAAGTGAGGTAGAGTAAGTTTGACCCCACCTGCTTGAGCCCAGTGTTTATGCGGGATTAGAAGGAATAAGTGGGGTTAGGGGGTATTCCACGAAAATTATTAAATTTTGGCAGATTTGCCAAAATACCAAAACTTAATTTGTCTTAGTTGTCGTCATATATAAAAGCTATGCTTTTAGCGCTAAAAGTAATGCTTTTAGAGATAGAAGTAATGCTTTTAGCTGCAGAAGTAATGCTTCTGCATGCAGAGGTAATGCCTCTGCAAAAAGTGGTTCTCGACCACAAAAAAATGGTGTGCAGAATGCAAAAAGAACGCATCGAAAAAAAACACAATAAATGTTAAGCAGACTGTTTGCAAGCACGCTGCTTCTTAAAAAAACTTAACGCGGAGTTGATTTTTTTATAATGTACGCGAAGATTTTTTCAAATTTCGTAATTTTACTACTTGTTTAGAAATCACATACGGATTATGAGAAAAGTATCAACATACAAAATGGCGTTCACCCTCCTGGCTGCAACCTCTTTGCTGGCAGGCTGCTCTGGTGATGATTTTAACGGGAACGGGAACGTTAACGGGAACAGTAACAACATTACTTTCAACACAAACGTTAGTAACTTCATCAGTAAGGCTGCGACCTATGACGATCAGACAGCATTGCAGACTGAAGGTAGTTTTGTTTGCACAGCCTACAATGCTACCACTACCACGGCTTTCATTGAGCCTACCACCGTTTCGTGGAACTCAGGAATAAGCAAGTGGCAGTTTGCTCAGGACCAATACTGGCCAGGCGCAAGCGGACTTGACTTCTTTGCTTACATGCCAGCAGGAGCGAACAAGCCTACCTACATAGGCGAAATAAGCTATGCAGCACGCAGTGCACAGTTTGTGTGCAACCTGCCTTCTGAACAGCCAAGTGAATGCAAGGAGTTCATTTGCGCATTGGCAACTGACAAGACCCAGGCTAACAGCCCAAGCGGTGTGAGCATGCAGTTCAAGCATCATTTTGCTAAACTCCTGTTTAAGCTCGCCCCTGCATCAGGCAGCAACGTAAAGATTAACTCTGTAAAAATTGACGGAATAAAGATGAGTGGTACATGTACCTTCGATGGAGAAACCAGCACATGGACTCCTTCAGAAGACAACACCTATGTGATGGCTACCGCTATTGACGGCACTACTCCTTACCTCGTAATTCCTAACACATACGCAATTGGTGCAGTAACAATCACAGTTAATGCTACTTGGACCAGCATCAGCGGTGTAACAACCAACAAGACTGCCACTAACAAGTATGAACTTACCTGGCAGCCAGGCTATTCATATCTCTTCACACTTACTTTAAGTGGCGACATTCTCGTTGTCAACACAGAGAAGTGGGCTGAGCAGATGTAAATACCATGTATAAAGAGCAACAAAACAAACTGACGTATATGAACATTAAACAACACATACAGACATTAGTATTTACAGTTCTCCTCTTCCTTGCAGGAGGCATGGTGAATAGTGTTTCGGCGGTGAAGTATCATATCCTTACTCTGCCGTTTGACGTGGCTAATCACGACGGCTCAAACATAGCGTGGAGGAATAATATCCGCGTTGAAGCACTGCTATGCGAAAGTAACGAAACCACTATCGGACTGCCTGGCCAGTTCAAGAGTCCGCTCGCAAAGAACTTCAGGTATTGGGCAAGTGCCACATCAAACTACGAGTCGCTCTATGACAAAGGGCATAACACCAAAATTATAGATGTAAAGTATAACATTTATCTGTGTGGTACTGACGAAAGTGTTGAAAACTGGCAATATGCGTGTCTGTCAAATGAGCGTGCAGCAGGAACCCCTGTAGGTAGCTATACTGACATCTACGTAACCTACGAATATGACGATACGGAAAATAACATATTGAAACTTGATGGAGGAACAGCTTATAATGTTGGTTTTACAAACGGAGTAGAGAAGTTCATGTGCTACAACCGCAGCCGTAACAATCGTGTTGCAAACGCTAACAGTGCAGGCCTGTCAGGAGAAGATCTGGCAAGTGATGAGTTTGTTGTGCCTGCCAATGACAAGAAACAGCTCGGTTGGTACTGGTCTAAATGGGGACCTCATGGACTTTTCGCAGGATTTAAGTTTGAGGGTAACGACCCATATAACATCACCATCCTGACCTCATATAGTGGTGACCAGTTGCATATAACTGATAAAATATCCAATTTTACTGGTGAGGTTGGAACTATCAAGCCATACGCAGGCGCAAGTATTATGGCTAAGATTGGTGCCAATTCTTTGTGGTTTGATGCAAGTAATAACAAGCACTACATTATTCCTTCAGGTTGTAGCTCTGAGAAAGACTGGACAGATGCAAAATATAAAGAATTGCATGATTTGTATTATGCCACAGATGAGCAAGATCGAGCAGAAAACTGGGTAGGTTTCTACAGAGGCGAGTCACCAACATTGAGCACCTTTGCCCTGTTGCCTAACAACAAAGGCGGATATATGTTCGTTGGAAGTAAGCTGAACCAAAATAACAAGCAAGAGCAACCAAGCGGTGGTAACTACTACTCTTACTATGACAACTATGACAACGATGGTGGAGGACGAAGCCAGCCATACTTCAAACTCCAGTCATTGAGCTCTGCCTATCCTACAAACTTCTATGAGATAAAGACATATCATGTCCATGTAAAGACTCATGTTTCAGAGACCACACTCAATACTGATATGAAGTGGAGTGATGCAAGGTTGTCAGATAACCCTGCCGACCATGTTCCTGAGGCGCTGAAGCGTAAATATTGTAGCTATACAGCATACTTAGATGCAGACTGTACCGTACCTGCTAATACCTTCCAGGCTATTCAGGCTGCAAATAACGGTATGAATATCTATTTGAAGTACACCGTTTCTGAGTCAATGCCTATCAAGACTCTTGCAGCAGACGGTGACTACAAGGATGCACAATGGTACACCATGCGTATGGATGGTGTGGCAAACCCTAAGTACATTGCATATAATGATGGTTCAAGCAACGTCGTTGTAACCAACGGAAGTGGTGCGGCTAAGGGTTCTAACACCCCGAGCCAGTTACACCAGGGCGAGAACTCTGCAGAGGCAATGGTAGCATTTATGGGCGACCCTTACGAACTGAAGATTCTCAACCGTAAGGCTTGTGAGACACTCCCAGCAGGTAACAAATTTATCGGCTGTGCTACAACTGCTTCATCTGGTGATGGCCTCACCACTGACAAGACTGGTTCTTCTGACATCAGCACTTGGGAGATAGTGTATGAGAGCGGGGGTGTTGAAGGTTTCTTGCTCAGGCAGTTCAATACTGTTGCTGACCCTAAATACATCGGTTTAGGCGACGCAACTAACAACAAGCCTGTTATCTATAGTGCCACCTCAAGCCGTATAAGAGTAGTGGAGCTGGATAAGAAGAAGTATGCCTTCCACATCATGCGAGCAGATAAATCTATAGCTGTTATGGCTACCAACAGCGAGGAGGTAGGTAGGGCACTGAAGGGTAACTACACAGATATTCCTGAGATTATCCGTAGTTCATACCTTTCTTCTGCTACAGTAAACTTCTATGCAACTCAAGAAGATGCAGAAGATAATATCAATAAGATAACCAACCTGCCATACGATGGTTCAGCAACAGGAACGTATGCTGACGTATGGGTAAGATATAGCTTTGCCAGTGCACCATCAGATGCAACCTATAACGTAAGAGTCAATAGTGACTATATATATACCAGTGAAGAAGCACCTTATAATATCAATAGCAAATCACAGCTTGAAGGAGATGACGCAACAAACGGACATTTCGTATGGGAATTTAAATTCAGTGACCCTTATGCATTGACAATTAATAACACTGGAATTGCTGGCGATAATAAATATGTAACTGTTTCACGAAATGACAAAGCAGACATCACTTGGAGCGCAACTGGTTCTTCATTCATCGCAAAAAGCGGTAGTACTCCTGGCACCTACGAGGTAATGTTAGCAACGGGCGATGCGATTGATGCCTCTAAAACATATTACAATATAGGCAGACCATCAGCTAACACTGTAAAGCTGTATAGCAATTCCAGCTACCTGTCTGGTAACGCTACCCTGCGTTTCCAGTTAAGTGCAACATCTGCTGTAGATGTTACGTATTACCTTGTTGATATGTATAATAATGTATTGTTGGATGCAACAACCCGACAATCCACAACAGAAGATCATCCTGCATTCCCACCAGAGTATTACAGTCCGTTAGTAAAAAAATATTACTATCACAAGACAGAAGGACATGCTAAAGCAAACCGTACAAACGGTGATATTGCTGACGATGATCCAGTCGGTCAAACTGAAGTTTATGTCACCTATGACGTAAACGACCTTGTGAATCTGAAAGCAGGTCAGTTGTATCTGATGAAATACGAGGCTGGTCAGTATTTCAACCAGGAGAATGGCAGTGACGGAGTTAATCCTACTGCGCAGAAGGCTGTCTATCCATACGTAAATGGTGACGGTAACTTCTTCGTGTATGGTCAGGAGCAGTATGACCTGCAACAGGAAGGTGCTTCAAGCACCCGTACACGCTGGGCTTGGTATGTAGAGAGTAACGTGCCAGGAGCAACTAAGGGTGACCCTTATCACGTAACTATTAAGTCACGCCAGACAGAGCAGTATCCTATCGTAAACTATAGTGAGTATAATGCATACTTCATGACATATAAGCCAGATGGCTACTCTCAGGTTATAACAACATTAGGATGGCCTGGCATGAATAGTGAGACGGCTACAGAATACATGATTCTCGGTAGCGAGGGACAGTATCAGTTGGTAACAACCAACAAGATTGGTGAATCACGCTATGTAGTAAATTCTTTCGAACAGTATTGGAAGACATTCGATACAATCAGGAAGAAGGTATGGGGCGATAGTAAAGCAAAAGAAGATGATGATGACCCTATTACCATTCCTAACGATACAAAATACCCTTATGCTAGTCCTACGGAAGAAACATTGAGGCATTACCTCAAGAACACCTTAGGCTGGCACTCATACGAAAAGTGGGCTTACGCTAAGCGCTGGAATGGCTACAACAACGGCTATAGCAGCGAAGAGGGTACACACGAGAAGAAGAAAGGTTGGGAAAAAATTGAGCACTGGTACCAGACCGTTAGCATGGGTCAGGGTTATTTCGACTTTGTCAAGACAAGCGTCAACCCTGTGCTCATTCTGCTCGACCAGCACGGATTCGAGATTATGCGTAAGCCTCTGCCAACAGATCCTGACGACCCAGAGAAGGAAGCGAAATATGCAGCCATACGTCCGTATAACAGCCCTATGGTTAAGGAATATGCCTTCTGGGCAACAGCCAAGAAACGTACTGGCCTTCACCAGTATTACGCTCTTGCTGACCGTATAGGTGGTGACGACTTCACCTCTACCGACCTTACCAACCTGCCTCCTTACGGCTCTAAGAACGTAAAGGACAAGAAGGGCAACCTTAACGACCAGTATGTTACCTATATCGTAAAGGAAGAGTATGCTCTGACTTACACCCCTTCTGACAAATCTGCAAAGCCTTTCCTTATAGAGCAGGGAACTAAATATGCTTCAACAGAGGGCAATACAATAATAAAGAATAATGTGTCTGACGTAACAGATATGAAGACACATATTCTCAATGACGTAATCACTGCAGCAGAAGAATGGTACGTTAAGCCTAACGCTACTATTGACATCGAGATGGGATATGAGGATGTTTCACATACTTGGACTGATCCTGATCCAACAGATACTAAGAAATGGAAAAACAAGAATCCTAATGCTTACGATCACTATAAGTTCAAGGATAAACGTGTTGCCAGCTATATTTCCGACAAGGTGCTTACTGACAGTCTAGGATATTTCTCATTCTCTAACGGATTCGATCCATATAACATCCAAATAGAGTCTGCGAATGTAGCTGCTAAATACATGAATACCAATGCCACTAATGCAACATTGGAAGAAGGTAGCATGATTGGAGTATATGCAGATACCCCTGAGATATCTTTTAATAACAATACTGCAAAGATTTCCCCTAAATGGTATGACAGCAGAAACTTGTCTGTTACCAACGCAACCTTTATGGCTGTGCAGGATGCTGCTGGCAATATGCAGCTGATGCCACGTTTCGACCATGCTACCCGCATGAGCGAGTTTGGCACGCTGATAGCACCAACAGATGCTCAGGTAGCGACGACCTACACCAAACTGTATCGTCCAGAGGTGTATGAATACCTTATTATAGACAATGACGGTCATGAGTCTCTGCGCTATAAGACTGGTGGCGACATGACACCACAGACTCCTGACCACTTCCAGAGTCCGCTTGCCAAAAACTTCACTTACTATGCTACGGCAAGCTATGATAGTGGAACAGGAAAATATAGCGGCATCACAAACGAAATTGAGGGTTCACTTGATGGTGCAACGCTCACTGACAATAAAGTATATGTTCGCTACGAGTATGATGAGGAAAACGACAGTTATCATATACTAAAGGGTAACTGGCTGACAATGCAACTGAATGAGAAGAATGCTATCAATGATGACGGAGAAGTTGATGTTCACATAAAGCAGGGAACATCTAAGCCATCTACAATTGATAGCAATGCCAAGGCATGGCAGTGGAAGTTCCTCGAAACTCCACAGAGCGCTCCTGACCCATACGCTTTGTACATATACAATCGTAGCCAGACTGCAGGAACCAAAGCAGTAGCAGACCGCTTTGCTCTTCTTTCTCACTCAGGCGACTATGCATTGGCTAAGGCTGGCAGAGGAGATTATGACTATTATTTCCTGAATGGAAGTGGAATGGATGAATCTACTGCTGCAACTATAGCTGTAGAGTCTGGTTTCACACCTACTGCTGGCACATTCGTTGGAAAGAACTCTCAGGTAAAACTTACTGACGAGGTTCAGCATGAATTTACATATAAGGTATATACAAATGGTGGTGCAAATGCCATTGATGCAAGTCAGACACAGGAAACAGTCATTACCAATGACTGGAGACCAGAATTGCCGGAGGCAGCCCGCACTCCTCTGCTCAATATTGACCAGTACCTTTATTATGAAACTATGCCGAACAACGAGGCTGCAACCCTTTCACACCTCTTTGGTCTGTATAATGATGAAGTATATACACGCTATACAGCATACAACCCTGATGTAACCAATTATATGGTACCTAACGTCAGAAATGCTAAGAGTGCAGCTACCGTTGCACCAGGTAGCGGTTCTAACGATGCACCTGTAGGACTTGACGGCAAGCGACCATATAACATCATCTGGTATGATGACAACATGATGAAGAGTAACGGTACGGCTATTACTTCAGATGCTGACCAAGATTTACAGGCTACACCAGCTATGGAGTGGGAGTTTGAAGGTAACGACCCTTACGCTATTAAGATTAAGAGCGTAGGTGAAAGTACCAGCAATGAAAACAAAAAGTACATCCACAAGGCTTCCGATACGACTACCAACCTTAATGCAGAGGCTACCACGTTCATGCTGCTTAACAAGGATGGCTACGACTATGGAGTATTTGCCGTAACAGGCGATGCTGACACCAAACTGAGTGAATATGGTAATAAGTTGACCACTAGTGATCCTACCGAGTTTATTCCATTCGCACTTTCTACCTATAAGGTAATATATCACCTAATGATTAAGAACATCGATTCAAAAATAGGTGTTGTTATACCATATAGAGGTCCAGAAACAGACAACCAGATAAAGGATTATAGAATAAAGTGGGGCACTACCCTGCGTGACCTTGAGTCTAAGGGCGCAAGTGCAACTAATATCACTGGTGACTTCTATCAGCTCGGTGCGAGCCTCAAATCTCTCCAGACAGAAACAGAAGGTCTGTTTGCACGAGACAGTATCTATTGTGTTGACGCTGGCCATGTCAGTCTTGGCGATGCCTTTGAAGTGCCTCAGGCTTTCTATCGTCCTAACGTAAGTTATGACTTCTACATAGAAGGTGTTTACAACGAGCATGGAACTGCTGCAATTGACGCTATGAATTCCGAGTATAAGGGTCTTAAAATGACTAACCTTGGCGAAGACAGCAGACTGCTTGGCAATATAGTATTTGTGAACATAGTCTATAACTTCATGGGTGGTCTGGATACCAACTCTGGTAGTGACTTTGTAGGAAGTGTTGATCAGAACAAGTGGTACACATTTGAAACAAACGATGTCACACCAATGTTGGCTGAATATTCTGGTTCACTACAAACAAAGAGCGGTTACGCTACTCACTACACAAATGACTACCTGTGGACTCCTGTGGGCGACCCATACGGATTCAAGATGTATAACCGTTACATGTATAAGAATCTGGGAGAAAAGAAGGTGATGACCACCAGTAACCGTACGTCTGGCACTGATATTGAAATGGTAAATGATGATACTACAGAACCATCTCTCAAAGTTAACTCTGTATATGAACTGCTCGCGACCAGTTCTACTACAGCTGGTTACTTCCGCATCCACCCTGTAGCGAACATGAAGGATGTTACTCAGGTCTATATGAAGAACGTCGTTAGTGATGGCACTGGAGTAATAAAACTTAACACAGCTCCTACAGACTGGACCTTCGGACTGAGCGAGGAGGTGATGAAGCCTTACTATCAGGCTGCTGGCTACATTGGTGGTTTGAACCCTGCTGGTAAAGCGGCTTATGATGTAGAAGATGCAAAGAAAAACCCTCTGGAAAGACTGATGGGTCTTCAGGATGTGGTATATAATCACGATAACAACCCAGGAAAGGAAAACTACATCGTGCATTATGAAAACGGTTACTATCGCCTGCACTCACAGCCTAGCTCAAGTGGTATCACCACACCACGCTATATGAGTGGTTATACACATGCTATAGAGCGTGACGTTGATGGTAATGGCAATGAAAGTGATGCTATACCACTGCACTTCTATGAGGTGGAGAAATATGACGTCAATAATCCTACCTTCGGTGATCTGGAAAGCGGTCAATACACAACATCGCCTGCTACACAAGGTGATATTCCTCTCGTAACTGTAACAAATGACCCTGCAAGCATATTCAGATTTACTGAAGGAGAAGGAGGAATAACACTCAGCACTCAGGGACTGTATGTAAAGGAAAACAAGATGACAGCAACTGAGGGAGAGGCTACGAAGTTTGACATTGTTGACATTGGTGCTGGTATAGTAGCACTACAGCAGCACGGAGGTTCGAACTTCTTGAAATATGCTCAGAATACTAAGAAGTATGACTTGAAATATGATAGCGAATCTGCTACCGTGGAGAGTGCAAGATGGTGCATGAAACCAGTGCAGAAGAGCACGACAAAAGGTAATGGTGAGATGCCATTAACTGTAACGACCAAGAATGGTGGCGATGACTATTACTACACCACATTCTATGCTCCATTCGACGCTCTGCTGACAAGTACAAACGATGTGGCATACATAGTACCTTCAGGCAAGTGGCCTACAATCACACCGCCTGCTACAACAGCTGTGTTCCATCCTAAGAAGATTGGTACGGTTAACACTGGAATTTATGCTGATAACGACCAGTTCATACCTGCTGGCACTCCTGTTATCATCCGCACAAAGAATACTGGCGGTGAAGTAACTATGGCTCTGCCTAATACAACACCTTCTCCTGCACCAGTTTCGTGTGTATTCAGTGGTCAGTATCTAGAGCAGATGTTAACTCAAAGTAGTAGTGAATATGTATTCGTCTTCGGACGTTCTTATACTCACTCAGATGGATTCACATATAATGAAAGTACTGGTGAAGTTACCCCTGCGGGACTTGAATTTGATAAGGGTGTAGGCTTCTACAAGAATGCTAACACCAACCGCGAGAGTAATCCTACCAAAACGCTGTGGGAACGAAACAACAAGTATGTCTATGGTAATAAGGTGTACTACTATGCTGGTAACATATCTGGTTACTCTCTCAACATCGACTTCGAGAATACAGAATACATACCTGTACTCTTTGACGACCAAGGTGTAAAGGATATGGACCTGCAGCCTGACGGCACTATGCGCCTGAGAATAAACGACGGACGTGCCTATGACATACAAGGTCGCTGCGTTGCCACTGAGCAGGAGGTTAGCGACGGCTCATGGCTCAATAACGTTGCTTCAGGCATGTACATCGTGAATGGCAAGAAGTTCGTGATTGAGTAAGGACCAAGTACAAGGTACAAAGGACTAGGTTGACCCCTAAATCATCCTCATCGAAGGTTGGTTTAGGGGTTTTTCTTTACCCTACATTATTTAACAAAAACCAAGAATAACCCTTTTTGCAGGATTGATACTCCACGGGAGTATTGTTGCTATTATGTATAACCCTACCTGTAAGTACACTTCCAGATAGGTCGCTACATAATACCAACACCCCTACAGGGCTGTAATCCTACAAAAAGAAAAACCCCGCTCTTCAAGCGGAAAAACCATTCTAAGTACAAAGTGACAAGGTACAAGGGACAAAGTAGTTCCCGTTCCCGTTATCGTTCCCGTTAATGTACTCGCATGCGAGTTCTGTTTTTTCTGCCCAGCGGGCAGGGTTTTTCTTTTTTATACGTGTGAGTGCCAAAGGCACAGAGGAATAGTAGATAGCTTTGCTGGAAGCTTGCTTACAAGCAAAGGCATCATGCCATGACTCACAAGGCGAACAGCCTGACACGTATAAAAAAGGGTTATTCTTGGTTTTTGTTCTAAAAATAGCAAGGCAACGCCCCTAAAAACTTAAAAAAACGCCGAAAAACTTGCGTAATACACTTATTATCACTACCTTTGCAAATCGAACCCTCAAGGTGAGGGTATTGCCCCAAGACGGGGCGCAGATGTAAATAGTTAAAACAATAAAGATTTTTAAATGAACGTAATCACAAAGACCGTTTCACTGCCTGATGGACGTACCATCACCATTGAAACTGGAAAGCTGGCTAAGCAGGCTGACGGTTCATGTACCCTGAAGATGGGTAATACCGTACTGCTCGCCACCGTTTGTGCCGCTAAAGACGCAGTGCCTGGCACAGACTTTATGCCACTGCAGGTAGAGTATCGCGAGCAGTATGCTGCTGCAGGACGTTTCCCAGGTGGTTTCACCAAGCGTGAGGGAAAGCCTAACGACGATGAGATTCTGACATGCCGTCTCGTGGACCGCGCTCTACGCCCATTATTCCCAAGCGACTATCACGCAGAAGTTTTCGTAAACGTAATTCTCTTCAGTGCCGACGGCGTTGACCAGCCTGATGCCCTTGCCGGCTTCGCTGCTTCATGTGCGTTGGCATGTTCAGACATACCATTCGAGTGCCCTATCTCTGAGGTAAGGGTTGCACGCATCAATGGTGAATACGTTATCAACCCTACCAAGGAGCAGATGGCTGATGCCGACATGGACCTGATGGTTGGTGCTACGGCTGAGAACATCATGATGGTAGAGGGTGAGATGAAAGAGGTGCAGGAAGTGGACCTGCTCAATGCCCTCAAGGCTGCTCACGCTGCTATCAAGCCTATGTGTGCCCTGCAGGACGAACTGATGAAGGAACTCGGTACCGACAAGAAGCGCGAATACTGCCACGAGGTGAACGACGACGACCTCAAGGAGCAGGTGCGCAAGGACTGCTACGACAAGGCTTATGCTGTTGTTAAGCAGGCTCTCGACAAGGATGGCAGAGCTGAGGCTTTCGAGGCTATCATCACTGAGTTTAAGGAGAAGTATGCTGAGGCTCACAGCGACCTCACTGAGGAGGAGCTGGAAGAGAAGAATACTCTGGCTGACAAGTATTACCACGACGTGGAGCGCGACGCTATGCGCCGTTGCATCCTCGATGAAGGCATACGTCTGGACGGCAGAAAAACTACCGACATCCGCCCAATATGGTGCGAGGTTAGTCCGCTGCCAATGCCTCACGGCTCATCTATCTTCACTCGTGGCGAGACACAGTCGCTCACCACATGTACTCTGGGCACCAAACTCGACGAGAAACTCATCGACAACGTGCTCGACCGTTCATACCAGAAGTTCCTGCTTCACTATAACTTCCCTCCATTCTGTACTGGCGAGGCTCGTCCACAGCGCAGCGTAGGCAGACGTGAGATAGGTCACGGCCACTTGGCTTGGCGCGGACTGAAGGGTCAGATACCTGAGGACTTCCCTTACAGCGTACGTATCGTATCACAGATACTGGAGTCTAACGGTTCTTCTTCTATGGCTACTGTATGTGCTGGTACTCTGGCTCTGCTGGATGCTGGTGTACCAATGAAGAAGCCTGTATCAGGTATCGCTATGGGACTTATCAAGAACCCTGGTGAGGACAAGTATGCAGTGCTCTCTGATATCCTGGGCGATGAGGATCACCTGGGCGATATGGACTTCAAGACCACTGGTACTAAGGACGGACTGACTGCTACACAGATGGATATCAAGTGTGACGGTCTGTCATACGAGATTCTGGAGAAGGCACTCATGCAGGCTAAGGCTGGCAGAGAGCACATCTTGGGTTGCATCACCGACACTATCGCTGAGCCACGTGCTGACTTCAAGCCACAGGTTCCACGCATAGAGCAGATAGAGATTCCTAAGGAGTTCATCGGTGCTGTGATTGGTCCTGGCGGTAAGATTATTCAGCAGATACAGGAGGACACCAATGCCGTAATAACAATCGACGAGGTTGACGGTGTAGGTAAGGTTCAGGTATCAGCTCCTAACAAGGACTCTATCGCTGCTGCCCTGCAGAAGATCAAGGCTATCGTTGCAGTGCCTGAAATAGGTGAGGTATATGAGGGTATAGTACGCTCAGTGATGCCTTACGGCTGCTTCGTAGAGATTCTGCCTGGCAAGGACGGTCTGCTCCACATCTCTGAGATAGACTGGAAGCGCCTTGAGACAGTGGAAGAGGCTGGCATCAAGGAAGGCGACAAGATACAGGTGAAGCTCATGGACATCGACGAGAAGACTGGCAAGTACAAGCTCTCTCACAAGGTGCTCATCGAGAAGCCTGAAGGCTATGAAGAGCCACAGCGCGGTCGTCGTCCACGTCCAGAGCGTCGTCCACGCCCTGACCATCGTCCACGTCGTTTTAACGATAACGCTAACGGAAACGATAACGCTAACGGAAACGATAACGCTAACCAAGAATAATTCTATAAAATGCCCTGGAGCACACTGCTCTGGGGCTTTTATAACCTAAAACCTAACCCCAACCTTAACTGCCTTATGAAAAAAATACTTCTGCTAATCCTAATTCTCAATTGTCAATTGTCAATTGTCAATTTAGCAAACGCACAGTTTGAGAGTGCGCCTGCCTTTCCTGGCGCAGAGGGATTTGCCCGTCTTACCACCACTGGTGGCAGAGGGGGTAAAGTGTTGCACGTAACCAGCCTTGCCGACGACGGTTCGGAGGGCACCTTCCGCTGGGCTTGCCTGCAGAAGGGAGCAAGAACCATCGTGTTTGATGTGGACGGAACGATATTCCTGACCAGCGAACTGAAAATGAAGAATGGCAACGTGTCAATACTGGGACAGACAGCTCCTGGCGACGGCATCTGCATAGCCGACTACCCATTCGTCATCTCATGCGACAACGTGATAATACGTTTTATGCGCTTCCGCTTAGGCAACCGCGAGATAGCCCACCACGAGGGCGACGGACTGGGTGGTATGGACAATGAGAACATCATCATAGACCACTGCTCCGTGAGCTGGAGTGTGGATGAGTGTCTCTCCGTATATGGCTCAAAGAACCTCTCCGTGCAATGGAACATAGCATCGCAGAGTATGGTAAACAGCGGACATAAGAAGGGTGCTCACGGCTACGGAGGCAACTGGGGTGGCTCTGGTGCATCATACCACCACAACCTGTTGGCGCACCATACCTCACGCTGTCCGCGTCTTGGTCCTCGCACATCCACACAGACCGACGAGAGGGTTGACCTGCGCAATAACGTGATGTACAACTGGGGTGGCAACGGATGTTACGGTGGCGAAGGACAGAAGGTGAACATCGTAAACAACTACTACAAGCCTGGTCCTGGCACACTGACACGTAGCAAACAGATACAGATGCGCATAGCTTCGGTGGGCATAAGAACCAGCGAATACACCCATCACGGCACTGCCGAACCAAACAAGTGGGACCTGATGTGGCACGTTTGGGGTAAATATTACGTCAACGGCAACGTGAATCCGCTCTTCCCACAGGTGACCAAAGACAACCTAAAATGGGGTTTCCTGAATCAGGTAAACATGCAGAGTGTTGACGGCACCTACACAGCCCAGACCAAGGACACCATAATAATTAAGGAACCTATACCTTACGGCAATATAACCACACAGACGGCTGAAGAGGCTTACGACAAGGTGCTTGCCTATGCTGGTGCCTCGCTGCATCGCGACAGCAACGACCAGCAGGTGGTGGAGGATGTTGCCACAGGCACAGCGAAATATGGCAAGACCATAGGCAAGAAGAAATATTCTGAGACCATAACTGGCTGGATAGACTCACAGGACGAGGTGGGCGGATGGCCAGAACTGGCGAAGGGTAATGCCCTACCCGACTCTGACGGCGACGGTATGCCTGATGCCTGGGAGAAGGCTCACGGGCTGAACCCCAACGATGCCGCTGACGGCAATGCCTACACCATAGACAAACGTGGTTTCTACACCAATGCCGAGGTATATTTCAACTCCCTCGTGGAACCTATCATCAAGGCACAGAACAAGAATGCCGACACGAAGGTAAAGGGATGGTTTGAGGAATATTTCCCAGTGATGTAACATCTTCGTGATGCTGAAATATCGTTATTTATTTGTTCTCCTGCTCTTTTGCAGTCTCGTCGCCAATGCGAAGATAGACCGCAAGGCACTCGTGATGCGCAACAATCCTGAGGTGACGGCGATGGACACCTTGTCATCGTTGTCCGTTGGCAACGGAGGTTTTGCCTATACTGTTGATGCCACTGGTATGCAGAGTTTTCCTGAATATTACAAAGGAGGCATCTGCTTAGGTACACAGTCGCAGTGGGGCTGGCACTCCTTCCCCAACACTGAGGGGTATAAGCATGAGGAATGTCTGAAGCCATATAACTTCGGCCATCAGTCTGATGCCGAACTATATGCCTGCCAGTTTAAGGGTCCTGGACGACAATATGAAGCATCAGAGTATTTTCGCATAAACCCTCACCGTCTGCACCTGGGTACAGTGGGATTCGGCTTTGAACAGAACAATGATAGTCCTGCAGACATTACATCCATCTCTCAAAAACTGGATATGTGGCAGGGTAGCATACACTCTCGTTTCTCATACAAGGACACAAGATACGATGTCACTACCACTTGCCACCCTCAGCGTGACCTCATAGCATTCAGCATTGAGGCTAAGACGATAGCACCCATACTGCTCTCTCTGCCCTACCCCACGGGCAAACACACTGACGATGCCTGCAACTGGCAAGCCGACTCGCTGCACCAGTCTGTCATCATCATGCAGGGCAAGGACTATGCAGTAGTGAAACACACGCTTGACACCACAACATATTATATAAAGGTAAGATGGCAAGGCAAAGCAAGCTTTACAAAAACAAAACAACACCGCTATGCTCTCACACCTCGTGCTTCGTCAATACGGTTTACGGTGGAATGGACTCCTACCCCACCCTCTGCTACTGACGGAGAGAAAGACATTGCATTCGATGAAGTGAAAAAGGAAGCAGCTGAATACTGGCAGACCTTCTGGACAGAAGGCGCAGCAGTGGATTTCTCACGTTGCAAGGATGTCAGGGCTAAGGAACTGGAACGTCGCATCATTCTCTCGCAGTATCTGCTTGACATACAATGTACTGGTGCACCTGACAGTTCTCCACAAAACGCATTTCCACCACAGGAAACGGGACTCACCATGAACTCGTGGTTTGGCAAATTCCATCTTGAGATGATATTATGGCACCAGGCATGGTTACCTTTATGGGGACACACCGACAAGCTGCAACGGACTCTAAACTGGTACTTCCACGTACAACCCATAGCACAGCAGATAGCACGCCGACAGGGATTTGAAGGTGCCAGATGGATGAAGATGACCGACCCCTCAGGTGAGGAAGCACCATCAAAGGTGGGTTCATTCCTTATATGGCAACAACCACATATAATATATCTCGCAGAACTCGCATACCGCAGTCTTAGCAAGACCTCACCAGAAGATGCACGTAGGTTTGCAGGCACTATGTATCCACTCATAGACGAGACTGCAGTGTTTATGCATTCCTTTGCCAATCTCGACACCATCAACAACCGATATATACTCCGAGGCTACATACCTGCACAGGAATCATTGAGGGCTGATGTGACATTCAACTCACCTTTTGAACTCTCGCAATGGCGCACCACCATGATGATGGCACAACAATGGCGTGAGAGATTAGCGCTTCCACGAAAAGCAGAATGGGATGACCTTATCAACCATCTGTCACCACTCGCATATAACAAAGATTCCCTGTATCTGGCAGCTGAATCGGCAACTGATACCTACACAAATATCAGAGCGACATCCGACCATCCTGCTATACTTGGAGCATTAGGCTTCTTCCCTATGTCACGACTCATCAATGGTAAGGTGATGGAACGCACCCTCGAATGGATTTGGGACAACTGGCAATGGCAGACCTCATGGGGATGGGATTTCCCTATGACGGCAATGGCTGCTACACGACTGATGCAACCTGAGAAAGCCATTGACGCTCTGCTAATGTCTCAGCAGAAGAATACATACCTTAACAACGGACATAACTATCAGGACAAACGACTGAGGCTTTACCTGCCTGGCAATGGTGCCCTGCTATCAGCAATTGCAATGATGTGTGCTGGCTGGGACGGGTGTACAGTCAGCAATCCTGGTTTTCCTAAAGACGGAAACTGGGACGTTGAATGGGAAGGACTCATGGCGATACCGTGACGGTTAAGGGTTAACGGTTAAGGGTTAACGGTTAAGGGTGAAGGGTTAAAGGTTAAAAAAACTTAACGCAGATACAACTTTCAACTTTCAACTTTCAACTTTCAACTTTTATTCGTAACTTTGCACGCAGTTCAGGGGAATGGGAAGCTCAACAGAGCTTCTCATTCTTTCTTTTATCACTAAAGAAAAGAAGAAATGATCGACAAGAACAAAGTAAAAGAGATTGTTGAAGAATGGTTAGAGGGAAAAGAGTATTTCCTTGTTGACGTTGACGTGACTCCAGACGACCGCATCGTGGTAGAGATAGACCACCACGACGGAGTGTGGATAGAGGACTGCGTAGAGCTGAGCCGCTTTATTGAGGATCATCTGAATCGCGACGAGGAAGACTACGAACTTGAGGTGGGCAGTGCCGGACTGGGACAGCCTTTCAAAGTGTTGCAGCAATACATCAACTGCATAGGCAAGACCGTTGAGGTGCTCGATGCCAGTGGCATAAAATATAAAGGTACACTGCTCAGCGTGGAGGAACCCAACTTCACCATACTCACCCAGGAGAAGCAGAAGCAGGAAGGCAAGAAGCGTCCTGTGCTCGTGGATGTGGAGCGCACCTTCTCTGTCAACGAAGTGAAATACTGCAAATACCTTATTGATTTTAAATAATTCGACATTCTGAAGTAGTTAAGTATTCAGTAGTTAAGACAATACCGAGTGCCTCACTCAAGAATTTATACTAATGTCTTAACTCCTTAACTCCTGACTACTTTCTTCAAGTGAAAATAAACTAAAAACAAAATAACAATAAAAATGGCAACAAAGATTACAGAACAACAACCAAGCATGATCGAAACGTTCCGTGAGTTTAAGGAAACCAAGAACATCGATCGCACCACACTCGTAAGCGTGCTCGAAGAGAGCTTCCGCAACGTTATCGCTAAGATATTCGGCAGCGATGCCAACTTCGATGTTATCGTAAACCCTGACAAGGGCGACTTCGAGATTTACCGCAACCGCGTCGTTGTGCCTGACGGCGAGGTGGCTGACGAGAACAAGGAGATATCACTCTCTGAGGCACAGAAGATACAAGACGACTACGAGGTAGGCGAGGACGTATCAGAGCGCGTTGACTTTACTAAGTTTGGCAGACGTGCCATCCTCAACCTGCGCCAAACTCTTGCTTCAAAGATTCTTGAACTGGAACACGACACCCTTTATAATAAATATAAGGATCGCGTGGGCGAGATAGTAACAGGCGAGGTGTACCAGATATGGAAGCGCGAGGTGCTCATCATCGACGATGAGGGCAACGAACTGCTCCTGCCAAAGGCTGGTCAGATACCTAATGACGTTTATCGTAAAAACGAGAGCATCAAGGCTATCATTGAGCGTGTTACTAACGAGAACAACAACCCAAAGATTATCCTCTCACGTTGCTCTAACCTATTCCTTCAGCGTCTGCTCGAGGCTGAGGTGCCTGAGATTGCAGAGGGACTGGTGGCAGTGCGCAAGATTGCCCGCATACCAGGCGAGCGTGCTAAGATTGCCGTAGAGAGTTTCGACGACCGCATCGACCCAGTAGGCGCTTGCGTAGGTGTCAAGGGTAGCCGTGTTCATGGCATCGTACGTGAATTGTGCAATGAGAACCTCGACGTAATCAACTACACCCAAAACACCAAACTCTTCATACAGCGTGCCCTCGCTCCTGCACAGATCAACTCTATCGTGCTCAACGAGGAAGAGCGCAAGGCAGAGGTTTATCTGCGTCCTGAAGAGGTGTCACTCGCAATCGGTCGCAGCGGTCAGAACATCAAACTTGCTTCTATGCTCACCGAATACACCATCGACGTATTCCGCGAACTCGACGACCAGAATGTTGACGAGGAGGATATCTACCTCGACGAGTTTAATGACGAAGTTGACCAGTGGGTTATTGACGCCATTAAGAACATCGGTCTCGACACCGCTAAGCAGGTGCTCAACGCTCCTCGCGAGATGCTTATCACCAGGGCTGACCTTGAGGAAGAGACTGTTGACCAATTGCTCAGCGTACTGAGAGCAGAGTTTGAGAAGTAAAAGTTCAATGGTTCAAGAGTTCAAAAGTTCAAAAGTACCTGGAACCCCTGGAACCCCTTGAACTAGCTTGCGAAGCAAGCGCCTTGCTCCGAGCTTGCTCGCCTGAGCACCTACGGAGCGCAAGAACCAGCTCGCTCCAGCGAGCGCTTGAACCCTTTAAACAAAAAAAAGAAAATTATATGAGCATAAGACTAAATAAAGCTATCAGCGAACTCAACATCGGATTGCAGACCGCTGTTGACTTCCTTGAGAAGAAGGCAGAGCTCGGCGAAGTGAAGAACGACCTAAACTTCAAACTCAACGATGCTCAGTATGATGCTCTCGTAGTTGCTTTCAAGGGCGACAAGGAAGTACGCACACAGGCTGACAAGATATTCCAGAAGAAGGAAAAACCTGCAAAGAAAGAGAAGCCACAACACGTTGCACCAGAGCCTCAGCAGGCTAAGACGGCTGGCGATGCCCTCATACAAAAGAAAACCGAGGTAAAACCCCTCGGCAAGATAGACCTCGGCACTGGCAAACCAGCAGCAGAGGCTCATAAGGCTGAACCAAAGGCTGTGACTGAGGCTCCTAAGGCTGAGACAAAACCTACTGCTCCAGTAAAGGAGGAGAAGGTGGAGGCACCTGCCGAGGACAACAAGCCCGAGATATTCACCCTAAAAAGCGACCACAAGAAGGTGGAAGGTCCTACCGTACTGGGTACCGTTGACCTCTCATCCCTCAACCAGAGCACTCGTCCTAAGAAGAAGTCGAAGGAGGAGAAGCGCAAGGAACGCGAGGAGAAGACTGCCGAACGCAAGAAGCGTAACCGCATTGGCAAGGAGCGCGTCGATGTAAACGATGTTGCCAACCAGCAGCAAGGCGGCAAGAACGGCAAGAATGCTCGCACCACCGCTGGCAAGGCTGGTCAGCAGCCGCAGCAGCAGGGCAATGGCAAGAAAAACAAGAAGAAGAAAGGCAACCAGCCTCAGGAGGTTTCTGATGAAGATGTAGCACGTCAGGTAAAGGAAACCCTCGCACGCCTTACCAGCAAGACATCCATAAATAAGAAGGGTGCCAAGTATCGTAAAGAGAAGCGTGATGCTGCTGCCCAGCAGCGTGAGGAGGACCAACTCATGGGCGAACTGGAGAGCAAGACACTGAAACTCACCGAGTTTGTTACCGTCAGCGAACTTGCCACCATGATGGATGTGCCTGTTACCAAACTCATAGGTACCCTCATGTCTGTAGGCATCATGGTAAGTATCAACCAGCGTCTGGATGCTGAGACCATCAACCTCGTGGCTGACGAGTTCGGTTTCACCACCGAGTATGTCTCTGCCGAGGTGCAGGAAGCTATTCAGGAGGCTGACGACGATGAGAACGACCTCATCTCACGTCCGCCTATCGTAACCGTCATGGGCCACGTTGACCATGGTAAGACGTCACTGCTCGACTATGTGCGCAAGACCAACGTCATAGCAGGTGAGGCAGGCGGCATCACACAGCACATAGGTGCCTACAACGTGAAACTCCCTGACGGACGTCGAATCACCTTCCTCGATACCCCAGGCCACGAGGCGTTCACCGCTATGCGTGCCCGTGGTACTCAGGTTACCGATATCGCCATTATCATCATAGCAGCCGACGACTCTATCATGCCTACCACCAAGGAGGCTATAGCCCATGCTCAGGCTGCCAATGTACCTATGGTATTCGCTATAAATAAGATAGATAAGCCAGGTGCTAACCCTGACAAGATTCGTCAGGACCTCGCTGCCATGAACCTCCTCGTTGAGGAATGGGGCGGTAAGTACCAGTGTCAGGAAATAAGTGCCAAGAAAGGTACTGGCGTTAAAGAACTGATGGAGAAGGTGCTGCTCGAGGCTGAGATGCTCGACCTCAAGGCTAACCCTAACCGTAACGCTACAGGCTCGGTTATCGAGTCTTCACTCGACAAGGGTCGTGGCTACGTCTCTACCGTCCTTGTTAGCAACGGTACGCTCAAGGTGGGCGACATCGTGATAGCAGGCACGGCATGGGGCAGAGTTAAGGCTATGTTCAACGAACGTAACCAGAATGTGGAGCAGGCACGTCCTGCAGAGCCAGTGATAATACTCGGTCTCAATGGTGCACCACAGGCTGGTGACTCTTTCCACATCATGGAGACAGAGCAGGAGGCTAAAACCATTGCCAACAAGCGTATGCAGCTGCAGCGCGAACAGAGTCTGCGCACTACCAAGACCCTCTCACTCGAGGAGATTGCACACCGTGTGGCTCTGGGCGAGTTCCATGAGCTCAACCTTGTGGTCAAGGCTGACACACAGGGTTCTGTGGAGGCTCTCTCCGACTCTTTCATCAAGATGTCAACCGAGAAGGTACAGGTCAACGTCATACTCAAGGGCGTAGGTCAGATATCCGAAAACGACGTTATCCTCGCCTCTACTGCCGAGAATGGTATGATAGTAGGCTTCCAGGTTCGTCCGTCAGTAGCAGCCAAGAAACTCGCCGAGCAGGAGGGTGTGGAAATCAACACCTACTCTGTCATCTACGATGCTATGGACGATATCAAGGCAGCTATGGAGGGTATGCTCGATAAGATTAAGAAAGAGGTTGCCACGGGTCAGGTGGAGGTCAAGGAGGTCTTCAAGATTTCCAAGGTCGGCACCGTTGCAGGCGCAATGGTCACCGAGGGCAAGGTTCATGCCAAGGACAAGGCACGTCTTATCCGCGACGGCATAGTAATCTTCACTGGCGAAATCAATGCCCTCAAGCGTTACAAGGACGACGTGAAGGAGGTAGCTACTGGTTTCGAGTGTGGTATCTCACTCGTCAACTTCAACGACATCCTTGCTGGCGATATCATCGAGACATTCACTGAAATAGAGGTAGAACAGAAGCTGTAATTCAGTTCATAGTTCATAATTCATAGTTCATAATTCATAATTCATAGTTCATAGTTATGAAGAAGAATATATTTTTAATCATCATGCTGAGCGTGTTCAGCTTCGCTACGCTCAGTGCACAGGATGAAGAGGCTTCTAAGCCTAAGAGCGAGGTGCGCCAGTATATCGGGGCATTCGAGTCAAGCCTTGCCCAGGGCAAGTGGCAGCAGGCATACGAGTGGGGTGCCAAGGCGGCAGCCTACTACGCCAGCCACAGCCTCTACAAGGAATCATTTGACATGCTGCGCCGCATCGACAGCGCCATCGACTCCCACATCATGGCTACCTCCGAGCGCGCCACCTACCACTATCAGGTGACCAAGGAGCGCTACAGGATGTACACCCGATTCGGCAAGCCCGAGCGCATCAAGGAGCAGCTGGGCAACCTGGAGCTCATGGCAGGCCTGTCCTCCAGCGACAGCATCAAGAACGATATGCTCTATACCAAGACCCTCTACTACTACACCCACGGACAGATAGAGAAAGGCAACCAGACCTTCAAGGAGATGGCTACCAAACTCACTGCCCAGAAGCAGTATGGCAAGGTTGACGAGGTTTATCAGAAGCTCATCGAGAGCGGTCGTCGCAGCAACAGTGCCTCGCTCGTGGCACAGTCATATAAGAGCTATGTGGCATGGAAGGACTCTACCGATGCCATCAAGCATGCTGACGAGATTAAGGGACTGAAGAAGCAGATAGCCGACTCCAAGGCTACCATCGACTCTCAGGACAGTTCGCTCACAGCTCGCATGGCAACCATCATTGCCCTCAGCATTCTCGCCATAGCCCTTGCTGTAGCACTCGTGGGTGGAGCACTCGTTCTCATGCGCTTTATCCTGCTCACCCGTAAACAGAAGAAGATTATCAAGCTCGAGAGCGACAACAACGCCCTCAAGGCTAAATTCATCAGCAACATCTCCGCCCAGCTCACCCCAACCCTCAACAAACTCGATGCTCGTATCCCTGAAGTCAAGGCGCTAAAGGATTTCTCCAACCACATACAGACCCTCTCACTCATTGAGACAACTAAGGAAGAGACTGTTGAGACTGAGGACACCCAGATAGCACAGTTCTGCGAAGGCATCATGAACCAGATGAAGGGCACCGAGAAGACTGGCGTAACACTCACCGTCAACGCTCCTAAGATGACGGCAAACTTCAATAGGGAGTATGTCACCCACATCCTCACCCATCTGCTCAGCAATGCTATTCGCTATACCCCAGAAGGCGGTCGTGTAACCCTCGACTATAAGAAGCGTGGCGCTCACACCCACCAGTTCATTGTAACTGACTCTGGCTGTGGCATCACCATTCCTGGAGGCGAAGAGGGCGTTGATAACCGAGAAGAGGTCTTCAAGGCATTCCGTGGCGTTCACGACCTCACCACTGGCGACGGACTCGGACTGCCTATCTGTAAGCAGATGGCACTCAAGATGAAGGGCGACCTCACCATCGACCCTGCCTACACTAAGGGTACACGTTTCATCCTTGAACTTCACGGCTAACCTCCCACTCTATCAGTTATGGTTAATGTGCATTTGTTCAGACAAATAATACCTCCTGCTATTCTGGCAGGCATCTGTATATCCATCGGCTGCGTAGTCAACCTCAGGGTTGGCGGCGTGGCTGGTGCTGTTTTGTTTGCCTTCGGACTCACCACGGTGGTCTATTACGGCATGAAACTCTATACGGGCACGGCAGGATTCATACGTAGCAAGGGCGACTGGTCTATGCTTGCCCTTGTGCTTATAGGCAACATCATAGGCTGTCTGCTCACCGCATGGCTCATAGGCTATGCCCAGCCCGACTGCATCGAGCCTGCCTCCAGCATTCTGGCAGGCAGACTGGCTAAAGGTCCCTGGGCTTGCTTCCTGCTTGCCATAGGTTGCGGATTCATCATGACCACCGCCGTAGAGTTTGCTCGCAAGGGTAAGATGCTGCCACTCGTGTTCGGAGTGCCCGTCTTCATCCTCTGCGGCTTTGCCCACAGCATTGCTGATGCCTTCTACTTCCTCGTATCACCCACCGACCAGCTGTTGCAGACTGAGGTGCTGGTGGTATATCTCTCAGAAGTGCTCGGCAACTTCGTCGGCTGCAACCTCTACCGATGGACGATGCTGCCTACCTCTATCTCCTAATATCAATATTATAAAAAAATCTCTAACTATAAACCACAAAACACTATGTCAAACCTTGAACCACTAATCGCCGACCTCGCACTCATACTGATATGTGCAGGTGTCATGACCTTGTTATTCAAGAAACTCAAGCAGCCTATCGTCTTGGGTTACATCGTTGCAGGCTTCCTTGCCTCACCTAACATGACCTATATGCCAAGCGTCACCGACGGACACAGCGTGCACGTATGGAGTGAGATAGGTGTAATCTTCCTGCTCTTCGCCCTCGGACTGGAGTTCTCATTCAAGAAGATACTCAAGATGGGCGCAGCACCCATCATCGCCGCCTGTGCCATCATCTTCTGTATGATGTATGTGGGAGCATCCGTAGGCGAGCTCTTCGGATGGAAGGAGATGGACTGCATCTATCTGGGCGGTATGCTCGCCATGTCGTCAACCACCATCATCTTCAAGGCATTTGACGATATGGGACTGCGTAAGGAACGCTTCGCAGGTCTGGTGCTCAGCGTGCTCATCATCGAGGATATCCTTGCCATAGTGCTCATGGTTATGCTCTCCACCCTCGCCGTGAGCAAGGAGTTTGAGGGCACCCAGATGCTCACCTCCATCCTCCAGCTCGGCTTCTTCCTCATCTTGTGGTTCACGGTGGGCATATACCTCATACCTATGTTCCTGCGCAAGATGAAACCTCTCATGAACGACGAGACTCTGCTCATCACCGCCCTCGCCATGTGTTTCGGCATGGTGGTAGCAGCCTCTTCAGTAGGTTTCTCGGCTGCCTTCGGTGCCTTCATCATGGGTAGCATACTCTCTGAGACCGTAGAGGCGGAGAAGATAGAACACCTCGTGAGTCCAGTCAAGAACCTCTTCGGAGCCATCTTCTTCGTGTCGGTAGGTATGATGGTAGATGTCAACCTCATCATAGAGTATATCGTGCCTATCGTGTGCATCATCATAGCCATCATGCTTGGTCAGACCATACTGAGCACGGGCGGATTCCTGCTCTCAGGACAGTCACTCAAGACCTCCATGCGCTGCTCCTTCTCACTCACCCAGATAGGCGAGTTTGCATTCATCCTCGCCACGCTGGGCACCTCGCTGCACGTGACGAGCGACTTCCTCTACCCCATCGTTGTGGCAGTATCAGTCTTCACCACCTTCACCACGCCTTACATGATTCGTCTTGCTGAGCCAGCCTACAACATCGTGGCACGCATACTGCCCAAGAAGTGGATAGAGAAGATGGAGAGGAACACCTCGGAAAATGAAGAGCAGGAGACCGACGAACTGCGCCAGTGCTGGCGCTCTTATCTCAAGCACTGCGCCTTTACCATCATCATCCACAGCGTACTGTGCATAGCCATCATAGCTATAGTATCTTATTACGTCTATCCTATCATAATAGAACTGCTGCCAGACCTATGGAGCAGCGTAGTGTCAGCCATCATCGCCATAGGTGCCTGCGCACCATTCCTGTGGGCACTGCTGCGCTCAGGCACTGAGACAGAGGAGGTCAACAAACTATGGGAGAGCGGACCAGCCGAGCGCGTCAAACTCACAGCCCTCGGACTGTTGCGTCTTGCCCTCGGAGCCCTGTTCCTCACTATCATCATCGGTATGGCACTGCCTAAGAGCGGATGGTATGGCATCTTTGCCGTTGTCATCATCCTGTGCGCCATATTCTTCTCTCCTCATGCTCGCGAGCGTAGCGAGAAGATTACCCAGCGCTTCACTGAGAACCTCACCGAGAGGGAACGCAAAGAAGAATAATTAGACAATGATACATTCTCTCTATATACACACACAAGAAAGACTGCAACCAGCACTAGCCGATTGCAGCCTTTTTTTCATTTTCTTAGGGGAAGTAAAAGTCTCCTGCCTGCGTTGTTATCAACGCATGAATTTTCCGTTCTCAGTCACCACTACGCCCCTGTAGCCATTGTCGGCACGAGCACCATCGAGGGTGTAGGCAGCCTCTGAGAGCTTACCTCCATCGCTTGTCTTCACTGCGCTGATTGCCGATGGTGCATCAGCAGCCACCAGTTCCAGTACCTCACCAGCCGTGGTAGCGATATCATAGAGATATGTGGTAGGCAGGTTGGTCTCAGGAATCTTTGAAGCATTGACTATGATTGGTGCAGGCATGTCGTAGGTTTGCATCAGTTCATTGCTGTTAGCATCGGTGGCGAGGGTGAGGGCTGTGCCGTCAGCCTTACGCAGTGGGGCATTGCTACGCAGACGCAGGTTACCGCCTACAGTAGAGCGAATCTTCACAGAGGTCACTACACCCAACTTCCACTGCATGTCGGTAATCTCAAAACCGCCGCGTGAGCGCAATCCCTTGACCTCACCCTCTGACCACTGTGATGGCAGGGCTGGCAACAGGTGAACAAAGCCTGCATGTGACTGGAGCAACATCTCGGCTATGCCGGCGCAACAACCGAAGTTGCCGTCTATCTGGAATGGTGCGTGGGCATCAAACATATTAGCGTATGTACCTCCGTCAGCATCGTTCATCGTAGCGTTAGGGTCCATCAGGCGCAATTGGTTCTTTATTATGGAGAGTGCATGGTCGCCATCGAGCATACGAGCCCACTGACACACCTTCCAGCCCATAGACCATCCGCGAGCCGCGTCGCCTCTTCCTACGAGTGATTTGTGTACTGCCTGGTATATGTCGGTATTATTATATGGTGACACCTGGTTGCCAGGATATGCGCCCCAGAGGTGAGAGAGGTGACGGTGAGAGCTGTTCTCCTTGTCCCAGTCTTCCTGCCACTCCTGTATCTGTCCGTACTTACCTATCTTGTATGGCGTGAGCTGAGCCTTCAGTTCGTCAAGTTGGGTAGCGAAGTCGGCATCTACGTTGAGAGCACGGGCAGCGAGTGCCGTGTTACGCAGCACATCATACACCATCTGGTTGTCCATAGCCACACCACCGAAGAGGGCGCAGTTCATGGTCTTGTTGTCATCGGTCATGTATGAAGCCTGTCCTGGGTGGTTCTCAGGAGAGTTTGACGGACATACCACCATGTAGCCCGTGTTAGGGTCTTTCACGAGGAAGTCCTGGAAGAACTGCGCACATCCCTTAAGCACAGGATAGATGTCGGCAAGATACTGCTTGTCGCCCGTGAAAAGGTACTTCTCCCACAGGTGTGAGCAGAACCATGCGTTACATGTAGGCCATACGCCGACGGCATTGTTGTCTACGGCTCCGGTGGTGCGCCATATGTCGGTATTATGATGCAGTGCCCATCCGCGTGCTCCGTACATCTGCTGAGCTGTCTTGGCACCTGTCACCGCCACATCCTTTACCATCTGGATAAACGGATTATGACACTCCGTGAGGTTTGTCACCTCTGCAGGCCAGTAATTCATCTCCACGTTGATATTGGTGGTGTATTTTGAGTCCCATGCAGGATACTGACGGGCGTTAGGGTTCCACAGTCCCTGTAGGTTAGCTGGCTGCGTGCCTGGCTGTGATGATGATATGAGCAGATAGCGGCCAAACTGGAAATAGTTGGCTACGAGTCCTGGGTCTGAAGCTGTAGAGCGAAACTCCTTGATGCGTGTCTCGGTGTCCTTCACCTCCTGCTCTGCATTGGCGCCGAGGTCGAGGCTCACGCGGCTAAACTGCTCCTGATATTTTGCCACATGGTTGGCGAGTGTCTCCTCATAGCTCAAGTTCTTATCCATATAGGCTGTGATGAATGCCTTTGCCTTTGCCTCTGCATCAGCACTGATGTCCTTGTAGTTTACAAAGTTGGTGGCTGATGATATGATGATGGTAGCGGCCGTAGCATCGCTCACGGTGATGGCTGGAGCGTTCGGATTGCCTGCCACCAGTCCGCCCTGCATCACGTTGCGCGTAGCGGTAGCGGTCTGTGTGCCTCCTTCGTTCATCACCTTGATGAATGTGTAGCAGTTGAGCTTATTGTCCACGCCCTCGGTCTGTGCCTTGGCGGGTATGAGCGATGCCTCTATCATGCCGTCGGCGGTAATCTTGTTCACGTCAAGCTTCTCCATACCCGTCTTGACTGGTGCTGCATAACACACGTCGAAGCTCAGTTTGCCGGCCTCTGATGCCTCTATTCGCATGATGGTCACATTATCGTCAAGCGAGGTGAATACCGTCCTGGTGTATGTCACTCCGTCAACCACATATGTGGTAGTGGCAGTAGCCGTGGCGAGGTCGAGTGAGCGCACGTAGCCCTGGGCGTCTGTAGCGCCATCGGTCTGTCCTGCCTCCTCATCGTCATAGCGCTGGCCTGGGAATCCTACGAGCACGCAGCCTGCTGCCTGATACTGTGCTCCATGAGAGCCCTGCGACATCCAGTTAGGTATGGCGAGCTTCTGGGCTGCCACGTAGTCCTTATTAAATATATATTGCTGCACCTGAGCTATCACGCTCTTGGCATTGGTATTGTAGTTCTCGTTAGGCGACTGTCCCCAGAAGGTGTCTTCATTGAGCTGCAGCGTGTCTATGGCAACACTGCCGCTGACCATGGCGCCCAGTCTGCCGTTGCCTAATGGCAGGGCCTCCTCCCAGTATGCTGCTGGGCGGTGATACCACAGGCGGTTCTTGCTGTCGAGCACTGGTGGTGGCACAGGGCGGGTGTCTGATGTGGTGAAACTGCTGCTGATGGCTGTCGTGAGCACATTGCCAGCGAGGTCAGCCACCGCATTGGCAGGCAGAACGAGGGTGTAGGGAGTGCTGAGGTCGAGCTCGGCATAGGGGAATACCACTTTGTTGACATTCACCACTGGGGCTATCTGCTGACTGGCGCCTGTAGTCTTGTTGGTGAGCGTTGCCTTCATTCCGTCGGCTATCTTCACGCCCTCGTTAAAGAGTAATATGAACCTGCCCGTAGGAACCACGTTGAGGGCGCCGTCTTCAGGGGTTGTCTGAAGCAGCTTTGGTGCCTGTGTGTCCTCGGCTAGGATGTTCACGTACTTCAGGTTGTAGTTGCTCGTCTTGGTAGCCGACTGTATGAGCAGGCGCACTATAAGGCTCTCCTTGTTGTCTGCATCGAGGTCGTAGTTGGCATCCACGTATGTGTTCCAGTGCGAGCCTGATGTGTAGTCGTCGAGCACTGTCCATGTATTGCCGCCGTCGGTGGAATAGACCACTCCGAACTTGGTAGCTGAGCTGGAGCCGTCGCCTATTGAGAAGTTGAGTTTCAGATTACTCAGCGAGGTGGTCGGCATGGATATCTCGAAATACTGATCATGCTTAGAACCATCGGTGTAATCGGCTTTTTTTGTAAAATTAGTGATGCTGGCAGTGTTCAGTCGCAACAGGTAGTTGGGCGCCGAACCGCTTGTCGTCACCTGCCACTTGCCGTCGCTGGTGTGCACCGTTACGTGACACTGCTCTGGCACCAGCGCACACTCGTTAGGCAGAAACTTTGGTTGCGTCTGCGACCATTTCGTATTAGCTATTGACGACCATCCTAACGTATTTGGCGTGTAGGTGTTGATCGTGCCGCTCTTCTCCACGTCATAGCCTGTAGAGAAGAACCACTTTGCCACCGTCGTCTGGCTGGCGGCTACATTCTGACAGCCCAGCAGCAGTATCATTGCCAGCATGAGTGTCAGCGATTGTCTGGTAGTCTTTTTCATCGTTGTTTTGGGGGTTTGTAATTGATTTTAATTATTGGTAAATCCACTTTTCGGGTGCAAAATTAGCCCTTCTCAACGATATTTTTGTGCAGAATAGGCGCAATATACCTGTAAAAAAGGCGCAAAACGATATTTTTTTATTAACTTTGCAACCATACTTAACGAAATAAAACCTAAATGAAGGGCATCAGCATCATAATCAGGAGCATCATGGTGGGCATGATGATGAATGCAGTCATGCATACCACAGCCCAGACCACCGTGACCTATGACAACCGCTCGGGACTGTCACACTGGATAGTATCTGACGTGCTGCAAGACCGCCTCGGCTTCCTGTGGTTTGCCACATGGAACGGCCTAAACCGCTATGACGGCTACGAGTTCCGTCAGGTAAAGGCTATGCCTGGCGACGGCACCAGCATACAGTCTGACGTGATTCGGCGCATGGTGCTCGATGATGATGGCAACATAATATGCCGCACGGAGGCAGGCAACTACTGCTTCAATCTCAAGACCTACATCATGCAGGATGTGGCACAGGGCAGACGCTACCCCCTGCTCATGCAGTCCAGACCCCACGAGTTCCGCGATGCCGAGGGCAACACGTGGAGCATACGCCGTTACGGCATCGACAAGACCACCATGCCCCATCATCCTGCCAGCCTGGTTGAGGGCACCGAGAACGTGCAGGCAAGGGCATTCATGCGCGATGGCAAGCAACGCTGGTGGCTAGCCACCAAGGAGGATGAGAGCCTGCGCCTCTACGACAGCCACAACCGCCTCATAGGCTATCTGGGCGCTGACGGCCGACTGCATCAGCAGCCAACCCCCTTCGGCTATCGTGCCTACTGCATTATGACATCATCCAGCGGCGACGTGTGGATAGGGTGTAAGCCTGGCGCACTGCTCCGACTGAGCGAACGCCCCGACGGGTCGTTCCTCATAAGGCGCATCACCCACCCTCAGCTCACGTGCGACATAGTCTACCATATAGCAGAAGACTCCAACCGCCGCCTCTGGCTCGCCACCTTCGGCGATGGCATCATGTGCATACCCAACCCTGAAGCCCAACATCCTGAGTGCATCAGCTTCATTGGCAACGGCACATTCAGCAGGGGCAAGAGCCGTGCCCGACGACTTCTCATCACGCGCAACGGCAATATAGTATGCGCCACCACCAACGGACTCGTCATAGGCACCATCAACCAGTCACACATCAGCCAGAGCACCTTCCGACGCATACTGCGCGACGGCAAACGCGCCGAGAGCCTCGCAGGAAACTCCATAATGGACGTGGCACAACGTAAGGACGGACGACTCTTCATAGCACTGGAAGACAACGGCATCGACGCCATCAGCGAACAGGCACTCTTCAGTCCCCACGCCTCATTCACCCATTACAACAGCCATAACTCCTCCCTCAGCAGCGACGCCTGCCTGTCAATCACTGAGAATGAGCACGGCAACTTCTTCATAGTATGCACCGACAGAGTGCTCGACTTCAATCCCGACAACGACGCCACCGTCGCATATTCACGACAGTTCTGGAGCAACCAGTGCCACTTCTCCGAAGAACGGCCCCTCCAACTCTTCAGCAAGGCATGGGTCTTCGGACAAGAGCAGGGAGCATACATAGCCACCCAGCATAACCTCTACACCCGAGGCTATACCCCACCCCTCGTGTTCACACAGCTCCACATCAGGGGACGCCAGCCCATGCTCGGCGTGTGCAATGCCGACACCCTCACCCTCGCCACCGACGAGCGCAACTTCTCCATATCCTTCGCAGCACTCGATTTCACCGACAATTCGGGCATCAGCTACCGCAATAGGATAGACGGTGGCGAATGGAACAATATGCAGGGCGAGCGCTCCATCACCTTCTACAACATACGGCCAGGCACCATCACCCTCGAGGTGCAGTCTACCGACCGCTACGGCCGTTGGACCGACAACAACCGCCGCCTCGTAATCATCGCCCTGCCCCATTGGTATGAAACCGCGTGGGCCACCCTCCTGGGCTGGCTGCTCATCATCGGCATAGTCACAGGCGTCGTGTATACCATATTCCATATACGCGAGTTACATCGCCAGCGACGCGAACTGCTCCAGAAATATATGGCGGTACTAGCGCAGGCCGACAGCGAGACGACCCACCCTGCCACCGAAGAGTGCACAGACCCCCAAACCTCTGTCCTGCATGCCCAGCTACCCTCAGAGCTCTCCGACAGCGACAAGTGGTTCCTTGACCGCGTAAGGCAGTATATCAACGCCAATATAGCCAACAGCAATGCCAACATCGACGATATGGCAGCCGAGGCAGCCACCAGCCGAAGCAACCTCAACCGCAAGCTGCGCTCACTCGTGGGTATCACCGCCACCCAACTGCTCATCGATGCCCGCATGCAGCGCGCCCGAAATATGCTGCGCTCCGTCAGCGAGAGCGACAGCCGCAACATCGCCGACATAGCCTACAGCTGCGGCTACACCGACCCCCGCTACTTCTCCCGCTGTTTCAAACAACGCTACGGCGTCACCCCATCTGAATACAAAGTCTAGAACAAAAGTGCAGTATTATTTTTGTAGTTTCTTTTTTTTTATTATTTTTGCAACCGAGAAGAGGGGGAACGAAAACGGGAACGGGAACGGGAACGAAGACGATATAATGTAACAACAAATAAAACGATGAAGACTATTAAAACTGTTATGGCTATGATGGTGCTATTGGCACTGTATAGCTGTGGTAACAAGAACAAGTCTGCCGAGGAACAGACGGTGAGAGTAAAGGTGCAGCAGATTCACACCGAGCCAGTCAATGGCGAGCAGGGCTTCTCTGGCACTATCGAGGAGTCAACAGGCTCTTTGCTGTCGTTTGACGGCACTGGTACCATCAAGCACATATACGTTACAGCTGGTCAGACCGTAAGACAGGGACAGCTGATAGCTGAGCTGGATGCTACCAAGATGCAGAATGCCTACACCATAGCTAAGACGAGTCGCGAACAAGCTGAGGATACATATAACCGCATGAAGGAACTGCACGAGGCAGGGTCTCTGCCTGAGATGCAGTGGATACAGGTGGACAACCAGCTCAAGTCTGCTAAGGCTGCTGAAGCCCTGGCACAAAAGAGTCTGGCTGACACGAGACTATACGCACCTTTCAGCGGCTACATAGCTGCGAAGGTTGCCGAGGCGGGACAGAATGCCGTGCCTGGAGTGCCTGTAGTGAAACTGGTGAGCATAGGCAGCGTGAAGGTGAAGATAGCAGTGCCTGAGGACGACATACAGCGCATAAAGAAGGGCTCATCGATGAAGATTATAGTTCCTGCGCTCAAAAACCGCACTTTCTCTGGCATGGTAACCGAGCGTGGCGTGAGTGCCGACCCTCGTTCTCGTACCTATGAGGTGAAGGCTACCATCATGAACAGCGACGGACAGCTTCTGCCAGGCATGATTTGTCAGGCTTTCACCAACTACATGCAGGGCACCACTGGCGTGTTCGTGGCTGCTGACCTCGTACAGTTGGATGACGACAACAAGACCTTCGTTTGGGTGGTTAACAACGGAAGAGCCGTAAAGCGCCAGATAATCATCAGCAGCGAGACAGCACAGGGTGCTCAGATCAGCGGCGGTCTTTCTGCTGGCGACCAGATTATCATAGCTGGTCAGCAGAAGGTGAGCAACGGCATGAAGGTTGAAATCGTTAAATAATTGACAATTGATAATTGATAATTGACAATTATGGAAGAGAATATTAAGAAGAAAAAGATGAGTATGCAGGAGTGGTGCATGCACTATCGGCAGATCATCATACTGCTCGTGAGCTGTCTGGTGGCTCTGGGCGTATTCGGTTTGGCTAATATCAATAAGAACGAGTTCCCTGACTTCACCATCCGTCAGGGCATAGTGGTTGCCGTCTATCCTGGTGTGACATCACAAGAGATGGAGGAACAGGTAACCAAACCGTTGGAGAAATACATCTTTACCTATCGTGAGGTGAAGAAAGAGAAGACCGTATCTTATTCACGAGACGGTGTCTGCATAATACAGGTGGAACTGAATGACGACCTGACTAACAAGGATGAGTTTTGGTCTAAGTTCAAGCACGGCGTGCAGGAATTCAAGAAGCAGCTGCCTCAGGGTGTGCTCGCCATACAGGTGAACGACGACTTCGGCGACACCTCTGCCCTACTCCTCGCTATGGAGTCTAAGGACAAAACCTATAGGGAACTTAACGACTACATGAACCAGCTCATCGACTCGCTGCGCATGATTCCAAGCGTGGGTAAGATGAGCGTGTTCGGTATGCAGAAGGACCAGATAAGCATCTACCTGAACTCAGACAAACTCTCACACTACGGCATCAGCTACCTATGGATAGGCAAGATGCTGAGCGACAAAGGTTTCGTGACCACCGCTGGCAGGCTGAGCAATCATGGCTATAAGTCACCTATCTATGTTGACCATGCCCTTAACAAGATATATGATGTGGAGAATACCGTCATATATACCGACGACAAGGGCAACGTAGTACGTCTGAAGGATGTGGCAACCGTGAAGCGTGAATATCCCAAGAAGACCTCATACATCACCAACAACGGCACGAAGTGTCTGGTATTGAGTGTGGAGATAAAGAAGGGACAGGACGTATCGGACATGGGTGCCGAGATAAACAAAAGGCTGGAGAGCATACAGAAGGATATTCCCGACGATGTAAAACTGACGGCTATAACCAACCAACAGAAGGTGGTTGACGAGTCTATCGAAAACTTCCTACACGAATTGCTCATAGCCATCACCACCGTTATTCTGGTAGTGGTGCTCATCATGCCTATGCGAGTGGCTATGGTGGCAGCAGGCACCATGCCTATCACCATCTTCATCTCGCTGGGAGCATTCTACATGCTCGGCATAGAACTGAACACGGTTACCCTCGCCGCGCTGATAGTGACGCTGGGAATGATTGTGGATGACTCCATCGTTATCATCGACTCATACATGGAGATGATGGCCGAGGGTAAACCTCGCTGGCAGGCGTCTATCGACTCTACGGTACACTTCCTGAAGTCTATCTTCACTGCTACGCTCTGTATCTCAGTCACCTTCTTCCCATTCCTCTTTACAATGGTGGGACAGTTCCACGACTTCCTGGTATCATTCCCATGGGCTATCAGCATAGTGCTCTTCATTTCTATGATTATAGCACAGACACTGCTGCCCATACTGCAATACTACTTCATCACCAAGCCTATAGAGACAGGTAAGACTAAGGACGGCAGGAAGCCCTTCAACCTGCTCGACCTGATGGACCGATACTACAAGAAACTCATAGCATGGTGCTTCCGACACCCATGGTCAACCATCGGCATAGGCGTGGCAGGATTCATAATCGGCGTGCTGATATTCCCACACATACCTACGAAACTGATGCCTATAGCCGACCGCGACCAGTTTGCAGTGGAGATATACATGCCTACTGGCACTGGAGTAGAGAAGACAGCCGAGATAGCTGACTCGCTGGAGCACATGCTACTGAAGGATAAGCGAATAGTGGGCATAGCAGCATTCAAGGGTTGCGCATCACCGCGTTTCCATACGGCATACGCACCACAGTTTGCTGGCGAGAACTATGCGCAGTTCATAGTCAATACCACCAGTAATGATGCTACCGTGGAACTGATAGACGAGTGTACCAAGAAATACACCACATACTTCCCCGAGGCATACGTGAAGATTAAGCAGCTGAACTTCAGCTCATGCTCAGTGCCTATTGAGGTGCGACTGAAGAGCGACAACCTCAAGCAACTGGTGCAATACTCTGACAGCATCGTCAAGGTAATGCGTCAGATGCCTCAGTTGCTGCTCGTACGCAGCAATATGCTGGAACCACTATCTACCACACGCATCAAGATTGACGACGACAAGGCAAGCCGACTTGCCATCACCAACCAGAGCGTTGAGCTCCAGATGGCATTCCGCTATGGCGACGGCATAACCGTCAGCACTGCATGGGAGGGCGACTACGACGTCAATGTGAAGATGAAGACCGAGGATGCCGACCAGGCAACCCAACAGGATATCATGGACGAGCTCATCCCTATCGGCGTTGCAGCAGCCATACCATCCAGCGCTGATGCAGCCATCGACCTCATCAACTCAAGACAGACCCTGCCAAGCGTGCCCCTGCGACAGTTTGCCGAGATAGTACCCTCATGGCAGTATGGCCAGATATGCCACCGCAACGGTCTGCGCACCGTAACCATAATGGCTGAGCTGGCGCGCGGATATAACGAGGGCACCGAAACACGTAACCTCATGGAGAAGTTCAAAGACCTGAAACTGCCTGAAGGCATGCAGATAGAATACGGCGGACAGTATGAGGACGACAACGAGACAGGACCGCGCATTGTGTCTGCCCTCGTCATGTCTATCATGATCATATTCTTCGTGCTGCTATGGCACTTCAAGAGCGTCAGCGAGTCTGTGCTCATCATGGTATGCCTCGCCCTCTGCGTATTCGGTATGGCAATAGGTTTACTCATACAGGGTGTAGAATTCTCTGTCACCAGTGTCTTGGGCTTCGTATCGCTCATGGGTATTCTGGTGCGTAATGGTGTCATACTCTTCGACTATGCCGCTGAAGTACAGGAACAGGAGCAGCTGCCGCTCAAGGAAGCCATTCACGTGGCAGCCGAGCGTCGTATGCGTCCTATCTTCCTCACATCAGCAGCAGCCTCTATGGGTGTTGTACCAATGATTCTCGGCGGTAGTGCCCTCTGGGTGCCTATGGGTGCCGTAATCTGTTATGGTACACTCATCACCATGTACTTCATCCTCACCGTCATGCCTGTAGCATACTGGAAGGTGATGGGAAAGAGCGAGGCGAAGACAGTTCACAGTTCATAGTTCATAGTTCACAATTAAGCATGAAAAAGATATTTGCAATATTAGCCTGTTCTGTGTGTTGCGGACTCACCGCAACAGCACAGCAGGCTTACAGCCTCGACCAGCTGAAGCAGCTGGCTAACGAGAACAACTACACCATGCACTCTGCCAAGAAGAACATACAGCAGGCAGGGCAGATGCAGAAAGAGGCATTAACAAAGTATTTCCCCACAGTTTCTGCAATGGGTATGGCAGCCAACTTCAACAAGCCCCTCATCGAGTTCGACCTCGACCTGCCTGCACCCCTGGCAGGACAGCTTCCAGGAAGCGTGAGCATGGCTAAGAAAGGATTGTTTGGTTCCGTCTCAGCTGTTCAGCCAGTCTTCATGGGTGGCTTGATAATCAATGCCAACAAACTCGCCAAGGTGGGTAAGGAAGCAAGCGAAATCAGCATGGAGGCATCAGCCGATAAGGTAGAGCTCGCCACCGAGCAGTATTACTGGAAGGCTGTCACCCTCAAAGAGAAACTCAACACCCTCAACAGCGTTCACGCAATGCTCGTTGAGCTGGAGAAAGATGTTAACAATATGGTACGCGCAGGCGTAGTCAATCGTAACGACCTCTTGCAGGTACAACTGCGCAAGGGCGAGATAGAATGCTCACAGATAGAGGTAGAAAACGGACTCACCACCGTATGCCAGCTCTTAGCTCAGCATGTGGGCAAGGCTGACGAGGCTATCGACGTCATTCTGCCAGCCGACCTCGCCACACTGCCTGCAGCACAGGTGCCAGCCCTGCCCGTAGCACTGCGTAAGGACCACCAGACAGCAGTATCTGCTACCACCCAGTATCGCATGCTCGAGAAAAATGTGGAGACCCAGCGCTTGCAGCATAAGATGAAGGTAGGTCAGAACCTGCCAAAGGTAGGCGTTGGCGTAAGCTACAGCTACAACGACTTCTTCGATGGCAGCAAAACCTCAGGTGCCATCTTCGCAGGCGTCAACGTTCCCCTCAGCGCATGGTGGGGAGGCTCACACGCCATCAAGAAGCAGAAGCTCGCCTATGAGGATGCCAAAGAGCAGTTGCAGGACAGCAGCCAGAAGCTCGTCATCCGCATGAACAATGCATGGTCAGAGGTAGAGACCAGCCACAAGAAGCTCCTCATAGCCAACGATGCCATCTATCAGGCTGACGAAAATCTCCGATTAAACCGCGATTATTACCGCGTAGGTCAGACCAAGATGACCGACCTGCTCACAGCACAGGAGAAGTATCAGTCATCACGCGACCGCTACACCGATGCCTATGCCGACTTCCAGACCAAGCAGCTGGAATACCGTCAGGCAACCGCCCAGTAACGGTCAGCCACATACAAACAACAAAAGGGAGCCCCTCAAGGGTTCCCTTTTTTGTGTCTATCCAAGCCTTCCTCGGTCTTCGTTCCCGTTGCGAAACCTTGTTGTTCAGGTCGTCTTTATTAAACTCTCCATGCGCCAGCCCCCTTTGCGTAAGCTTCGAAGAAATTACCTCTGCATGCAGAAGCATTACCTCTGCATGCAGAAGCATTACTTCTGCAGCTAAAAGCATTACTTCTGCANNCTAAAAGCATTGCTTTTACCAAAAGAGGAAAAAATTACTAATTTCTAATTCCTAATTTCTAATTTTTCACAAAAAAAATGTTTTTTTCGTGAAATACCTCACATAGGTCACTTACACCCCTCTCAGCCCAGTGTTTATGCGGCTTCCCGATAGTGACCTCTTTTCGAGAGAGGTCACTATATAGGTCACTTATAGGTCACTATATTATAAAAGAATTACTGCACACTAATTAATTCCTAATTTCTAATTCCTAATTTCTAATTAACAATTAAGGTGACCTCTCAAGTGACCTCTAAGTGACCTGTCGGCAAACATAGGTCACTATGCTCAGCCCAGTATTCATGCGCCTTCCGAGCGATTTAGTGACCTTAGGAGGTTATTTTTCAAAACACCTTATTTTATATAGAGTGGAAGAGATTTTTCTCCACTTTTTTTGTTGTTTCGAAAGTTTTTCTTACTTTTGCATTCAGTATTGGCTAATCGTGGTGACACTACGCTGCTACGGCAGAGATTATGAGCCTCAGTGGAGGTGCCGATACGAAATTTTATGAGTCAATAATTTAGCGTTTGTGCTATATTCGGAATGTCCCTGAACCTCGGAAATTCATTAGACATTCATACATCGAGTAAGTACCAGCGCCTGCGTATAGCGTGGGCTGGGCTTATCTGTATGAATGGGTCATCCGAGGACCTTGGGACATTGATAAGAGCGGTTTCACGCTTTTATTATGTCCTGAGGTTCCTTGTTTTGTAACCCATTATTCTCCGAATAAGATAGTCCTTTCGCTCCTAAAACTAAAACAAATATGCAGAAATATAGCGACAAGAATCCTGTCCTTAACGATGCATACGAAGAACCTAAGTTCTACTATGACACTGACATAGAAGGTAACATTGATTATTCAACCGTCAAGGAAGGTCGCAGACCCTTTGGTATAGACATAAATGTTGTTCCTAAGGGCAAGCAGCAAAGTATGTTCTCACAAGAGGACTTCACTGACGAAAAACCAAATGCTTTGTTCATCAATACTATTCGAGAACAGGTAAAGGCTTGGCGCAATGATGGCTATCCCAGAGCATCACGCATTACGAGAGAGTTGTTGCAGTATTGGTTTTGCAACAATGAACGTTTGGCTCAGCTACGTTTGTTCTTCTGTCAACGTGAGGCTGTTGAAACTGCTATATGGCTCAACGAGATAGCTGATACTGACCCTAACACTGGTCGTTATATCCTGAACCTCCTGAATGATCGTCGTCATTCAGTTTCAAGAAATGATGATGATGTGTTGCCTCGCACAGCCTTTAAGATGGCAACAGGCACGGGTAAGACTGTTGTTATGGCTATGCTCATTCTCTACCATTATCTCAACAAGCGAGCTAACCCTATGGACACCAAGTATGCTGACCACTTCCTGTTGGTGGCACCAGGCATCACTATTCGTGACCGTTTGAGTGTATTGCAGTTGGATAATAGTACCTCCAACCCATATGAACGTAATGACTACTATCATCAGCGCGGACTTATTCCTCAGCAGTTTGAGAAAGAATTGGGAGGGCTGAACTCTTCTATCACTATCATCAACTATCAGCAATTCCTGCCTAAGGTGTTCAGTGGCAAACATGCCTCACCTCTTGACGGCAAGCAGAAGTGGGTTGATGGTAAACTCGTACCACAAAAGGACACAGAGAGCTATAGTGTTCTGCTCAGCAGAGTATTAGAAAAAGGAGTGAAAGGCAAGCGAATTGTTGTCATAAATGACGAAGCTCATCACTGCTATCTGCCAAAGACCAATAAAGATGATATTTCTTCTGACGACAAGGACAATGTGAAGCAGGATAATGAGACTGCTCGTGTGTGGTATGAAGGTTTGCGTCAGATGAAGCTCTTAGGCTATAAACTCCAGCAGGTTTATGACCTCTCAGCTACTCCTTACTATCTCAAAGGCTCAGGTTATAAGGAATATTCTCTTTTCCCTTGGGTGGTAAGTGATTTTGGTCTTATTGATGCTATTGAGAGTGGTCTGGTCAAGATACCATATCTTCCAGCCTACGATAATGCCTCTGACCTTAACGAGCCTAAACTGCTTAATATCTATGAATACGTAAAAGACGAATTGCCTAAAAAGGGCATGCGAGCTAAGCGTAAGGCAGACAAAGACGATGATGATGAAAACAACCCAAAACCCACATTGTTGCCACCTAAATTGCCCACCTTGCTCAATGTAGCTTTGGAGCAGTTTGTCAATGACTATATCGACTACGAGAGAGGCATTCGCCAGCAGTATGAAGAAGCTAACATGATTATGACAGCCCCTCCTGTTATGATTGTAGTCTGCAATAACACTAATGTCTCAAATGAGGTTTTTCGTGAGATAGCAGGTTATCAGGAAGGTGTATATGATGATGGTCAGCCCAAATACAGAAGTGGTAGATACTCCGTCTTCTCCAACTATGATGAAATGGGAATGCCTAAAGAGAAGTTCCCCTCTCTGCTCATAGACTCTTACGCTCTTGACGATGCTTCCGCTCACATAGACGAGAACTTTAAGCGTGCCTATCATAAGGAGATAGAAGAATTCAAGCGTGACTATGCCATACAGCATGGTGCAGGCTCAGCAGATAGAATTACTGATGCCGACATACTGCGTGAAGTGGTAAACACTGTTGGCAAACCAGGCAAACTGGGTGGCAATATCAAGTGTGTAGTCAGTGTGTCGATGCTTACTGAGGGATGGGATGCCAATACCGTTACTCATGTGTGTGGCATCCGTGCCTTTGGCAGTCAGCTGCTCTGTGAGCAGGTTGTGGGCAGAGCCCTTCGCCGTCAGAGCTATGACCAGGTAACCTATAACAACAAGACTGGCGAGATAATCGATCCTAAAGACAGATACAGATACAAGGAGGAGAACATCACTCGCAAGTTCCCACCAGAATATGCTCGCATCATTGGTGTACCATTCAAGACGTTCACCTCAGGCGAAACAGTCGTAACTACCCCTCCTAAGGCAAAGAATATAGTCAGGGCATTGGATGAGCGCAAAGACCTCGAAATAAAGTTCCCTGTTGTCACAGGCTACAGGTCAGACAACAAGTCAGGCACCTTAACTGCTGACTATACTGGTCTGAAGAAGATGACCTTAAACTTTAAGGACATCCCCCCACAGACCACACTTCAGACTGTGGTAAATGAGAACAAAGTTGTTCTGAAAACTGACTACATGGATATGCGTGATAACGAGGTGATATACTATTTTGCACGCTTGCTGATAAGAGAGTATTACACAGACCCTAACGGCAACAATGAATTTCAGCGTTTTGGCGATGTGCTGGCTATTGTCAGGAAGTGGTACAACGACCAGCTTGAGATAGTAGGTGGCGATGGCAGCCAAGAGCAGAAACGCCTCGTGATGTTGTGGACATACACTGAGGTGCTTCAGAAGATATATGAGGGCATTCATCAGGCTAACAAAGACCAGGAAATAATATCAGCTGTGCTCAACTACTACAATCCTGAAGGTAGCACAGAGTATGTGTTCCGTCCTACCACCAAGCCTGTTATTCCTACCCTGCACAGCCATGTAAACTATGTGGTAGGCGATGAAGGCAGTGGTGAAGAGCGACTGACCCACATACTCGACAGTATGGACTGTGTAGTTTCGTGGGTAAGAAACCGTTATCTGGGTTTCAAGATACCTTTTAATGATGGCAATAAGTTTAAGGACTATGTGCCAACCCTCATTGCCAAGGTTAAGACAGCCAATGATGAAGTGGTGAACCTCATAGTGGAATGCCAAAATTATGAAGGTGACCCTAATGGCAACAGGGAAATGAAGATATTCTACGCCCAGAACTTCTGGCTCCCAGCAGTCAACAATCTCAAGACTTATGGCAGATGGGACATGCTTGAGGTAACAGACATAGAAACATTACAAGAAAAAATCATCGAAAAAATCAAAGAACTATGAAATACGACAAGAACAGACCAGTAAGCAGCATAAAGCATGACGACAAGCGTGCTGCAATTCCTGACAGCACTCATCAGGGAGAGGAGCAGAATGCTATCAGCGGACAGCCTATAAAGAGTGAGTATGACATATTTCGCCATGACTTTCAGCGAGGCAGAGATCCAGAGCTCTATTGGCTCGACAAATATAAGAATGATGATTCAGAAAACCCTAAGTTGAGTACTGACATTCGCAGTCTTTATAAGCATGAGGATGTGCGCCCAGAAGCCATCATAGACAATCTTTACGAACTGCATGAGTACAAGAGCGAGAGTGCTAAACTTCAGCTCGACCTCTTTGGTGACAATGAGGAGGAAGACGAACTGGATCGCCTTGCAGGTTATTATAAGCATAGTGACAACTGGCAGAATCGCCTCATTCAGGGTGATAGCCTTCTGGTTATGAACTCACTGCTTAATCGTGAGGGAATGAAGGGTCAGGTGCAATGCATATACTTTGACCCTCCTTATGGCATTAAGTATAGTGGAAACTGGCAGATGAGTATCAATAATACTAATGTTAAGGATACCGATAGTGGAGTAACAGGTGAACCAGAGATGATAAAAGCATATCGTGACACTTGGGAATTGGGTATTCACAGCTATCTATCATACATTCGCGACAGACTGGTAATAGCAAGAGAACTATTACATGAAAGTGGATCTATATTTGTTCAAATTTCGGATGCCAATGTCCATTTGATAAGATGTATAATGGATGAAGTTTTGGGGAGCGAGAACTTTGTTAGTCAGATTATATATACAAAAACAGCAGGCTTTACAAGTAACACCATAGGAAATGTAGCAGATTTTATTCTTTGGTATGCTAAAGATATTAATCAAATCAAAGTTCGAAAACTTTATACAGAGAAAAATCCCTTAGAAGATTCGCATTACAATTCAATAGAATTAGCTAATGGAACTAGAATGACTATAAAAGATTGGGAAAATGAGAATAATCAGACTTTAGATTATAAGAACAGACCTAAAGGCAGTAGAATCTATAGAATTACGGCAACAGATTCACAGGGCAGTGCAGGTATTCCTCAACCTATAGAATTTAATGGAAAAACTTATTACCCACCTAAATCACGACACTGGACAGTAAATTATCCTGATGGAATGAAAAGGCTTATTGACTTGGGGAGAATTATTGCTTCAGATAATAGTTTAGGATATATTCGGTACGCAGATGATTTCCCTATGCAAGAGGTTAACAATGTTTGGGATGATATTCTGGGCATACAAAGCAGAAAAGATCCAAAAGTTTATGTTGTTCAAACTTCTACTAAAACAATACAAAGATGTGTCTTGATGACCAGTGATCCTGGCGACCTTGTACTTGATTTAACTTGTGGTAGCGGAACCACAGCCTATGTGGCAGAGCAATGGGGCCGAAGATGGATTACGATTGATACCAGTCGTATTGCCTTGAATATTGCAAAAAGGCGACTGACTACTGCTTTATTCCCATACTACAAGACTTACGATGATAGCGAAAATCCTAATATTCGCAGAGGTTTTATATATAAGAAGATACCTCACATCACGGCTAAAGCATTATCAAATAATGATTTTTTAGACGAGGAAATACTATACGACCAGCCAGAAGAGGATAAGAAGCGTATTAGGGTGAGTGGACCATTCACTGTAGAAACTCTTCAGAGCCTTGATGTCAGTTCGCCAGACAGTCTGAATGACAAGCAGAATGACTATGATGAGTATGCAACATTCACTGACCGTATATTCAGCAATCTGAAGTCAAATGGTATTCGTAATGGCATAAAGCAGCAGCAGGTTATAATGCGTGCTATGGAGCATGTGGATGAGCCTTATCTGAATGCTAAGGGTTATTTCAAAACTGCTGACGGAAAGGAGAGTTGTGTCTATTTCATGATTGGTCCTAAGTTTGGCACAGTGAGCAAGAAAGCTGTCAATGAGGCTGTACGTGCATTTAGAGAACATTTGAGTGAGTCAAACTGGTTGGTAATACTCGGTTTTTCATTTGAAGACATCATAGAGGCAGGCGAGAACAAAGACTATAACTTTGGAACCTTTCAAGTGTCTAAGGTGCGCATGAGTGACGACCTGTTGCAGGACGGACTGCTGAAGAAAGACAAGAAGGCAGGTTCATTCATCATCATTGGCGAGCCTGACATAAGCCTTGTGAACAACGGCGACGGCACTTGCCACATAGAGATAAAAGGTATGGACATGTATGACCCAATAAAGGACGAGGTGAAAGCTCGCAATGTGGAAGACATAGCTTATTGGGAAATGGACGATAACTATACTGGAGGCCTGTTTAAGGTCAGGAGCATTCACTTCTGTGGAGGCGACAAGAAAGAGTTTGCAGCATGGAAGAAAGGTCTTGACTCTGTGGCTAAAAGCATGGCTAAGGATAGGGCTGAAAAAACTCTGCGACTGGAGTTCAACGACGAGGTATGGGACACTCTTTATGACTTTAAGAGTGAACCGATACCTTACGAAAAGGGCAGGAAGATAGCAGTTCGTGTGGTTTCTCAGTTTGGTGAAGAGTCAACTAAGGTGTTGGAGATGTAAACCCCATAAATAATGCATAAGCATGAAGTACTGGATAGTTCCAAGTAGTGACAACATTTTTCGCATTGGTGATGCCATAGCAGCCAATGACGGACTGGTGGACTGGAGAGAAAGTAGATTCTCTGTGGGTGATGTTGTGTTCATTTACATGATGAAGCCTGAATGCTGTGTGCGTTATGTGATGGAGGTCGTAAAGACCAATCTTGAGAGTGATGATACCTTTAATCAGGAACCTTACTGGTCAGATAAGGATGCCTATTTTCAAGGTATGTTCACTAAGTATGCAAGACTGAAGCTGTTTAAGGATTATGGCGATGAAGCCATAAAACGTGAAGAACTGCAAAGACTGGGAATAATAGCAGAAAATGTAAGCACTAAGGAACTGAAGAACCAGAATGTCATTGATTTCTTGATGAACCCTGACAAGGTAGAGGAAGAAAGCGGTGTGGAATATCCTGAGGATGAAAGCAAATACTATGAGGGTGCCCTGATGAAGGTCAACGTGAATAAGTATGAACGCAACAGAAGTGCCCGTCAGAAATGTATAGAACAGAAAGGGCTGAAGTGTCTTGTGTGTGGTCTGGACTTTAATAAGGCTTATGGTACCATAGGCAAAGGCTTTATTCATGTTCATCATCTGGTGCCTATATCAAGCATAGGCGAGGAATATAAGTTGGATGCAGTGAAAGACCTTGTGCCAGTTTGCCCTAACTGTCACTATATGCTACACAGAAAGAATCCTCCATACTCTATTGAGGAACTGCAAAAAATAATGAGGGGCGAACTGAAACTTGAAAACATAGAGGATGACAGAGATGTTCGCTATCTGATTTATAACCTTCTGCACATGAATGACAAGATAGACGACATGGAACTGCAGAAGCAGGTTGAGGCGAAGTTTAATGAGCGATACCCTGACATGACACATAATGACTGGCGACGCATAATAGCCGATTACACCTCAATGGTAAGACCTGCAGCAAAGGTTGTAAGCATGAACAGACAGGATTATGGAATGGCTGCTGAGGATTCTGATATGTTAAAATGACATGCTAAAGAACACAGGAACAGGTGAGTGTTCCACTCAATAATAATTCTGCAAAATGCATACATAAATGTTAAATTAGTGAAGAAAA